>CAZTRG010000110.1:0-62775 GCA_964615885.1 uncultured Planctomycetia bacterium | reverse complement strand
GCTCGAGGCCGCCGAGGATGATGCTGCTGAGCCCGATGCCGATGAGGCCGCCGATGATGAAGCTGCTGAGCCCGAGGCCGATGAGGCCGCCGAGGAAGAAGCTGCTGAGCCCGAGGCCGATGAGGCCGCCGAGGAAGAAGCCGCTGAGCCCGAGGCCGAAGAGGCCGCCGAGGAAGAAGCTGCTGAACCCGAGGCCGATGAGGCCGAAGAAAAAGATGCTGGCGGGGATGAATCCGCCGCGGATATTGATGAATCTGAATCTGCTGAGGCAGAAGCCTAGTTAACGAAATCAGCCAGGTCCGGCTCCTTTTACAGCCGAACCGGTATACTTAGTGATCTGAAGAGCGTCAGGAAGGACGGTCCCTTGGGAGTTAGAATTTTCGCCCTTGCTAAAGAGCTGGATATGACCAGCAAGGAGCTCATCACCTTCCTGAAAACCCAGGGGCATAAGGTTGCGAGCCATATGTCCTCGATCGACGAACCGGTCGCGAAGATCCTCCGTGACCGGCTGAAGCCCAAAACTGCTGAGGCCCCGGCTGCGGAAAAGAGCGCCGCCAAGGAAAAAACTAAACAGGGCTCCGCGACCTCGACGACAAGCTCCGGTGAAAAGAGTAGCCGGGAAAAACAGCAACCGGCCCAGGGCGGGCGCAAGAAAAAGGTCAGGCGCTTCTTTCCAACGAACGAATACTCTTCAGGCGGCCCTGGAAGGTTCTCCAGCAAGAACCGGAAGTCGAATCGAAGAGGCGGTGGCGACCCGGTAGAGCGCAGAAAACCGGTAGAGTTCAAGGCCCCAGAGAAGATCGAGGTTTCCGTCCCGCTGGCCCTGAAAGATCTCTCCTCTACGCTTGGGATGAAGGCGCAGGCCCTGATCAAGACCCTCTTCAAGCTCGGCAAACCTGTCACCATCAACGACTTCCTCGATGAGGAACTTGTCCTCGAGGTCTGCATGGACATCGGCACCGAGGTCGAGTTCAAGAAGAAGGAGGAAAGCCAGGAAGAGCTCCTCAAGCTGATCGAAGAAGAGGTCAGCGAGGAAGCCAACCTTGTCTCCAAGGCTCCAGTCGTGACCTTCCTCGGCCATGTCGATCACGGCAAGACCTCTCTGCTGGACAAGATCCGCGAAACCCAGGTCACCTCCCGTGAACATGGAGGAATCACCCAGCACCTTGGCGCCTATCGTGTCGACAAGGGAGATGTCCGGGTAACCTTCATCGACACCCCCGGGCATAAGGCCTTCACTGAGATGCGGGCCAGGGGGGCCAATGTCACCGATGTGGCCGTGCTGGTTGTCGCCGCAGATGATGGGCCCATGCCCCAGACGGAAGAAGCGATCAACCATGCCCGCGCTGCAGAGGTACCCATTATCGTCGCTATCAACAAGGTCGACCTCGCCAGTGCGAACCCGCAGCGTTGCAAAGAGCAGCTCTCCGCTCTAGGGCTCAACCCGGTGGAATGGGGCGGCGACACGGAGATGGTAGAAGTCTCTGCCGAGACCGGAGATGGTCTCGACAACCTCCTGGAAGTTCTCAGCCTGGAATCGGAGATTCTCGAGCTCAAGGCGAACCCTGAAAGATCAGCGATTGGAGTCGTGCTGGAAGCCGAAGCAACCACCCACAGGGGAGTTCTCACCACGGCCCTGATCAAGGACGGATCATTGAAGCTCGGTGACAGTGTCCTCGCCGGGGCAAGCTACGGCCGTATCAAGGATCTCCTGATCAACGGATCGGAACAGGTAAGCGAAGCGGGTCCTTCCATGCCAGTCACTCTCGTCGGACTGAACTCCGTCCCCGATGCAGGAGAGAAGCTCTATGTGCTTGAATCTGAAAAACAGGCACGCCAGATTGCCGATTCTCGAGCGAGAAGCCGGCGGGAAATGGAGCAGGCAGAGAAATCAAGCGGCAAGAAACGCTCCCTTATCGACCTGGTCGAGAAGACCTCCACTGGTGAGGCCACGGAGCTGAACCTGATTCTGAAAGCCGATGTACGCGGCTCGATCGAGGCCCTGCGAAGCTCACTGGTAAGTCTTTCCACCGACGAGGTCAAAGTCGAAATCATCCATACCGGTGTAGGTGCGGTCAGCCAGGAAGACGTCCAGCTGGCCTCCGCCTCCGATGCGGTCATCATCGGTTTCCACGTCGTTGCTGATGACCGGGCACGCGTTGTAGCAGAGGAAAGCGGCATCGAGATTCGGCACTACAAGGTGATCTACGAGGCGGTTGACGATATCCATGCGGCCATGGAAGCGCGACTCGCCCCCGAAGAGATCGAAGAATTCCACGGCGAAGCGGAAATCCGGGAGGTCTTCAAGGCTTCCAAGCTCGGCAATATTGCCGGTTGTTACGTCAAAACCGGCAAGATCCTTCGTAACGACAAGATTCGCCTGATTCGAAACGATAAACCAATCCACGAGGGCTCCATCGCCAACCTCAAGCGTCTCAAGGACGATGCCAAGGAGGTCAAGGAAGGCTTCGAGTGCGGAATCAAGTTGAAGAACTACGAGGACATCAAAAAGGATGACCTTATTCAAGCCTACACGATCGTTCACAAGGCTCGCACCCTCCAGAAGTGATCCGACAGCCCCGGTCGAATCCACAAACCAGTAAATGCCCCCCCGCCACGCCCAAAAAATTGCCAGCCGGCTCAAGTTCCTCGTCAGTCACGTTGTCCAGCAGGAATTGAACGATCCCCGCCTCGGGTTTATTACGATCCTCGATGTTGAGATGACATCAGATCTTCGCGAGGCGAAAATCTATTTCTCCGTCCTGGGGCCGCGAGCTGAACAGTCAAAATCCCTGCAGGCGATTGAATCATCCTGTGGGTTCATCCAGAGGCAGGTCGGGAAAAATCTTAAGCTCCGAAACATCCCTGTGCTGAGATTTGTCCTCGACGACAAAGATGACAGGGTGTCCAGGATCGAAGAGATCCTCGCACAGAATCGCGATCCCGCAGAGAAGCCGGACGCGGAAACAGACCCCGGGCAGGAAACCGACTGATCAGGTTTCCAGCCGGTTCCTCCCACCGTTTTTTGCTTTGTAGAGTGCCTCGTCAGCACGCCGCAAAAGCGACTCCACCTCAACCTCCCCCGGCAGAAGACTGGCCGCTCCAAGACTCACGGTAACAGCCACCTCCGCACCGGGATTCCCGGCCCCTGTGAGATCGAATCGACAGTCCCTCAACTCGCTGATCAGTTTCCGGGCCGCCGAGGCCGTCATCTCCAGGCCCGTTTCGGGGAGCAGCCATACAAACTCATCTCCCCCGTACCTGCCGAGCACATCGGTGTTTCGAATATTGCGCCTGAACAATGAGCCGAGCTCGCGCAGCAGGCTGTCGCCCGCCAGGTGGCCATGCTCATCATTGATCTCCTTGAACTTATCGATATCAATGAAGACGAGAGAGAGAGGCCTCTCATAGCGGCAGGCTCGCTTCACCTCATCTTTCACCCTCTGGAGAAAATAGCTCCGGTTGTAGACGCCGGTGAGGACATCGACTGTCGACTGGCGTTTGAGCTCACGGTTCAATCGCAGGTTGTCGATGAGCATCGCGATCACCTCCCCGATGCGGGAAACCATGTCACGCCTCCATCCCAGGAAGGAATCGAGTCCGGCAAAAAGGGTATTTTCCCGCTCATGCTGGACCACCTCAAGGAGGCCGAGGAGACTCCCCCTGCTCCGCAACTCCACCATCAACTCCTCACCGCGCTCCCCGGCCGGCTCGCCAGGCTCTCCGGCTGCAGCCAGCCAGCGTGCGTAGCGGTTATCCCCATCGAGCGGAAATATCTTCTTGCCCCGCTCCAGGGTGGAACAGGCTGTATGCAGGATGTCCTCCTCAAGGACCAGGAGGCTCGCATCCCGGAATCCCATGCCGTCCTCAGAGGTCAGAACCTTCACCGCCTCGCTGAACAGCTCTGATTCCTTTTCGATATCAAGCAGGCGGGTCGTCAGGTCAAGCGTCGACTTGATCTTCTCATTCAGCTCATACATACGCAGGGAAGACTGCAAGGCCTTCACTGCACGATGCTTCTGCAGCTGCGCCTGCTCTTTCCAGTCATCGGAACCCGGGCGCAGTCCACCCCGTTCACCTGCTGAAACGGTACCCTGTTTGCTCATTTTCAGTCCTGCCCAAATCAACTGCCTATTCCCCCCGGAAAGTATACAACACGCCCACCAATGCGCCCGGAGAGGGCAAATCGAAGTCTGAAACTTGGAGAGAAGCCTCTGAAATGCTATAAGTAGCCTGATGTCAGACATTTACAGGGAGATATCAAGACTGCTCTCGGAAGGCCAGCGAGGTGCGCTGGCAACCGTTATCGGGGCTAGCGGCTCCACCCCGGGCAAGGAATCCGCAAAGATGCTGGTACGTGAAGACGGCAGCACCGTCGGCACGATTGGCGGGGGCTGCACCGAGGCGGATGTCTGGGCACTGGCAAGGGAGGCCATCGAAAAGGATTGCCCGATCCGCAAAAGCTTTGAGCTCTCAGCGAAAACTGCCGAGGAAGAAGGGCTCGCCTGCGGCGGAGTGGTCGAGATTTTCATCGAGCCCCTGGGAAGCCCGGTAGTACACATTTTCGGCGCGGGGCATATAGCCAGGCAGCTGGTTCCACTGGTCGAGACGGTTGGAATGAAATGCGTCATCGTCGATGACCGGCCTCAATTTGCCGACTCAGAACACTTCCCTCCTACCAGCGAGGTGATCGTCTCGGACTTTGAAGACTGCTTTGAAAAGCTCGCGATCACCCCGGCCAGCTTCATCGTTATCGTGACCAGGGGGCATAAGTACGATCAGCTGGTTCTTTCAAAAGCGGTCAGGACCCAGGCCGGCTACATAGGGCTGATTGGAAGTAAACCGAAGATTGCAGGTATCTATAAGACTCTCCGCGACGAGGGCATCTCACAGGAAGAGCTGGATGAGATTCATGCGCCGATCGGAATCGATATAGGCAGCAGGACACCTGAGGAAATCGCCGTGAGCATAGCTGCGGAGCTGATTGCCTACCGTCGCAAGGCCTACCTCAAGGGCAACACCAGGCGGCTGGGAAAGGCCGGGCGGTCAACCAGCTACTGAGAGAGAAGGCCGCCTGGCTCCCGGCCACTCAGCCGCCAGGCCTGCTATTGAAATACCGGGGCAGAATAGCTTGCAGCAACCCGGACCCCCAGCGAGCCGCTCTTCACCGGGAGCTTGATTTTCCTGCCCCTGCGGCTGAGAACCAGCAGGATTTTTTCAGCATCCGGATCCTGGCGCTGCGCAGCCTCCACTGCCGTGCGAAGCGCAGTCCGGGTCGTGATCAGCCGGCCGTTGTAGCTCA
The DNA here is from genome assembly GCA_964615885.1 of uncultured Planctomycetia bacterium. GTDB lineage: Bacteria > Planctomycetota > UBA8108 > UBA8108 > UBA8108 > UBA8108. The sequence goes on along the minus strand of CAZTRG010000110.1, from coordinate 57,473 downwards.
GGACCGTATCGTTGACCTGCACCCCGGCCCTCGCCGCCTGGGAGCCCGGCTCAACCCGTGCAATCCTGATCTGCAGCCGGGCAAGCTCCGCCCTGGCCGAGGCGATATCGATCTCATCCCCGGCCTGCCTGCCCGTAAAGGGGCCTGCGTCACGGCCCTCCCGCAGGGCCTTGCGCCGCAGGACCTCTCTCACTGCCCGGTAGCAGTTGATGAGTCCATGCCCGGTTTGAGAATCAACTCCGGGCGCTGCCACATCGGTGGCCGTAGCCGTAATGATCTCCTTCAGATCCCAGGGAAGCAGATCCGGATCGGCCGAGAGCATCAATGCAATCGCCCCACAAAACATGGGCCCGGCAAATGAGTTGCCATTCAGGCCGGAACCCATCACCGACCCATCCCGCCTCAGAAAGGGCAGCCCCATGTTAAAAGCACAAACCTCAGGCTTGGCGACCAGGCCATCCCGGTAATGCTCCGTTTGCCATTTGACGGGCCCCTGGCTTGAGAATGGAGTCCGGCTGAAATTACGTTGTACACCTGCCGCCGCAAAAACCACCTCCGGGATGTCCTCGGGAACGCGCATCTGCACCGGCACCTCCTCTGACTCGGCAAAATTGCCGGCGCCGGAAACAAAGAAGACTCCACAGAGGGAACCCTGCTCCATGACCTTGCGCCAGTGAGAGCGGTACTCACCCAGGCGGGGAATCGAAAAGCTCATGCTGTAGGTGTCAGCCCCCTGCTCGACAGCCCATTGCACCGCTCTTTCAAACCGCCCCCCACCGATCACTCCTGCCCACCTGGCCTGCGGAGCAATTCCAAACTCATATTCCTTACCGGGGACCCCCTGTCCGCAAATAATCGCTGCGCACATGAACCCGTGCATCCAGCGGGGCGAAGATGAGTTCAGGGCCACCGGGACCTTCGTCAAACGAGCCGTATCTGCATCAAAATTGTAGCCGTGGTAGTCATCGATAAGACCATTGCGGTCATCATCTATACCGTTTGCCGGAACCTCTCCCGGGTTTCGGTAGAGGTTAGCCGCAAGGTTCTCTGAAAATACGAAGGAGAAGTCGTGGACCACGTTGAGAGTTCCCAGCCCGGTAATACCAAGCTCCTTCCACGCCCGGTCAGCCTGCAAAGAACGGATATACCAGGGGTGCTTGTAGCGCTTCGGATCGAAGGGCGCCCGCTTCGGCCTGGGGAAACCGGGTGCAAGAGCGCCCGGAGGAGGCCGGCTGGGGGGACGGTTCGCTGCCACAAAGATCTTCTTCACACCCGGTACTGAGCGCAGGCTCTGAAGGTGTTCCTGCACGGTAAGACAGGAAAACCCGTTTACAATCCAGTGCGGCTCCACCTGGCTGATCTTCCCCTCCCCAACCAGCTCATCGAGGCGGGCACTGGCCTGTTTCCAGGATCTGCCATGAATAGCCTGCAGGGTTTTCAACGCCGCCTTCCGCAGCTCCCTCCGCTTGCCCCCGGCAAATTCCTTTGCCCTGCGCCGGTAGGCTTCTCCATCCCCAAGCAGCTGGTCCTCAAACCAGACCGTTACCCTGCTGCGCCTCGCCCGGCGAAAACGCATCTCAAAACCCGGGTCCAGCCAGGTTCCCTCACCGGCCAGCTTCTCTGTCACCAGCAGACCTTCGGCCAGCGGTGGAACACTCCGCACAGAAGGCTCCTCAGCCCCACAGCAATCCCGGCCGGATAAGCAGGCGAGAAAGGCCACGAAACAGAAAAAAAACAGCCTGGAAGTTATTTCGCTCATTGCGTTCTGCCTCTCCTTCACCAATCCCGGGAGCCGCTCCAGCAAGGGGAGCCTGCAGAAGCGGGTTTGAAGAGGTTTTGATGCATTCCAAAGCAAATAGTATAATCCAGTCTTCCCTTTCGGGAATATTGAAGACGCCTGAAACAGGAAACTACAACTCCTTTCAATTTAACACTTTGGGGAATCCAATTCCCCTTTTCTTCTTTTTGTGGAGAGCCCGGGTGAAGATCAGCAAACGCCTGCTAAACATCTGCGATGCAGCGGAAAAATACTGTCCGCCAAGTCTCAGTGAAAAAAACTACCCTGAAACGATCATCGACCTGGTTATCTTTCACCGGCTCCATCTCCATATGGACCCGAAGCTGGCCAAGAGATGCTACAGCCTGCTGAAATCAGCTTTTGTTGACTGGAACGAGGTCAGGGTCAGTGTTATCCGGGATATCCAGATCGGCCTGCGAAAGAGCTTCGATTCACTGGCGCTGGCGGTCTTTATCAAGGACTTCCTGGAGTTCGTACACAAAGAGCTGAGGGAGCTAAGCCTTGAAAACCTCCTGGAAGAAAACCTGGGGGAAATTCGCACATTCCTGAAAAACATCAAAGGCATGCAGTCCTCGACGATTGACATGGTCCTGATGCGCTTCAAGGAGCATCCGATTATGCCGCTCAGTCCGGATATGGAAAAATTGCTCGTCAAGCTCAGCCTGGCCAAGAGCAGTGAAACCAGGGACCGCAAAGAAAAGCGCTTCTATGAACTCCTGGGGCCGGAGAAGTCCCTCCAGGTGCACCACTACCTTCTCTACTACACTGACGTGCGAGAGAAGATGAAAGAAAAGGTAGAGCTACCGGCTGAGCTAAGCTCTGGAAGACGAAAAAAAACCGCCGCAAAAAAGACCGGGGCCAAGAAGAAAGCCGGTAAGGCAACTGCCGGGAAGAAATAATACAATCCTGCTCCCGGAGCAGGCGCTCCCTGCCAATTTGAATGACCTCATCAACCTCTGAGCTGGAAGAGTAAAGCGTTATGGCTGGCCACTCAAAATGGGCGAATATCAAGCACCGCAAAGGCGCTGCAGATGCCCGCAAGTCCAAGATGTTCTCCAAGCTCGCCAAGTACATCATGGTCGCAGCCAGGAACGGAGGAGGCAATCCGCAGGAAAATCTCAAGCTTCGCTACGCCATCGAAAAAGCGAAGGCCGAATCGATGCCAAAGGATTCGATTGCACGCGCAGTCAAGAAAGGCACCGGGGATCTGCAGGGAGACGCTGTCGAGGAGCTCACCTACGAAGGAATCGGCCCCAATGGCCTTTCCGTCATCATGGAAGCGATCACTGATAATCGCAATCGAACAGGCGGCGAGATGAGAAACCTGCTGGAGAAGCGCGGTGGCTCACTCGGAAAAACCAATTCCGTGATGTGGAAGTTCGACCGCAAGGGGCTGCTGACCATCTCGAAGGAAGATGTCGAGGAGGAAGAGCTCTTTGAGGAAGCGATCGAAGCGGGCGCAGAGAATATAGAAGAGGCTGAAACCTGCTTTGATGTAGAGGTGCCGGCCGAGGCCTTTGACCAGGTCAGAAGTGCACTGCAGTCTTTCCTGGAGAAAAAACGGGGCCTCGGGGAAGAGAAGAAATGGGGCGAGGCTGAAGATGACCGACCGGTTTTCGAGCGCTCCGAATTGTTCTACAAGCCCCAGAACCCGGTGATCATCGATGACAAGGAAACAGCCAAGGCGGCTTTGAATTTCCTTGAGGACCTCGAAGATCATGAGGATGTGCAGAATGTCTTCAGCGATCTCGACGTTCCGAGCGAGATCATCGAGGCCATCGCCGCCGAAGACTGAGCAGCCGTCCTGCCCACGTTCCTCGTGGACTGGTTTGCCCACGTTCCTCGTGGACTGGCTTACCCACGTCCCTCGTGGACTGGGGGATGGCAGAGAAACTCCGAGTAATCGCGTATGGCGAGGCGGTCGTTGAAGGTCTCATCGAGCTCATGCCAGTAGCCGACCTTGAGGTCGCCCGGCTGCCAGCACAGAAACACCTTCCTGCCATTGCAGAGCGAGGGGAAGTTAACAACTCCCCTCTTGAACTCCTCAACGAAACAGCCCAGGTTCTCAACCTCCCGAATGTAGCTGTTGATCCTGTCAATCAGGTTGTTCAGCTCAAGCTTGAGATCTCGCAGAGCATTCTCGGTATCTGCCGCAGCACAGTCCGGTTCGTATTCCCTGGCGCTTTTCTCCAGGCACTCGAGCTCTGCCCGTTTCTCAATAATGGCTTTCCACTTGGACATGATATCCGCGACGATCCCCCTCATGAGTGGGAGCATTCGGTTGGCTTCTTCAATTGAGATGATCTTTGCTTCCATGTGTTTTCTCGAACAGGTGGGGGAAATTCCACAAAATCGGTTCACTACCATGAATACATGGAGCAATCCTCGTACCGCTTGGGCAGATAAGACCCTGTCTTTCTCAACCTCTTTGAAAACAAGCACATAGAAAAACCTCCAGGAAACCCGGTTGGTGCCGCCCGGGACCGGGCCCGGACCGATACGTCCAGATTCGGGACAATCATGCCAAACCGCCTCCGAATGGTCCTACAAGACTTGACAGACCCGATCTTTTCACTAAAACGGTGAAGTCAGATGTCATCTTCAAATCAAAACTCCTGGTTCTTTGCTTACCCTCTGCCGGGACGGGTTTTTGCCTTGTCCCTGCTGCTCTTTGCAGCTTGCGCAACAGGCCTCTGCCAGCAATCCCCCCTCAGCGGAAAGCTGATCCGCAAGATCAGTATCGAGGGGCTCGCGAAAACATCTGAGTCGGAGCTCCTGGGGCGCCTTGGATTCCGTATCGGCGAACGATACAACCCCGAAGCTGTCGAGCTCGAGGCCGCCAGGTTATTTGCCCTCGGTAAGTTCAAGCGGGTTCTCGGCCCCTACGAAAGCAAATACGAGGACGGGGTGGCGATTCGCTTCGTAGTAGAAGAGAAGCCCCTTGTCTTCAAGATCAGCTACCAGGGTCTTCACAGTGGAGCGATCACAGAGAATGACCTGCTGACTGGAGTGCCCTCCCTGAGGGTGCTCGAAGGCGACCTGTTTAACGAGTACATGATCCGCCAGGACAAGCAATCCATCCGGAAAAAGTTTCTCGATAAGGGATTCCTCTTCGTCGAGATCGATCACCAGGTCGAAACGACAAGCCGGGGAGTCGAGGTCACCTTCAGAATATTTGAGGGTACCCAGGTCGGAATCGAGGATATCCGGTTCAGTGGCAACGAAACCTTCAGCAAAAGCGAACTCCTTGCCCAGATGACCAGCAAGGAGAGAAAGTTCTGGTTGCTGGACTGGGTCATGCCCACCCACTTCAGCCCGAAAAACCTGCAGGCCGATATCGGCATCCTGAAAAAATTCTACCGCCAGCACGGCTTCAGGGATGTCCAGATCGAATCGCAATCGGTCGAGCTTCGTCCAGGCAAGGAGGGCGTCGACATCGAGATCCTGGTCCGGGAAGGTGAGCAATACACCTTTGATGGCTATACCTTCTCCGGAAACTCGGTCTTTTCAGACCAGGTTCTCTTCGAGCTTACAACCAGCATCACCGGGACCCCGTTCAACCAGGAAGCGCTCCAGGGAGACCAGGACGCGATTCTCAATTACTACAAGGACAGGGCCTACCTCTTCGCAAAGGTCACCCCGAAATTTGTCCATTCACTCGATAAGGCCGCGCTGCGCATCCAGTTCAACATCGAGGAAAACAACGAGATCTATATCAACAAGATCAAGATCAAGGGCAACCTGATGACACAGGACCGTGTCATCCGAAGAGAACTTGAATTCTACCCGGGGGAGAAAATTGACAACTCGCGGCTGGTCAAAAGTAAATCGAACCTCAACCGCCTGGGCATCTTCCCAAGGGTTGACTACACCTACGAACCCACCCCGCAGCCCGCCTACCGCGACGTGACTGTTAATGTCGCCGAATTACCGCGCTACGGCAGTCTCATGCTGGGCTTCGGGCTCTCCCAGGGCTATGGTGTCTTCGGACAGATCCAGTTCACCAAGCGTAACTTCGACATCCTGGACACTCCCGACTCTGTATACGATCTCCTGACGGCCTTCACCGGCGCCGGCCAGAGCCTCACCCTCCGCCTCTCGCCGGGAACCATCTGGTCAAGGTACCAGCTGACCTTTGTTGAACCCTATCTCTTCGACACCAGGAACTCCCTGCGCCTCCATGCCCAGAGCATCAAGTGGTGGAGGTACCGGTGGAGCGAAAGGTATACAGGCTTCCTGCCAAGGATCAGCCATGCCTTTGATTTCGACCGGGACCTGCGAATCGCTCTTGGAGCACGAATTGAGAACGTCAATGTCGGCGACCTGGAAGACGACGCCCCGGCAGATGTCTTCGCCGCTGAGGGCGACACCCTCATCATGGGACTGAGTCTCGGCCTCGACTATGACAAGGCCTTCTACCATCCCACAGCCGGCCCTTATGGTGGCCACCGGGAGAAGCTGGAATACAAAATCGCCGGCAGCTTCATGGGAAGTGACCTCGACTACCACCACCTCACCTTCGGCCAGAATCTCTACTTCCCGGTTTACACCCAGGAGAATGAAGACAACCACGTGATCGCGCTCAAGGCCAACTTTGGTGTCATTGAACCTTTTGGTGACACCGAGGAGATCCCGATCTTCGAGCGCTTCTTCATGGGTGGCCCTCATACAGTAAAAGGATTCCGCCACCGTGGTCTCGGACCACATGACAATGGCGAGCCCATTGGTGCCACGGCACAGATCTGGGGAACCGCTGAATACAGCTTCCCTGTGTTCGAGCAGCTGCTTCGGGGGGTGGCCTTCTTCGATTACGGAAATCTCCAGAACCTGTCGGACTTCAACATGGACAAGATGCGATATGTCGTAGGAGCCGGCCTCAGGCTCAACTTCCCGCTGCTGGGCGGAGCCCCGATCCCCATAGGGCTCTATTTTGGTTCCCCGCTCAAAAGAGAGCCCGAAGACGAAACAAGATTTTTCCTTTTCTCGCTCGGGCATATGTTCTGAGCAGCCCCACAGGGCTGCACCCGAACATTGGCAGAAACCACTGAAGCTCGTCGATTTCGCCGGTTCCCCGCGGTATCAGCATTCCGGTAAAAGCCCGAAGACTATTGCCGGCCTTCATCTCTTGGAGACTGCAGTCATCTTGGCTTACAATACCTTGCTGTAATCAAATAAATAACCCGGAGGGTTCAATTCATGAATCGCCTCGCCATTGCCTTTGTGCTCAGTTTTATTCTCGCTCCAGGACTCCTGAATGCCCAGGACAGCAAACGTTCTGATGTTCTCAAAGAGTACTGTAAGCGCGCAGCCCAGCTGCCGCCCAGGGATGCAAATGCGCATTTCAGCTTCTACCTCTGGTGTACCGAGAATGGCTTTTCCAACGAGGCCGGTTTTTACCTGAAGGAAGCCCTGGTCATCGATGAGGACCACGGCGATGCCCGTGAGACCCTGGGCTACGCCCGCTATGGCAGCTCCTGGGTCCTGAAAGCCGACCTGGCAAAACGAACCGGCAGCTCCGCGAAACCATCGAAGGCGGAGAAAACTCCGGAGCTTGTCATCACCAAGGCTCCCGCCACCCCCGACCCCGCAGCTCCGCTGCTCCCGGCTGAGCCTTCCAGCACCGAGGACGCTGGAACAGAAGACAGCGAGCTGGTGGTGGACGCGACCAGCTACTCGGCAGATATTGCCCGCAAAAAAGAGTGGGCAGCCTCCCTGGCTGAAAACCTGAATATCGAGTTCCAGACCTACGAGGACCAGGACTTCCTCATTCATACAACCCTCTCCTCCGCCAAGCACGCCAAGGTCGGCCAGCTGCTTGCCCAGCTGAAGGCAGCTAAAAAACTGCTTGCCGGGATACTCGGGGCCAGGGGAAAGAATGCCCTGCTCTGGCCCGCCAAGGTCCAGTTCGTGCTGCTGCGTTCAGAACAGCAGTTCCAGCAGTTTGCAGAGGTGGTCGACCAGGTGGACTACGCCAGGAACCCAGAAAGCGGCTACACCAAGGAGGACCACACCGCCCTCTGGCAGCCCGAAAGTACCGCAGCCCTGAGAATCCTGGCAACCGATGCAGTCAAATACATCCATGGAACCGACCGCCAGGTAGGGTGGTGGTTTTCCGAGGGTGTTGCTGAGCAGGTCATCGGCATGTTGAAGGCCAAGAGCGGCAAGGACGCCCGTGACAAAGCTTATTTCCTCCGCAACTACAAGACCACCGCGGATATCCTCGGCGCAGAAAACAACGAAGACAATATCTACTATCTCCTCGAATCCCTGCAAATGAAGCAGCGCCAGGAGAGACGAAGCCGCGCCATGGCCATGACCCTTATTGACTTCCTCTACCGGACTCGCAAGATTCCCCGCTTCCTGGGTGACCTCAAGGGCAAGGAAGCCCCGGCGGCTCCTCCTGAAGATGATGAAGATGCCCTCAAGACCTATTGGCTCAGCTACGTCAACTTCCAGGAAAAGGCACTGAAGACTCACTTCAGGAAGGAAACTGAGGAGCTCGATCTCCTCTGGAAGCGCCACGTGCTCGAGATGGCCAAGAAGTACAGCTCGGCCGCAGACCAGAGAGGCCGCTACCCCAATATCCGGGGAAGAAACCGCAACGACTAGGCCGGCAAAGCGCTGCGCAAAATTTTCAGAGGCCTGTTCCGAATAACCTGCGAACAGCCTTTTTTCGCTGCCTCCTGCTGGACCCCGCACACCCGAAGCAGATCGCTCTCTTATCAGAACGAAAACCGCTGGCCTGATGCGATCAAGGACAGCTTCCTGCGGAGTCGATAACAATGCATGAACGAGTCTCTCAAAGGGGCTGAAGAGAAAAGGCTCGTCAGCCTCGAAGTACCATCATGCCGATGCGGCCTTGTCCGCACCACGGCCCTGGACCGGGTCCGGACCGAAATCACGGACAGGACCAGTGCTGCCCTGTGGATCGATGCTCCCACGGGAACGGGCAAGACCACCGCCGTGGCCGAGGCGCTCTGCGCTGCCCGGCGCTTCGAGGGCATCAAGCGCATCGCCTGCCATCGTGGAATGCGGATTGAAGAGGCCCTCTATCTCCTCAACGACTTCCTGATCCAGGCCGGGATCAACGATATGGAACGAGTCCTCGGACAGCGATCGCGGCTGGAGGCAAAGCTGTCGATCTTCCTCAAGATTCTCACCTGCAGTCCTGTGGCCATCTGCTTCGATGACTTTCACCACCTCGAAGCTGCCTGCAGCGGAAGCTCAACGGAATCCCTGCGGTCTTTCACCAGGGCCTGTGCAGGCCTGGCGGCAGACGCCCCCGGGCTCATTATATTTACCTCAGCCGGCAAGCCTCCGGCCGGGGCCGCGATCCGGAGACTTCAGCTTCCCGGGTTCCTTCCCGCGGAGAAGCAGGAGCTCAGCTCACTCCTTCACAAAGAGAAAGCCCTCCCTGCCCTGGAAGACAAGGACATCGAAAGCATCGATTCAAGCCCACTCGCCATGCAGTTGCTTTACCGCACCGGCTCCAGCAGCCTGCGGGGAGAAAACCGGCAGCTCAGCCTCGAGGGAATCTACCTGGAGGCCCTTGCCCGGCTGAAACCCGCAACCCGCGAACTCCTGGAGCTGCTCGCTGAGTTCGGACGCCCTCTCGGACGAGGTGCCTTGCGCATCCTTGCCGAGCACCTGGAGGGCCGGGTCAATTTCCCGGCGGAGTTAAGCGATCCGAGGTTCCTCGAGCTTGAAGAATACGGGCTCGTCCAGTTCAGCGGAAATAACAGCTCCTCCCGGCAGGGCTGTTCGCTCCACCCCCTGGTCAACGAGGCCGCCCAGCAGGGTTTGCACGACCCGGAACCCGGCCAGGTCCGTGAGCTGCTTAGCGCTGCAGCTAACTACTACCTGCGGCTTCCCGGCAGCGGAGAAAACATCTGGCCCATGTTTAACGCAAGAACCCTCCTCTTCAGGGCGGGACAATACGAGGAAGCCAGCCAGGTACAGAAGTGCTTCATCGAAGACATGCTGCGACTGGGATACCTCGACCTGGCGAAGAAGGTTCTCACCGAGACCATCGAAACCACCTCCGGAAACATCCGAACCGTCAGCCTCGGAAACCTCGCAATTATCTGCAAAAACGAGAACCGCTACGAAGAGGCACTCGATATTTACCAGCAGGTCCGTAAAGAATTCGAGCTAGGAGCAGACCATGCCAACCTGGCCCGGGTGCTGCACCAGATCGGGAACATTCATTACCTTCGTAAGGATCTCGAGGCTGCCGGACACCACTACGAAGAAAGCGGACGGCTGGCAAGCGAGCTGGGAGAGGATGCGATCTGGCTGGCCACAAGGGTCCAGCTTGCCAATGTTCTCTACCAGTGCGGAAGGGAGGAGGACGCCCTTGAGAACTACGCAGAAATCGTCACCAGGCTGGAGGAAAACCCAGGCTCTGACCAGCCCGGCCTGCTGGCAGCGATGAAGGTCCAGATCGGCCAGATCCACCAGAAGGCCGCCCGCTTCCTCGAAGCGGAAGCGGAATTTTCCCAGGCCGAGGCTCTCGTACGCAAGGCCGATGACAGGCGAAGCCTCCTGAAGGTCCTGCGTGCCCGGGCGATGGTTGCCAGGCAGAGACGAGCCTACGACGAGGGGCTCTCACTCTACAAGGAAGCTGAAAAAACAGCTGCAGCCCTTGGCGATGTCCTGGAGATCTCCACCTGCCATCTCCTGATGGGAGATCTTGAACGTGAGCGAGTCCAGCTTGGAGCAGCTCTTGAGAAATACACCAGCGCCCGGTCCCTGCTCAGCCCTGAAACACCGCAACACCAGCTGCAGAAAACAAGTCTCGCCAAGCCGGTAAACACCCTGATCGACAAGCGCCTTGGGGAGCTGGAGTCGATGATGGGAGCGGCAAGCTACCAGCGCGCCTTGAGCTCTATGAGAAGAAACTGAGCCCGGCCGGTTGTGTTAAAAAGTGGAGGCGGCACCCGGATTCGAACCGGGGATGACGGTTTTGCAAACCGTTGCCTTACCACTTGGCCATGCCGCCTCTCGGTCCCCTCTGGACGTGAAACCTGTTTATAGCAGACCGCTCCGGTCTTGACAACGGGCAATGACAACAGCCTGATGGGACAGCAGGAACGGCACAGATCCCCGGAAACAGCTATGCAGACACCCACCCTGAAGCCCCAGGCCTTTATCTTCGATATGGACGGAGTGCTGGTCTCATCGGAGACAGTCCACTGGAAAGCCTACCGCGACACCTTTGCCTCCGAGGGTATTGAATATCCATGGGAGGCTTACCGTGAAACCGGCCTGGGAATCTCGCGGGAGAACGTGATCCGCATGGTACTGGGAACCATCGAGGAGGAAAAATTACTCCAGCTTATGAAGCGCAAGGAGGATCATGTGCGAAGCATCCTTGCACAGGAACAGGTCGAGAGAATCCCAGGTGCGCTGAAGTTCATTCTTGAGCTGCAGGCCCGGGGCCTGAAAACGGCCGTGGCGACCTCCAGCCGCAACCCCGACCTCTTCCTCGGAGCAGGAGGATACGAGGACATCTTCGACCTGGTTGTCGGCCGCTGCGATGTACAGCAACCCAAACCCCATCCGGAAACCTACATCCAGGCCGCAGCGAAGCTGGGAGTCTCCCCCGCCGACTGCCTGGCCTTCGAAGATTCCCCCGCCGGGGTCGAGTCCGCCCTCACCGCCGGCATGCCGGTATTCGCCCTGGTGACTACGCACACCAGGGAGGAGATCAGCAGGGCCAGTGCTGTCTTTGAGGGGTTTGACCAGATCCAGCTGGAAAACCTGGCTCCCTGACCGGTGAGACCTGCTCAGGGGCGCTCATCGATCAGCACCGGCTTGAAGTCGAGGTAATCGCAGCTCACCAGGCTGTAGTTCACCCCACCGGACTCACCCTGGAATACCTTTTCCCATTCCGGGCTGGTGTGAAGGTGCCCGAAGAGGCAATGGCTGCAACCGCGCGACTCGAGAATCCGGGTGAAGGCACTCTCGCTGGAGCCGATCCGGTAGGGAGGATAATGAAAGAGAGCAATCGGCCGCTGGCTCCCATCATAGATCTCTTCAAGATGTTCGATCGACTGCAGGAGCTCCCGGCGTTCCTTCTGCAGCGTCGTGAAGGTTTTCTCCAGCTTTTCGGGAACCAGCTCTTCATCCGGGGGTACCCATGGAAGGAAATCTCCTCCCCGCACACCAATGATGGGGATGCCGTCGACAACCACAGCCCTTTTCTTGATCGCGTAGATTCCCTCCGGAAGCAGCTCGCCCAGCTTCTTGTGTGAGCCCGGCCACCAGTAGTCATGGTTACCCTTGATCAGGACCTTCTTGCCGGGAAGCTGTTCCAGCCATTCCAGCTCGACCGCCACGTCCACGGCCTTCATGGCCCAGGAAAAATCGCCGGGGACAAGCACCAGGTCATCTCCCTCGATCCGTTCTCTCCACGCTGCCTCTACCTTGCGGTGATGCCCCACCCAGTGCTCGCCGAACTGATCCATCCACTTGCCCGTGGAGAAGCCAAGATGGAGGTCGCTGATGGCCCAGATTTTCATGAGAGAATCCCGCAGGGAAGATGAAATAAATGCCACAGTCGCTGGCAGAATGAGTACCTTATCCGGTCAGGCAATCCAAGACCAGTTCCAGCCCCCCGAAGCGATGAAGTCATTCGATCTTTTCCTGGTACCTCCCTCGAAGTCAGGGCTCTCCACAGAGGCCATCGGAGAGCAGCTGGCCTCTTGTCCCTGGCTGACCCAGGACCGGTCGGACCCTACCCAGCTGGCCTACCGCAACGAAGATACCAGCGTAACTTTCTTCCTGCTCCTTGACCCGGACCTGGCAGAACACACCTTTGGCGGTGAGGGAGAAGATCCGGATGCGCCAGGAGGATCCACCTCGGTCCTTCCCGAAGGGGAAGATATCGATGAAGCCGGGCTTCCGGGAACAGATGAGGATGAGCTGGAGGCGGTGATGGATGTGCCGCCGGTTACGATCAACATCCCCCTCTTCCAGCCCCTGGCGGTCGCCAGGGAAGCCATCGACCTGCTGCTGCAGCTCGCCGAGGCCGGTGGCCTCGACACCATCGATCCCCAGGAGGAGGGTGCAGGAAATGGAGAGCCGGGACGCTACAGCAAGGAAGACCTCCTTGAGAGCTGGCTGAGAACCCAGGATTCCATCTGCCGGCAGGCCGGCACCCCGGTCAACTTCATCCGCTGGAGCCAGGAGCGCTCCCTGAATTTCTTCGGCTACTCGCAGGCCTGCCCGCAGCTGCGGAAGCAGTACGAAGCTGAAGGGCTCGCGGTGCTGCAGGTTCAGCCTGCGGCCTACAACGAAGAGGTTCTGTCTCTCTGTGTCTGGAGATCCAATGTGCCGGCGGTGATCCCGCTGACCGATCTCGTCCTCCTGGAGAGGGTACGCCGCAAGCGCAGGCTCTTCGGAACGAGGGAGGTGGTCGATGAAATCCTCATACCCGGGGGCGAGCTCTGGAAAATCCTCTCTCCCTTTTCACAGGTCTGCAATGAACCTGCCAGGATGCTCGTCTTCCGCGATGCGGCCATGCCTCCTTCCCAGGTAGCCTACGACCTTGCGGAGCTGACGGGAGAAAAGAGCACGGCCGCGAAGCGAACGGAATTCAGCGGGGTGATTGATTTCGACCTGCCGGGCCCGGCGCAGGAAAGGGAGGACGGCCTTGAGCAGTGAGAAAAAGAACCCCCTCCTTGATGAGGGCAGACGCCCGGTCCTCCTGGGGGTTGTGCACCTGCGCCCCCTGCCCGCAAGCCCGGGCTATGACCATGGAGGGATGGGCAAAATCATCTCGGCAGCAAAGAGCGATGCAGAGACCCTGCTCGAGGCTGGCTTCGATGGCTACGTGATTGAAAACTTCGGGGACCTGCCCTTCTTCCCTAGCACGGTACCTCCTGCAACCGTCGCCGCGATGACGAGGATTGCCTGTGAGCTGCCGACCCGCGGGACCATCGTCATCGTGAATGTTCTGCGGAACGATCCGCTGGCAGCACTCTCCATCGCAGCCGCCGCCGGTCTCTCAGGAATCAGGGTCAATGTTCACACCTCGGCCATGCTGTGCGACCAGGGAATCATCGAGGGCCGGGCAGCTGAAACCCTTCGCCTCAGGAGTGAGCTCGGGCAGGAGCTGGCCATCCTCGCCGATGTAGATGTCAAGCACGCGGTCCAGCTTGGCACGCCGAGGGATCTCGCTGAGCTGGCGAAGGAAACCGCCTGCCGGGGACTTGCAGACGGGCTGATCGTAAGCGGCTGCGCTACCGGCTCTGCTGTCGACCCCGATGACCTCAGCACGGTCAAGGAGGCTGTCCCCGGGCACCCGGTCTTTATCGGCAGCGGTGCCGATGAATCGAATATCGCCGGGCTGCTGGAAACTGCGGATGGAGCCATCGTCGGAACAGCGCTCAAAAGAGATGGAGATGTCGGCAAGGAGATTGACATCGCCAGGGCCCGTGCCTGGCTGGCTGCCGCCCGCGCTTGAGCCCACTCAGGAATCCACCAGGAGGACCTGGAGATCAGCAACATTGGTCCCGGTCGCCCCGGTTTTGAGCAGGCTCCCTGAACGCTCCAGGAAGGTATAGGAATCATTATCCGCCAGCGCCTCCCCGGCGGAGAGGTCCCCCCTGCTTCCACGGTCAATCGTGAAAGGATCGACCAGGGCTCCCGCGGCATCGGTGGGGCCATCGATCCCATCGGTTCCCCCGCTGAGGAAAACCCAGGGCAGGCCCTCCGGGGCGGAAGCACTCTCGATGGCGAAGGCAAGAGCCAGCTCCTGGTTGCGACCGCCTCGTCCTCCTCCCCGCAGAGTAACCGTGGTCTCCCCCCCGGCAAGGATGGCGCAGGGCCCGGCTCCCGGGGTGCTTGCCGCCAGGAGGGCTGCAAGATCTGCTCCGGCTTTGCGCGCCTCGCCGACCAGGGCCTCGCTGAAGATACTCACCCGGTAGCCGAGCTCCTCGGCCCGGCGGGCTGCAGCAGCCAGGCTCTGCCCGTTCGACCCTACCAGGCGATGGCTGACTCGTTCAAACACGGCGGCCCCGGGTTTCGGCGTCTCAGGGACTTCACCCCGGCAACCTGCAGAGATCCTGCTCCTGACCGCCTCCGGTAAATCCTCGAAAATCCCGTATTCTTTCAAGACCGCTGCGGCATCGGAGAAGGTGGTCGGATCTCCTGTCGTCGGCCCGCTGGCGATGGTCGAAAGATCATCTCCTATGACATCGGAGAGGAGGAGAGTCACCATCCTCCCACCGCCCAGCCCGGCTGCCAGGCCTCCTCCCTTCAGGAAGGAGAGGTGCTTACGGACCGTGTTGATCTCCCCGATCTCCGCTCCGCAGGCCAGCAGCCTCGAGGTGCACTCGAGCTTATCCTCGAGGCTGATACCATCGGCTGGAGCGGGCAGGATGGCGGATCCCCCTCCCGATACCAGGACAAACACGAGGTCCCCATCGGCCGAGGCCGAGATGAACTCAGCGACCTCCCGGGCCGCGGCCACACCGGCCTCGTCGGGAAGCGGATGGCCTCCGACCAGGACGCGAAAACCGGCAAGCTCCTCGCGGTTCTCGCGGTTGACCACAGCGATACCGCTCCACTCCAACCCGGCCTTCTGAAGACAGCTCCCAAGCCCCCGGCCCATCGAGCAGGCCCCCTTACCGAAAGAGACCACCCGCACCTGCCCTCCCTCACGAGGTAGAGGCACATCGCTGCCGCCGCCAAGCGCGCGCTCTAGAGCAAGGGCGGGGTCTGCTTCTTCCACCGCCGCCTGGAAAATTCCCCGGGCATGATCCTGGAGTTTCTCGATTCCGGGATTCAGCTCTGTGGGGGCCATCTTCTCAGCCCTCCCCCAGGGGAAGACTTTCAGCCAGGCTCCGGATCTCGGCCGCACTGCAGACCCCTCCGCTGCAGGTCGGATGGCGCAGGCAGCTTGCCGCTGCGGCGTTGGCGAAGCCCAGGGAATCTCCAAGATCCCAGCCCTCATGGATCCCGGCAACAACACCTGAAAAGAAAGCATCGCCGGCACCGGCGCTGCCGCGGATAAAACCATCGGGCAGCAGGTGAGCCGGCCTCCAGATTCCCTCCCCCGAAGCCGGCAGACCAAAGGCTGCCTCGGGGGTGTGTATAACGACCGTCTCTTTCACGCCACGCTCCAGCAGGATGGAGGCTGCCTTCTCAAGCGCCTCCCTGTCGAGCGCCTCTCCACTGCGAATCTCGGTACCCGTTGTCCGGGCCGCCTCGATCTCGTTGATAACCAGGTAGTCGATATGTGGGAGGGCCGGGGTTACCACCTTCGCAAAGCGGTCGGAATCTTCACTCACGACATCTACCACTGTCAGGATTCCGCGCTCCCTGCACCCTGCCAGCACCCTGGCTGCCCGGGTTCCGTACTCCGGGTCCTCAGCATCCATCCCATCCAGCAAGAGGAGGTAACCCAGGGTCAGGATCCTGCAGTCCAGCTCATCGAGAGGATAGTGCTCCGGCCCCAGGAGTGCGTTCGCACCCCGGTTGTGAAAAAAGGTCCGGCGCCCCGAATCCTTCACCGTCATCACATCGGTGTAGGCCGTAGGGGCTCCTTCGATACCGAGCAGGAAACGTGTATCAATCCCGGCTGCCCGGCAATCGGAGAAGATCCTCTCCCCATCGGAATCCTTTCCCACCAGGCCGACGCCGGATATCTCGAGCCCCATCGCAAAACGCGACAGGTCGATGGCTACATTGCAGGCCGCCCCACCGGTACCGGATTCTTCATCGACAATATTGGCGAGGGTCTCTTCCTGCGGCCAGACATCGACTGTTTTAACCCGGTCGACAATCCAGTTTCCCGAACAGCAGATTCCTTTTCGCTCAGTCATCTCGAGGCTCCGCTGCCAGCAGGAAGGCCCCGGCCCGGGCAGGGCCGTGGACCCCGATCGTCAGGGTCTTCTCAATATCGGCGGTGCGGCTCGGCCCTGTCATCCAGGTGAAATACGATGCGAAACCCTCCGGGCCGCCGGTCCACTCAGCCCCCGAGCTGATTCCCTCGAAGAGATCCTCCAGCGATGCCAGCAACCTGTCCCTTGGTACCAGCACCAGGTGGCATCTCGGCACCAGTGAAATCGACCTCGGCCTGAATGGCCTGGCGCATTGAGCAATTGTACCTGTCTCGGCGATGGCCGCATCCGCAAGCGTGATCCCCAGGTCAACCTCGGAGAGCTCAGCAGGCAGGGCCGAGGCATCAACCCTCTCCAGCTCCAGGCCGGCCCCCTCAACAATCTCCCGCATCGGGAGGCCGGTAAGCTCCCAGCTCGGATCACTGTCGATCACCGCGGTCTTGAGTCCCAGCCCCTGCAGCCAGCTACCCAGCTCTGCAGCCGGATCAGCACTGGCGGCCAGGTCTGCAGCTTCACCCCCAACCGCGTTCAGCTCGCTGCAGAAACGGGCACCAAGGTCATCGCCGGAGCGCGGAGCAGAAGAGGGCCGCTCACGGGAAGCTTCCGTGAAGAGCTCTCCGCGCTGCCCGACAGCACGGCTCTTTAAGAAACCAAAAAGCCTGTCCCGGTATTTTTCAGCCATCAGCATCCCCCCTCTTCTTTTCTGTGCGCCACCA
Organism: uncultured Planctomycetia bacterium; assembly: GCA_964615885.1. Classification (GTDB taxonomy): domain Bacteria; phylum Planctomycetota; class UBA8108; order UBA8108; family UBA8108; genus UBA8108. The sequence continues at coordinate 40,110 of CAZTRG010000110.1, read as the reverse complement.
GGACCGGAAGCCCTGTTCCCGGGGTAGCGGAAGGCTACGGGTCCTGCTCCAGCGCCTCAGGGGGCCCCCCAGCAACGAGGCCAGGCCTGCACGAGCAGCCAGCTTGTAGACCGGCCGCCCGCAGGCCAGGACAAAACGCCACAGCCGGGGAGATCTTGCCAGGAGGGAATAGACCCGCATGGAGAAGCGCTCCACGAGCCCGGCACTGCCTGCCTCAACTGCCTTCGCCCGCAGGCCAAGCAGCATATCCGGCAGGGGAATCTTGACCGGGCAGACCTCTGCACAACGCCCGCAGAGGCTGGATGCCTGCGGTAGCTGGCTGGCCTTCTCGATGCCGACGTAGTGCGGAGTGATCACCGAGCCGATCGGGCCCGGGTAGACCCAGCCATAGGAGTGTCCCCCGACACTCCCATAGACCGGACAGAAATTCAGGCAGGCACCACAGCGAATACAGTTGAGAGCGGCTCGTTGCTCCGGATCTGCCCAGAGCCGGGAGCGGCCGGCATCGAGGAACACTACATGAAGCTTCTCAGGGCCATCCCCCTCGGCGGGTGTCCTCGCTGAGCTGATAAAGGAAATATAGCTGGTGACTCTCTGCCCGGTTGCGCTTCGGCACAAGAGCCGCAACAGCAGCGCAAGGTCCTCCATCCTGGGCACGACCTTCTCGATACCTACAAGGGCAATGTGGACGCGTGGAATCGTTGTCGACATCCGGATATTACCCTCGTTCTCAACCAGCACGATGGTGCCGGTTTCAGAGACCACGAAGTTGGCACCGGAGATTCCAATATCCGCACCCAGGAAGGCCTCGCGCAGGGTACGCTGGGCGACACGGGTCAGCTCGGGAATGTCGGCCTTCGGGTCGCTGCCAAGGTGCTCATGGAAGAGCTCGGCCACCTCCTCGCGTGACTTGTGAATTGCCGGGGCAATGATGTGGGAAGGATGCTCCCCGGCCAGCTGGATGATGTACTCACCGAGATCGCCCTCGAGCACACTCAGGCCCGCCTCCTCGAGATGGTCATTCAGGGCAATCTCCTCGGTGACCATGGACTTGCTCTTGGTCACGCTGGTGCCATCGTGGGAACGAATGATCGACAGGATCGTGTCACGGGCCGCAGCTCCATCTTCGCAATAGTGGACCTCTCCCCCACGTGAGCAGATGTTCTCCTCAAAGGCCTCGAGCGCCTCGGGCAGGTTTTCGATGGCGCGATTCTTGATTTCATGAGCCTGCTGGCGAAGCTCCTCCCAGTCCGGCATCGAATCAATCGCATCTCCACGGGCATCCTGGAAGCTGGCGTTGGCTCGTGCCAGGGCTTCCCGGAGAAATTCATCCTGGAGGGCTTCGCTGGAGAGCCTGCTGAATTGATCGCTCCGCACCTTCATGGGAGAGACTCCTCCTGCGAGCCGGCCGCTTTTTCATCAAGAGCCCCGGCAAGCACCTCGGCCAGGTGACGGGTCCTGACCCCTGAGCCCGTCTTCTCCAGGCCACCCGCCATGTGCATCAGGCAGCTGCAATCCGTTGCAACCAGGCAATCCGCGCCGCTCTTTTCGATGCAGGCGAGCTTGTTCTTCAGCATCTCTGAGGAGATCTCATCGAACTTGACCGAGAACAGGCCGCCAAATCCGCAGCACTCCTTGGAGTCCTCCAGCTCGCGGAAATCTGCCCCCTCCAGGGAATGAAGCAGCTTGCGCGGCCCCTCCTCAATCCCCAGGCCCCTGAGTGAATGGCAGCAATCATGCCAGGTGAGTGAGCCATCAGAGCTTCCCGGGAAATCGCTCACTCCCAGGACCTCGGTCAGGTATTGCGAAAATTCCCAGGTCCGCGAGGCAAGCTCATCGAAGCGCGACTTGAGCTCCTCGTCTTCGGAGAAAAGTCCCGGGTAGTATTCCTTCACCATGGCGACACAGGATCCTGAGGGACTGACGACCGCTTCGCTGTCCTCGAATAAATCGAGAAAATGCAGGGCCACCTCCCTGGCCTGGCCCTGGAAGCCGGCATTGAAGGCCGGCTGGCCACAGCAGGTCTGGCCGGAGGGAAATTCCAGCTCCACTCCATAGTGGCGCAGGACCTTGACCATGGCGCGGCCCACCGAGGGGAAAAGAAAGTCCACCAGGCAGGTAATGAAGATCTTTGCTTGCTTGCCTTCGCTCAAAACAGGTCTCCGGAACCGAAAATTCAAACGGCAGGCCGCTGGTGTACTGCCGGAAGAGGAGTGAAAACTGGAAGCCACATTTTAGCTTTGTATAGGTTATTACGAAAGCTGCGACTAAACTGATTGCTCTATTTCGAACCATTGCCGGGAAGCGACCCACCGAATCCATGCATCCACTGCGAACCACAACTGCTCTTCTCCTGGCCGGCTTCCTCCTGTACCCCGGCCCGCTTCCCGCCGATGAAAAGACCGACTGGCCCCAGCTCCACGGGCCTCGCAGGGATGGGATCTACAGGGGCCCCCCTCTCACCGAAACCCTGCCTGCAGAGCGTACAAAACCGCTGTGGAAGATAAATGTCGGCGCGGGCTTCGCCGGCCCAGCCGTGGCCGGTGGCCGCCTGGCGCTCTTTCACCGGGTGGACAATATGGAGGTTCTCGACTGCCTGGATGCAGCCACGGGCAAGGCCATCTGGGTCTCTAAATACCCGGCCACCTACAACGACCGGTTCGGATTTGATGAAGGCCCCAGGGCCGTCCCCACCATCGAGGGCGGCCGAATCTATACCCATGGAGCAGCCGGAGTCCTGAGCTGCACCGAACTTGAGAGCGGGAAAAAAATCTGGCGGATCGACACCCATGCTTCCTTCAAGCCACCGGAGAGCTTCTTCGGAACGGCCTCTGCACCACTGGTTTACGGGGGTAAAATCTTCGTCCAGGTCGGTGGAACGAAGAAGATCGGCTCCTCGGGCAGTGGCAGCGGGATCGTTGCCTTTGACGCCTCAAACGGAAAAGCCCTCTGGGGTGCCACCAGCGATGAGGCCGGCTATTCATCCCCGGTAATCGGCAAGCTCTCCGGGAAGCTGAGACTGGTCTGCTTCACCCGCACCGGCATCGTAATCCTCGATCCTGCCACCGGCTCCGTCCTCTTTGAGAAGAGATGGCGCGCACGGATCGGCGCCTCCGTCAATGCCGCCTCCCCGGTCCTGGCCGGGAACAGGATCTATTTCTCCTCGAGCTACCAGACCGGCTCGATCTGCCTGGAGGCCGGCTCCGAAGGCTTCCGGGAGCTGTGGTCGGGTGACAACATCATCTCAAGCCACTACTCGTCCATCATCCACCAGGGCGGCTATCTTTACGGATTTGACGGCCGGCAGGAATACGGCACACGGCTTCGCTGTGTTTCCCTCGCCAGCGGCAAGATCGCCTGGAATGAAGCCATGCCCGGAAAAAAAAGTTCAGGCTCGGGAACCCTGATTCTCGCCGGCGACAAGCTGCTGGTAATGGCGGACTCCGGGGAGCTCATCATCTCCCGCGTTTCTTCCTCCGGCTACAAGCGGCTCAGCAGCGCCACTGTCCTCACCGGCACCGTACGGGCCTATCCCGCCCTGGCCGGGGGGCTCTTCTACGCCCGCAGCACCAGCGAGCTGGCCTGCCTCGACCTGGGTAAAACCCCGGCAGCGAGGCCAGGGCCGAAGAAGTAAACCGGGGGGCTCTTACTGCTCCACCGGCAGCTTGCAGGCCTCCAGGACGACCCTCTGCACCGCCTCATCATGCTCGATGCTGAAATCACTCTTCTTTTCGCCGCGGATGATCCGGGCAAAATCAGCAGCATCATCGATGTAGCGCACATAACGAGGAAGCTGCACCTCCTGGTAGCCACGCTTGAACTTGCCCCGGGGCCTGGAAAGGGCCAGGCGAATCGAGGGAGAATCAAGCGGCTGAACCTGGAGCGTGCCTTCGCTGCCGCAAACCACGAGGTGCCGGCGGGCAAAGCCCTCGACCTCCTGGGCGCTCGACTTAACCGTCGCCAGGGCTGAGGGGTACTCAAGCACGGCCAGCATATTGTCGACGAGCTTGTCTTCGATGGGGCTCGAATGGCGGTTAAAGGCTGTGACCTTCTGCGGAGCGCCAAGGATTCCAACCACCAGGTCAATGATATGGCAGCCCAGCTCAAACATGATGCCACCGGGATATTCCGCCAGGCCTTTCCGGCTTCCTGCGCCGACGACCTTGCTCATCACCGTGTGAACCTCGAAGATCTCCCCAAGCCAACCCTCTGCCAGGGCCTTGCGAAGAAAAACAATGCCGGGATTGTAACGATACATATAGCCCATCTGGACGACCTTGCCCTTAGCCGAGGCTGTCTGCAGGATCTTCCTGAACTGCGGAAGCGAAGAACCGGCGGGCTTATCGAGATGGATATGGAGACCGGCATCGACGCAGGCCGCGGCATGTTCGAGCGAGTCGCGAACCCTGGTCTCAACCGCAACGGCCTGCAGGCCGGGCAGGTTCAGCAACTCCTCGCGGCTCACCCAGCGCAGACCCTTGTAGACCCCGGAAGAGCGGACTCTTTCTCTCAGCGCTTTGTCCGGCTCGCAGACCCCCACCACCTCAAATTCGCTGCTCTGGCGGTAGGCCTGCATCTTGCCGGCGGCATGCGCATGGCCAACCCCGATCTGCGCAACCTTGATCTTTTTCCCTTCCTGCCCAGCTGGAAGCTCTGAGGCCTGCAGCGCTCCCGTGGCGATCGCTGCGGCACACCCGGAACGGGAAAGGAAGGTACGCCGTGAATAATTATCGTTCATCCTGCAAGCCTCCACCTCTATGCGGAACAGGAGGCGCTTCCGGGCCGCTGCCGATAGAAACGGCCCGGAACCCCCTGCTCAATTACCGCAGGTATCGTATTCGCCGCAACCGAGGTCCACAGCTCCTGCCTCGCTGCCACATTCAAAGGGGCCGGGCGCAGCCGGGGCATCGCCACCACTGAAAAGGAAAAGCAGGACAAAGACCGCATCGGTCAGCTGCAGGGAGCCATTGTCATCGGCATCGGCCGCCTCCATGCAGGGCGGCTCGCCACCACCGGAGAAGAGATAGAGGAGCGTAAACACCCCATCGGTCAGCTGCATAGAGCCGTTGGCATCGACATCTCCCCTTCGGAAAGCAACCCCGGGGGGCTCCACCGGCGGCAGGACCTCAAGCGTCACCGAGACCGTCTGCGGATCGTTGGAGGCATCTGTATCACTGACCGTAATCACCGCGTTGTACACTCCCGCCGCAAGGCCGGCAGTGTCGAAGTCCACCTGGTGAGTGGTGCGAGCAGCGTTACTGGAAGTGCCGCCGGGGGGAGAGACCCTCAGCCAGTCGGCATCATCTGTGATGGAATACTCAAGGTCGCCACCACCGGAATTCCAGACCTCGAAGGCCTGCGGATCAGCCTGCTCTCCGCCAGCCACCTGCGAATTCAGGCTTTCAACACTGAGTGCCAGCTCCGGCGCAGGAGGCGGAGGATTGACCCCTCCGTCATCAACCCGCCAGACCTCCAGCATGACCAGGTCGCCGCCATTGACATCGACCAGCGTGCCGTTGTTCTTGCTCCCGGGCCCGAGGTTGGCGTTGCCCTGCAGCTGGTGGAGACGAATATATCCCTCGGTGACCTCGAGCACGGGACTGTCGGGACAACCCGAGGTCGCCGCGCCATCTGCGTCAAAATTGACAAACTGGGGATCGGGGGCGATCCCATCACCCAGGGGCGGAATCTTGTCATCAAATCCAACCCTGCCGAAAACGCCGCAGCCGAGACAATCAGGCTTCACCTGTCCGGTGGTCTGCTGGTTCTGGTCAAAGTTCTGAATCAGGAAGGCATAGTTGTTATTGCCGAGGGTGTTCGACGCCCCCTCGCCACCATCCTCGATCACAAGGGTGTGAGCGTGGGGGTTGTCCGCATCTCCTACCGCGGCGACGAAGCGGTAGAGCCCGTTCTCAGGCAGGTCGATCCGAAAGACCAGGCCGGCCGGCTGGATCCCTGCCTCGACACAGGGCAGGTCAGGATCTCCCACTGTCTGTTCATTGCAGGGGCTGGCGAAATCCTTTGCCCCGATGAAGGAATCGTAGACGAGCTCCGGGCAGGCACCGACAAAACGGTTCCTGTCATTGGGGCTGTCATCGAAGGGGCCGAAGCGAGCGTAGCCGGCCCGTCCGAAGTTGCCGGGATCGACCTCATCGTAGCCCCAGCCCCTGGCCTCGTCATAGGCAACAGCATCGGCGCTCGACTGCCCGACGATGGTGTATTCGAAACCTTTATCATTGGGACTCGTGCACTGGTCAAACTGGACTCCGAATACGAAGGCCGCCACCAGCTCCGCCTCTGGCGCATCTGGATTGGCCTCGCAGGGTGGCTGGACGCAACCCAGGCGGGTATCACCCCGGACCACGGAGTCACAAACACCCTCCGCTCCGATCGACCCGGAAAACTCAGCCGAGTCAAAGGGGCATTCACCCGCCGGCAAGGCAACCACGTAAACCAGCTCTCCATCTCCCTCGACAGTGAAGGTGATGGTGTTTCCTTCCAGCTCACCGCCTCCGGCGTCAATCACCTCGAGGCCGCCGGGGAAGGTCTCAACAACCGTCGCGGGATCGCCGATACCCTGGACGCTCAGCACCACGTTGATCTCGCTCTCCGGTTCGCTCGGGGAGGGCGCATCGATCATCCTCTCCACGCTGAGCGCCCCGGTGAAATCAGCAGGCGGAGTGCAGGAAGCCAGGACGCGGCCATCGACCAGCGGCAGGCCCGCGGTGTCGCGGACCGCCAGCCTGACCCCGGTTCCCCCACCGCGTTCAACCACTGCGATGAGCACAACGTTGGAGCCGGGCACCAGGGTGGCAGGCACCATATCCCCACTGCCGTAGGTCGGCACTCCCCTGCAGACGGCATTGAGATGAATCATCGATCCGTTCAAGAGGACCTTGACCGCATCGTCACTACCCACCTCCAGGATCGTGTCGAGGCACTCATCGGTGGTGTTCTCCAGGTAGGTGAGGCTGTAGATGATGTAATCATCGAGGGGGTCACCCAGGTTCTGGGGAAGGTTGTAGTCGATATAGCCATTGGCGTCGGTATCGGCGCTCCAGACATTCAAGACCCCATCAAAAGCGGCGGGGTTGATGTTGGCGTTGATCGCCAGGGCGACTCCCGCCCCACCGGCCTCCCCGCCGAAATCGGGTATCACCTCGTCGCCCTCCTCGAGAAGGAGGTTCGACTCGGTGATGTCACCGTCACTGAGATAATCGGTGGTGCCAAGACGCCCGGAATCATCACAGGCGGGCCCGGCCTGCTGCCCCAGCGAGATGGGGCCGATCTGCAGCATCTTCGAGGGTCCTCCTGAAGACCGCAGGCCGCAATCTACCGGCTCACAGGAAGCCACCGAAGAGGAGCTCGACTCACAGCCCCCCTCGGGAGAAATAAGAGCAGCAAACTCAGCCGCTCCGCACTGTCCGCCGGGTGAACGGACCGTGTACTCAAGCACTCCATCTGCATCGACGATAAAGCTTACCGTGTTGCCCTCGACATCACCCCCACCCGGTTCGACCACGGTCCACCCCTGCGGGATGGTCTCGGCAATGGTCGTGGAGCCCTGAACGTTCGAGGCCGCCAGGCTGACAGTAAGCGTCTGTCCCGGAGAAAAAGGAGCCGGGCTGAATGACCGCTCAAGGCCGACAAGGAAGCCGCCCTCGGCTTCGCCCCCGACCTGCCAGAGCTCCAGCAGGACCGCGTTGCCACCATTGGGGTCACGGGCTCCACAGGCGCCCGGGTTCGCATTGCCCTGCAGCTGGTGCATCCGGATGTAGCCCTCGGTAACCTCGAGCACCGGACTTGCAGGCCCGGCATTGGAGAGATATCCGTCTTCATCCATATCGATAAACTGCGGACCATTGCCCTCCGGCGGCAGCTTGCAGCCGAAGCCGACCCGGGCAAAGGTACCCGGACAATGCTCAGCCTGGTCGAAGTTATTGACCAGGACAACGTGATCATCAGAAACCAGGCTCGGGGGCCCCTCGCCTCCGTTCTCTACGAGGATCCTGCTGGTATGGCGGTTGTCGGCAGATCCAAAAGCGCCGACAAAGCGATAGAAGCCGTTGGGAACATCCATGCGAAAAATGATGCCCTCGGGCTGCAGCCCGACCTCAGAGCAGGCCGTCTCGCGGTCCCCGACAATAAACTCATCACATTGAGACAGGAAATTCTTGGCACCGATAAATGAATCATAGATCTCAGTAGGACAGCTGTTGTCAGCAAAGGCTACACGACCATTGGGAGAATCGTCAAAGGGCCCAAACTGCCCGTAGCCTGCCCGGGAAGCATCCCCGGGCACCAGGACCTCGTAGCCCCAGCCGCGCCCGGCATCGTAGGCAATCGCACCAGGAGAGGAGTGATGGACCATCGTATAGGTCTCACCGGGGGCGCCCTCTACTGAACAGGAGAGGTTCCTTGAGCCGAAGATAAAACCCTGCACATATTCCTGCGCAGCTGCGGGAGCCGCGAGGAGGACAAATGCCGGTATTGCAGCCAGGACAAACAGCCTTCTTGTATGCATGCGAAGTTCTCCATCAAAAACAGGGAAAGGGACCTGCCAGTCCTCCACCCCGGGTAATCCTGGGTTAACCAGCCGTAAAACACTCCCTCGTTCAGGAATCCTGACGAGACGATGTCAGTGCCGAGACCGCCGGCACCAGGCCAATCACTATCGTTATCTTAAAACGCTCCAGCTCGACCCATCCCTGGCCGGACAGGCAAGGATGCTTGCGCCGCTCAACCGCTTTATTAAGACCCGCGACTCAGAAACGCAGCCACTATTGGAAGCGATACCAGCCCTACATTCAAGTGCCGAGGAAACGGCGCATTCCTGCGCCATCCCTGCTCACTCTGCAGGCAGCTTCCTGATCCAGCGCCTGATGATCTTGACCGCCTTCTCATCAACCTTCGAGCTCGCGATGGTAGGCATCCGGCCATCTCCCTTGAGCATCATCCGCAAGAGCAGCTCGGACTTCTTCGGCTGCCCGGGCAGGATCACCCTGGACCCATCGACGGTGAAGCGCTTCTGGACCGGCTCAGCGTTAAGAATCCCCGCCTTGTCCAGGGGCGTGTTGAAGCGGAGGTCCGCCTTCGCCACCCCGGTTCCTCCGGGGGCGTGGCAGACCGAGCAGTTTACATCCAGGTAGGCGCGGGCCAGGGCCCCGGCATCTCCACCCTTGGCTTCCCAGTCGGGATAGGCCGGGTGATCAGCCGGCTTGCCGATCTTCGAATCGAAGACGCCGAGCTTTGAAAGGACAGCCAGCTGGTTGCTCTTCTCCTTACCGTAATCATGAGCACGGTTCAGCTGTCGCGTGTTCAGACCGAGGACGAACCCGGCCGTCTTCGTGTGGCAGGAATTACAGTCCGAGCGACTCGGGTAATACCACTCCTGGGTCCCATCCTTGCCGATCTTGTAGCTGCGGCGCACGGCCGAATCGAGCAGCTGTGCCTCGGTGCGTTCCTCGTTCCAGAGGTAGGTATAGCCATCCCAGCCACGGTCGGAGTGAACCATCAGGCGGGTCTCCAGCCTTCGCTCCTCGCCGAGGCTGAAGGTCTTGACCGTGACCGTGCCCACCGGGAACTGCCAGTGACCGGTGGCGCTGAACTTGACCTTACCGCCGACCGGCAGGGCTATGTAGCGGTCCTTGTCGGCCCCATCAGACCAGAGGGGCACATTGAGATCGTAAGGAATCAGCCCGGGCGCGGGCGCCAGGGTCTTCAGGTTGGTAAAGAGTCCTGTCTCCGACAGCTTGCGAGGAAAGGGCTTGCTCTTTTTCTCTGCACCGGCGCGCCTGGCGAAACGGTAGATTCCACCCTTCTGAAGATTGAAGACCGTCCCGAAATTCAGTTTCCTGATATCCTTCCCGGCGGGTCCCTCAAAGCTGAGAACGTATACTTCACCGGCCTCAGTTTCGCCGTAGGCTGTCACGGGAAGCTGTGAGCGGGCAATCAGGGTATTCGAGGTCACCTCCTTGCCGTTGTAGCGCAACCCCCAGACATTAAAGGTCGCGAAGTCACCGTAGAGATAGGTCCCGTAAAGCTCGGGGAGCTTCTTGCCGCGGTAAACCAGGCCACCGGTGATGGACCGGCCATCCGCCCGCTTGTACTCCCAGACCGGCTCGGTAAAGGGCTGCCCGGTACTCTTGGCATCCTTGCCTTTCTCGAAGGGGTGCTTTCCTTCACGAATCTTCCAGCCGTAGTTCGCTCCCCGAAGGACCACGTCGATCTCTTCCCAGAGGTTCTGCCCTACATCTCCCAGCCAGAGATCCCCGGTCAGGGAATCAAAGGTCATGCGCCAGGGATTGCGGAAGCCGTAGGCCCAGATCTCGCCGCGGGTGCCCGCGCCGTATTTCTTGCCGGCCTCGCCGACAAATGGATTGTCCGGTGGGATGGCGTATTCCTTGCCGGGATCCTTCCTGTCGACGTCGATCCTCACCACCGTCCCCAGCAGAGTGGAAAGATTCTGGCCGTTGCCGTGCGGATCATCCCGCAGTCCCCCATCTCCGAAGGGAACGTAGAGCATTCCATCATGACCGAACTCGCTGCTGCCGCCATTGTGGTTGCCGTAGGGCTGCTCAACCTCGAAGAGAATCACCTCGGAGCCTGCATCCGCCTTGTTCGGATCCTTTGACACCTTCCAGCGCGAGATGATCGACTTGCCCAGGACCTTCTGGGGCTTGCCCTTGGGAGCCGGCGGCGCCTTCAGCTTGGAAGGGCCGGTGTAGTAGGTAAAAAAGATACCGTTATTCTTATAGTCGGGGTGGAATGCGAGCCCGAGCAAACCGTCCTCAGGGTGGCCAGGCCTGTTCTTCAGCGGCGACATGATCTTCTCGCTGACGTCGAGGAAAACAGTGGGCTTCTTGACCTCATTGTCCTCGGGGAAGACATAGATCACCCCCGGTTGGTCGAGCACGAAGATTCGCCCGGAACCATCTCCCGCATTGGTCAGCGCAACAGGCCGGATGAAGCTGAGGTTCGGGAAAACTTTCTCTACAACAAGAGGTGGCAGCGGGTCGGGAGATCCCAGCAGTCCGCTGGTATCAAAGGGAACAAAACGGCTGGTATCAAAATCCACCCGGGCAGGCTCCGTTGCCCGGCCAACGGATACGGACAGGACCAGGGCCAACAACAACATCAGAATACGATTCAGGCTCATTTTGATTCCTCTTGATACGGAAGCCCACAGGCCGGCAAAAACCGTCTCCCGGGCTAACCTGGTTATTTCAGCGGAAAAACGTGAATCGATTGTCCTTCAAATCGTCAAAAGCTTCAAGACGCTGGATCGTCAGATGAAGGTGAAGGCCGCTTGTCGATCGCCTTTCCATGCCATACCATGGGCATCTGGATAACGCTCGGGGAAGAATCGTTCCCGCTCCTGAAAAGAAAAACTCTAAAACCGGAGAAATCGAGGCCATGAAAAACCCATCGACACGTCGTAGCTTCCTCAAGGGCGCAGCGGCAGGAATCGTCCTTCCCGCCGGAGCCATCTCGATCGCCAGGGCCTACCCTGCCAACACCAAGGTTCGTCACGCAGCCTGCGGCGTCACCGGCATGGGCGGCTACGATCTCCGGATGCTCTCGGCCAGCCCGCACTCTGAAATCGTCGGTCTCTGCGACATCGATGACGGCCACCTCGGCTCGGTCGCAAAGAAATTTCCAAAGGCGGCGCGCTACAACGATTTCCGCAAGATGTTCGACAAGGAGCACAAGAACATCGACTCCTGTCACGTCACGGTGCCCGACCACATGCACGCGCCGATCACGATGACAGCACTCAACTACGGTAAGAATGTCTACTGCCAGAAGCCCCTCTGCCACGAGATCGATGAGGCTCGCAAGATCCGCCTGGCGGCAAAGAAGGCCGGAGTGGTCACCCAGATGGGTATCCAGATCCACTCCCACGTCGCCTACCGCACCGGCGTCGAGGTTATCCGCAGCGGCGCCATCGGCAAGGTGCGCGCGGTGCACACCTGGGCCGACCGGGCCTGGAGCAATGGCGGCCGCCCGAAGCCGACACCGGCACCCAAGCATGTCCACTGGGACCTCTGGCTCGGCGTCGCTCCCGACCGCCCCTGGGGCCCGAACTCCTACCACCCCAAGAAGTGGTGGAGCTGGCTTGATTTTGGAACCGGAAATTTAGGAGATATGGGCTGCCATCTCTTTGACCCGGTGATCAACTCGATCCAGTACGGCGCACCGACCAGCGTTCGCGCCGAGTGCAAAGCTCCCGAGAAAGAGACCTGGCCCAACGCCGGAAAGGTCACCTTCAACTTCCCCGAAACTCCCTATACCGATGGCGACACGGTCATGACCTGGTACGACGGAGGCTTCAGAAAAGGGCACCACCCTTCTCCGGATCTCCTGCCGTCCAAGACGCGGGTCAAGCTTCCCAGCCAGGGCTCCATCTTCATTGGAGAAAAAGGCGCCATGCTCCTGCCGCACTGGAGCACCCCGAAGCTCTTCCCGGAAGAGAACTTCGCCGACTACAAGCTGCCCCAGCCCGGTGGCGTCAACCACTGGAATTCCTTTATCGATGCCTGCCGTGGCGAAGGAAAAACAAGCGCCAACTTCGATTACGCCGGACCCTTCACTGAGACGATCCTGCTGGGCAACCTCGCCAAGCGCTTCCCGACGCAGGAGCTCAAGTGGGACGCTCCGAACCTGAAGGTGACGAACTTCTCCGAGGCGAACAACTTCATCGGAAGAAAGTACCGCAAGGGTTGGGAGATTGACGGGCTCTCCTCCTGAGGAGAACCTGTCCTTCAGGGCCGGCTACCTGCTTCGATGCAGCTTCCTGTGTCCGGGGAAGTCCCTTGCATAGCGTTTGAGAAGCGCCGGGATGTCGTTTGCCGTGATGTAGACCTTGCCCCGGATATCCAGGGTCTCTCCCGGTGCCAGTCCGCCGAGTCGAAAGTCGCTGTGCAGGCAGGTGATCACTCCCTGGAAGAGCTCCTGGTAGGGCTCCCAGGCCATGGTGAGAACCTGGCTGTCGTCGGAGCTGAAGCAACCGATCAGGCCGTTGGAGGGTACGTGCTTTGACAGCGGCCGTGGGTTCACATCAGCTCGCGGGACTCCCGGAGCTGCCCAGACCTGCCCCGGGGTGTAGCGCGCCTCGAGCGCCCAGTCCTTCGTCGGCATCAGGCTGAGCTTCCCATCGAGGAAGACAAATGACTTTTTAATGTAATCATAGGTCTGTCGGTTGCCAGGATCCCCCAGCCCGGTGAAGTCCCCCACCCGCATGCAGGGCTGGGCCCAGTGCGCCTCGGAGACCTTGTCGGTCGGATTGTGCGCCCGCAGGCGAAAATCGACCTCGTCACTTGTTGAGCTGATGACATGGTCAACCACCACGCCATCCTTGAGGGTACAGCGCAGCTCGAGCCGGGTGCCATCCTCGCTGGCAGAAACCAGCTTGGTGGAATGGCCGACAACCGTGTGCCGGCTCCAGTCGGTTGTCTGTGAGTTGGCGCGGCAATAGGCCTCGAGATACAAGATCTCGATCTCTCCGCCCGGGATGCTCTCGCCCCTGATCTTGAGATGATTGTTCTTCCAGGCGAGCTTGAGAGGAGGACCTTTGCTGGCCGGAGAGGTCCTTTCACTAACCTGGCAGCCGGACAAGGCCAGCGCCAGGACAAGAATGGAAAGGAATAAGGGAGCTGTCGATAAGCGCGCATTCACAGGCATGGGATGGACCTTCCTTATGCTGGGAAACCCTGTATCTTGAAATAAAGTCTGCCGGACAGTTTGCACGATCTGACACCGAATATCCCCTAGCTTGAAGGTCCTATGAGCGAAATACTCCTGGAGTGCTGCGTGGGGAGTCCGGTGTCGGCTGTCAATGCCGAGCTCGGCGGGGCGGGACGGGTCGAGCTCTGTGCTGCACTCGAACTCGGCGGGGTGACACCCTCCCGCGGCAGCATCAAGCTGGCCCGGGAAAAGATCGACATTCCCCTCTTTGTGCTCGTGCGTCCCCGTGGCGGCGGCTTTCAATACACCCCCGTCGAGCTCAAGGTCATGAAAGAAGACATCGCCACCGCCAGGGAGCTGGGAGTTGATGGCATCGTGCTGGGAGCCCTGCGAGAGGATGGAGGCATCGACCCGGAGGCAACCGCCGGGCTCATCGAGGCCGCCGCTGGAGCGAGCATCACCTTCCACCGCGCCTTCGATTCAACCCCCGATCCCCTCGCGGCGCTGGAAACCCTCTGCGAGCTTGGCGTCGACAGGATCCTGACCTCCGGCCGGGCATCCCGGGCCGAGGACGGGACCGAGTTGCTGGGACGGCTTCAACAGGCCGCCGCCGGCCGTATCGGGATCCTGCCTGGAGGGGGAATCAACCATGAAAACTGCCGGCAAATCATCGAGCTGAGCGGCGCGGGAGAAATCCATGTCGGCTCTGCTGTCTGCTCCTCCGGTTCTTCTCCGGAAGCGGCCGGGCTCGGCCCCGGCGGCAGTGAGGCGCCCGCCTCGCCCGGAGAAACCGATCCGGAAGCCGTCCGCAGACTCCTCGAGCTCCTGGGCTGAACAGCTCCAGGGCGGCCTCTCCTTCTTGGTCACCGGAGAGCTTCCTGCTATCATCTGCGGCCTGCAAACAAAACCACCTGACCCCGACTGGAGCGCCATGAAGAAGGCATCACTGAAAACAAGGCTGATCGGCAGGCTCGGCTTCCTGTTCCTCATCCCCGGGCTGCTCTGCGGACTGCAAACTGCCGGCGCGGAAGAGAGCGGCTCCCCCGGACCCAATATTCACCTGCGTGGGAACTTCCTCAACAGTCACTTCAGCTTCACAGCCCGGAAGAAAGGGCACGTCGCCTTCATCGGGGGCTCGATCACGGCCATGAACGGCTACCGCCCCATGCTCTGCAGCTTCCTCCAGAAGCGTTTTCCCGAGACAAAGTTCACCTTTACCAATGCGGGCATTTCCTCGACCTGCTCGACCTCGGGAGCCTTCAGGCTCCAGCGTGATGTCCTCTCGAAGGGGCCCGTCGACCTGTTCTTTATCGAGTACGCCGTCAACGACGACCAGGATGCCGCCCACGCCCGGCGGGAATGCCTCCGTGGAATGGAGGGAATCCTGCGCCAGGTGCGCGCCCACAACCCGATGGCGGATATCGTCATCACCCACTTCGTCAACCCGGGCATGCTCAAAACAGTCGGCCAGGGCAAGGAGCCGGTCTCCAGCGGGGCCCACGAGGATGTCGCGAAGCACTACGGCGTCTCGACCATTCACCTCGTCCGCGAGGTTGATCGCCTGATCGCCGCCGGCGAGCTGACCTGGAGAAAATTCGGCGGCACCCATCCCGGTCCCCACGGCAACCGCCTCTGCGCCAGGATGATCGAGAAGCTGCTCACCACATCCTGGAGCATGAAGCCGGCCGGCAAGGCGGCAAAGGTCGCTCACGCCCTGCCGAAAAAAGTGCTCGATGCAGGGAGCTATGGAGCCGGGCGTTTCATCGACCCGGCCACCGCCGAAATAAAGACCGGCTGGAAAAACCACGTCCCCGAATGGAAGAAAATCGGCGGCGGCTTTAGAAACACCTTCGCGGGCAAGAAGCTCCTCTCTGCCACGGCCCCGGGCGCCGAGTGCAGGCTCGAGTTCACCGGCCGGGCGATCGGCGCCTACCTGCTCGCCGGCCCCGACGCCGGCACTGTCGAGGCCAGTATCGATGGCGGCGAGTTCAAGCCCTACGATCTCTACCATCGCTACAGCCGCGGACTCCACTACCCGAGGACCGTTATGTTCGCCACCGACCTTGAAAACGGCAAGCACACCCTCATCCTGCGTACCAGCGAGCGCAAGGCGCGGCCGAAGGCCGGCCACGCCGCCAGGATCCTCCAGTTCACCGTCAATTGAGATTCGCCGATGTTCCATATCAATGTCTGCCTGAAAGTGAAGCTCACCGAAGACATCGCTGAGATCCGTGAGCTGCTCGGGCGCTGCCAGGCTCTCTCGCGCCAGGAGGAAGGCTGCGAGCGTTTCGAGGTCTACCAGTCCCAGGCCGAGGAGGACAGGTTCTTTCTCTGCGAGCACTGGAGCGACCGCGAGGCCTGGGAGGCCCACAAGGAGAGAGAGGCCTTCAGCCAGCTCTACGCCCCGCTGGTCATGCCGCGGGTCGAGCGCGAACCGCATATCTCTACCCTGCTGGGCAGCGAAGACGAATAGAGAGGGCCGCTCAGTACCCCCGGCCGGTGACCAGGTAGACCGCGAAGCTGCCGAGCCAGTGCCCGCCCTCGTAGTGCTCGCCGGTCACCGCCGCCAGCCCTGCCTTGCGATGCTCGAGCGCCGCCTTGCGCAGCGCGGGAATCCGCTTGTCGCCCGCCGGCAGCCCCCTGAGCATTCCCTCCAGCGCCCAGGCGCGGGAGAGATTGAGCCCATCGAGATGGGCGAGCTTTCCATCGCGTCGATCGGTCACAAGAGCAGGCTTCAGCCAGGCCTTGGAAGCATCCAGGGGCAGGCCGGGAAGAAAATTCTCAAGCCACCGGGCGTAGGGACGCGGCCCCAGCACCCTGCGCATGAGGTCTGCCTCCGCCAGGCCGGGCGAGAGAAAATCCTGCCCGCCGGGCTCGAAGGAAAAGCTCCAGCCCTTGTCTTTTTCGTAATAATCGAGCGCCCGCCGGGTAACCAGCGCTTCCATTTCCCGGTCGCCGGTTGTCCTCGCCCAGTCAAGAACCAGGGCAAGGGCAAAGGCGCTCTGGCTGTGCTCGCCGGTTCTCGAAGGGTGTGAAAGCTTCGGCAGCCAGGACTTGAAGCGAGCAGCCACCTCAGCGGCAAGCGGCTGCAGGGCGCCTCTCCACTGCCTGGCCTGGGGATCCTCCCATTCGGCAAGCTCGGTATCCAGCTGCAGAAGCCAGGCGAGACCATAGGGGCGCTCAAAGCTTCCCCGCCCCTTGCCCTTGAGGTACTCGACCTCCCGTTTGAACGCTGCCTTTTTGAAGCTCTTGTTGAGTGCTGCCCGGGCCTCCGCCACGTAGGGCGCATCCGGCTTCAGCCGACAGAGGCGCACCAGCAACCAGTGCCCATGCACAGCCGAATGCCAGTCGAAGCAGCCGAAGAAAACAGGGGTCAGCTCCCGCGGCGGTTTCGCATCCCTGTCATCCTGGAGAACATGGGCGAGCTTGTTGGGGTATTCACGATGGAGGCAGTCCAGGGCCAGGCGGGCAAACCGCTCGAAGGACTCGGGGGCCTGCCCCGGATCTCCCTCGGCTGCACACAGGATCGAGAGGGACAGAAGAAAAGGATACATAGCCGGGATGATAGTACACCCGCGCAGGAAAAACCACGCGCTGAAGAAGACTGCAGAGCCTCCACCGGCACCCAGAAATGCCGCCTGCAGATCAGGTCTTTTTCCTTAGCTCTGCACCATCGGCTATTCATAATAGGAGCTTATGGGGACGGTTTCACACCCAGGCTCTCTGCAATGGCCTGGTCTCCAGGCCGGCAAAATATGAAAACACCAAGCGAAGACAGCCAACAAACCTTCAATTCTTTACGGCTCCTGCAGGCCCTGCTCCTGCTGGCAGCAGGGCTGGGATTTTTTCCCTCCAGCTTGTGGGCACAGGATTGCGATAACTGCGTCAGCGGAGAAATCGCCGGCGGCGAAACCTACCAGAGCATCCTCTCCATGGACAGCGACTGCCGCCACACCGGGGGGGCCGGTCCCCCCTACGACATCATCCGCTACGAACAGCTTGAGACCGGCTGTGTCAGCTTCTCGGCGAGCTCCATCTGCAACACCGTGCTCGAGCTGCTCGATGAAGAGAGCTGCCGGGCCTTTATCCTGAACAACGACTGTCCATCCTGGGAAGCCGAAGGTCTTGATAACCAGCAGAACTCCTGCCTGAGCCTGCGTCTTTGCCCGGGCATCTATTACCTCTGCGTCTACCCGAGATCGCCCTGTGAGGGCTGGCCGGAGACCCGGGACTGGGAGTACAGCCTCCGGGTTTCAGAATGCCTCGAAGAGCCCGAGGTTCCCGACAACGACAGCTGCGAAGAGGCCATCGAGCTTTCAATGAACAGCTCGGTAAACGGCACGACCCTGCATGCCTCCTGCGAGGACACGCCCGCATGCCTCGAGACCGCCCGCAGTGGAATGGCCTGGTACCGCTTCACCGGCACCGGCTCCGAGGTCGAGCTCGACACCTGCAGCTCTTCCACCGAGATCCAGGCCGGAATCTCGATATACCGCGGTGGCTGCGGAGAGCTCTCCTGCCTCGAGGCCGAACGGCTGGATTGCCGCAGGGACCGCCAAACCGTGATTGCCCAGACAGAGTTCGGCGTCCCTTACTACGTGGCGGTTTACGGATCGAGCCGGGCGCTGACCGGCTCCTGGATGGGTGAATTCGAATTGACCATCAACGGAACACTGCCGCAAAACGCCATCAAGCCGGGTGATTTCAACATGGACTCGTCGCTGGATATTTCTGACGCTCTCTCGATGCTCAGCTTTCTCTTCTCGGGCTCTGCCCGGATACCCTGCCCGGACGAGGATGGCCTCTTCAGCGAGGCAAGCATAGCGGTGTCTGATTTTAACGGTGATGAGAGCGTCGACATTTCCGATGCCGTCACCGCCCTGAGCTGGCTCTTCCTGGGCGGCCCCCCCCACCACCTGGGCTTCGAATGCCGCCCCATCGAAGGTTGCTCCGGACAGAAGAGCTGCTCCTCCCCCTGAACCGCCCTGCCGCTTTGCGCCTGGCCTAGAGAGTGCTCCGAAAAAATCTGGATTAAATTCCCTGCCCGGCGGGATTATTTCACCGGAAGCCTCATAATATGTCTCCGCTTCAGGAAATTGGTCTCAGTCCAGGGCACAGCGAATGATCCATCTTTACAGGAGTAACCGGCTCGAAGAGCTCTGCAGCACCCTCGAGGGAGTGCTCGCAGAGCCTGCAGGCTCCCCCATCGCCCCGGAGACCATCGTTGTCCAGAGCCGCAGCATGCAGGACTGGTTGTCCATGGAGCTGGCGCGGCGCACCGGTATCACAGCCAATCTCAGCTATCCTTTTCCCCACACCCTGATTGAACAGGCCTATCAAGCCATCGAGGGTGTCGACAGCGAGGATAAATGGCCCGGGCAAGGCCAGCTGCTCTGGCACCTGCTGGAAAAAATCCGCAGCGACCTTCAAAACCCGGACTACAAATCGATCGCAGAGTACCTGGCAGGCGATGAACAGGGAACAAGGGGCTACCAGCTGGCAAAGAATATCGCCGGCCTGTTTGACAAGTACTCTCATTTCCGCCCCCAGATGGCGCTGGAATGGGACCAGGGTCCAGAAGGAGGGTGGCAGGCAAAGCTTTGGAACTCCATCATTTCTGCTGCAGGCATCACCCATCCGGCCATCATGGCCGGCCGTATCAAAGAGGCCCTTGAAACAGGGACCATCGCCCTGGACAAGCTCCCCCGGCGAGTATCCCTCTTCGGCATTCCCTCCCTTTCTCCGCTCTATCTCGATATTTTCGGGATGCTCTCAGACCACATCGATGTGCATCTCTTCCTGCTCAGTCCGTGCAGAGAATACTGGGCGGATATAGCCGACCTCGTGCAGCGCAAAAAGATCGCCCGCCAGCAGCAACAGAACGGGGAGGGCTTCTCTGTCGATGATCTCCATATCGATATCGGTAACCCCCTTCTCTCCTGCCTCGGCCGAATCGGCCGGGAATTCCAGTTCCTGCTCGAAGATGAAGAATTCATCCAGTACTCGGAAAAAGATCCCGACCTCTTTGTCGAACCGGGCACCGAGACCGTGCTCTCCACCCTGAACTCGGACATCCTCAATCTTCACAACCGGGGCCGTAAGCCGGGAAAAGAATCCCCCCTGCCGGTCGACAGTGAAGATGACTCGATTCGCATCCACTCCTGCCACAGCCCCATGCGGGAGGTCGAGGTGCTTCGTGACCAGCTGCTCGATCTCCTCGAAAAAGACAAGAGCCTCGAACCCAGGGATGTGGTCGTCATGCTCCCCTCCCTTGCAACCTACGCCCCCTATATCGAGGCTGTCTTCGGGGCCCGCTCTCAAGACAAGACAGCTCTGCCCTATTCCATCAGCGATGTGCGTGCGAGCGATGAGACCCCCGTCGTAGAAGCCTTCCTCGGCGTCCTTGAGCTCGCATCGACCAGGGCCACCGTGGAGGAAGTCATGGGCCTGCTGGAGTGCGAGCCCATCAGGGATCGTTTCGAGCTCTCAACCAGGAATATCGAAACTCTTGAAAAATGGGTGATCGAAAGCGGAATCCGCTGGGGAATCGATTCCGAGCACCGGGGAGAGCTGGGCCAGCCGGCCTTTGAAAACAACAGCTGGCGTTTTGGGCTCGACAGGATGATCCTTGGAATCACTCTTCCAACAGCAGAGCAGGAGCTCTGGCAGGAGCGCCTTCCATGCGAAATGATCGAGGGCACATCCTCTCTCCTTACCGGAAAGCTTGCCCGCTTCTGTGAGATCCTCTTCGGTGTCTACCGTGAGCTGCAGAAGGAGCAGAATATTGCCGGCTGGAGGAAAACCCTGCTGGGTATCACCGCGGAGCTTTGCAGCCTCGAAGGCGACTATGCCCAGCAACACCAGCTCATACGCCGCACCATCGACAAGATCTGCGGGCATGCAGAGGAGGCCGGCTTCGAAGGTGAAATCAGCCTCGATATCATCCGCTGTCTTTTCAATGACGAGCTTGGAAGGCATAAAACATCACCGGGCAGAATGGGATCGGGAATCACCTTCTGCGCCATGGTACCGATGCGGAGCATTCCCTTTCGCGTTGTCTGCCTGATGGGAATGAATGACCGGGACTATCCGAAACCCGGGCGCCCCCTCAGCTTCGACCTGACCAGGAACCAGCCGCGTGCAGGTGACCGTTCCCTGAGGGAAGAAGACCGCTACTGCTTCCTCGAGGCCATCCTCTCTGCCCGTGAGAAACTGGTGATCACCTACTGTGGGCAGAGCATCCGCGACAACAAGAAGCTGGCACCCTCCACGGTCATCAGCGAGCTCGTAGATGCCCTGAGCGAAGGCTTTAACATCACCCCGGATGACTCATCCATGGATGAAAAAGACCGGCGGGAGCAGTGGGTTATCCACCACCCCCTGCAGCCCTTCAGTCCCCGTTACTTCGACCCGGAACACACCCGGCTTTTCAGCTACGCCGACGGTTATTTCGAGGGTGCCCGGGCGCTGCGAAATGAGCCCGTCGAGCAGGAGCCCTTCCTTGGATCACCGCTGGAAAAGCAACCTGCCCAGGACAACATCCTCCGGCTCAACGATCTCCTCAGGTTCTTCTATTCACCCTGCGCAGCCTTTTTACAGAACCAGCTTAAAATATTCCTTCGACGCCAGGACAGTGAGCTCGATGAGCGGGAACCAATCGACCTCAACTCACTCGAGCGCTACCACCTGGGCAACAGCATGCTCTCCCTGCTTTTGGAGGACCGCTCCCTGGAAGAAATCAGCGCGCTCTTCAGTGCCGGCGGCCTGGTTCCTCCCGGGACTCCGGGACAGTGTCTTGCCGGTGAGCTTGCCGATGAGCTGGGCCCCATCGCCAGTGAGCTCAAGGAGGTGCAGGCTGAAAAAGAGCTCGATGACCTGCGGGTCGACCTGCCTGTCGGGCCTTTCCGCCTGCAGGGAACGCTAGCAAACATTTACCCCAGGGCCCTGCTGCGCTTCAGCTACCAGCGTTTCAATGAAAACCGCCTCCTGCAGCTGTGGATTGAGCACCTTGTTCTCTGTGCCATGGATGCAACCGGCTACCCCTCATCCAGCCAGCTTGCCTGCAGAAAACCAAGGGGCTCGGGGATGGAAACACACCTGCTCACCGAGGTGAGCGGGGCGCAGGAGCTCCTCGAGGAACTCCTCGAGCTCTACCAGCTGGGCCAGAACGAACCCCTTCTCCTTTTCCCCAGGACCTCGGCCGCCTACCTGCAGCAGCTGAACAAAACCGGGGATGAATCAGCTGAAGCAGTCGACACCGCCCTGCAGGTGGCCCGGAGCACCTGGCAGGAAAAAAGCGGCAACATGGAACCTGAATGTGAAACAGGCGTCTTCAGCCTGCTGTTCAGACATGCGGATCCACTGGCCGAAGACTACCCTGAAACACTCGGGCTCCAGGGCGAGGAGAACCGCTTCGGAACCCTGGTAAAGAAAATCTTCTCCCCACTGCTGGATCACCTCGGAGGTGAAGGATGACCCGCGCCCTTGACCCGGCAACCATCGAGCTTGACGGCATCCAGCTCATCGAGGCGAGCGCGGGAACCGGAAAGACCTACACGATCACCCAGCTCTATATCCGCCTGCTGGTAGAGAAGAAGATCGACAGCGACAAGATCCTCGTGGCCACCTTCACCGACGCAGCCACCGCCGAGCTGCGCGACCGTATCCGCAGCAAGCTGCGCGAGGCCCTTGAGGTTTTCGAAAGCGGTGAAAGCGACGACCCCTTCTTCAAGACCCTTCTCGAGCGGGTTGATGCAAAGGAAGCTTACGGGGCCGTCGAGCTGGCGCTGGACTCCTACGACCTCGCGGCGATCCACACGATCCACGGTTTCTACAGGCGGATCCTCATCGAGAATGCGTTTGAGAGCGGGGTCCCTTTCGACAGCGAGATCATCAAGGACGTCAACCCCCTGCTCGATGAGGTCGTCAATGACTTCTGGGTCCAGCGGGTCTATGACGAAGACCCCCTGATCGTAAAATACCTGCAGGAACAGAAGCTCAGCCCCGGGACACTGAAAGAGCTGGCAAAGAAAGTCCGCGGACGCCCGGAGGCGGAGATCATCCCCTCACGGGCGAAGCTGCCACCGATGCCTGATCCGGCAACAAGAGAAGATGCCTACCGGAAATGCCGGGAGCTCTGGCTGGAAGACTCCGAATCCGTCAAGGCGATCCTCCTCGATGAGAATACGGATCTTCACCGGGGCAGGTACCGCCTGGCCTCCCTTCCAAAATGGTTTCACGAGCTCGATGCTTTCTTCCAGGCAGGGACCTGGAAGGGCATGAGCCTGCCCGGGAGCTTCCGTAAGTTCACCCCCGAAGGACTGGAGGAAGGCCTGAAACCCAAGGCAAAAGAAGCGGGAGCCACAGCACCTGCCCACCCCTTCTTCGAAGCCTGTGAACGCCTCAGTGCGGAAGCAGCGGTTCTCTGCCAGGCACTCGATGCGAGAGCGCTTGAGCTGAAGCACGACCTCTGCGATGCGATTCTTACCGAGCTTCCCCGAAGGCTGAAGGACCGGGGCCTGATGGGCTTTGACGATATTCTCCGGAACCTTGATGAGGCCCTCGACAGCAGCCGCGGGACACAGCTCGCTGAGAGCATCTGCGAACATTTCCAGGCCGCCCTGATCGATGAGTTCCAGGATACGGACCCCGTGCAGTACAGGATCTTCCACAAGATCCAGGCTACCGGAGGACTGCCGGTGTTTTTTATCGGCGACCCCAAGCAGGCGATCTACAGCTTCCGGGGGGCCGACATCTACGCCTACCTCAATGCAGTCAGTGATGCCGGCGACAACATCAACACCATGAAAACCAACTGGCGTTCAGACCCCGGGCTGGTAGGTGCCTTCGAGGCCATCTTCGGAAAGAGAGAGAAACCTTTCCGCCTCGCAGAAATTTCCTACCCTGAAGTCTCCGCGGCAGAGAATCGAGAAAACGAATTAACCATCGACTCCCAGAATGCCTCTGGAATCGACATTGTCCGGTTCGAAGGTGAAAAAGAGACCCGGGATGGAACAGCCGAGATCTCCTCCGCCAACGCAAGCCACAGGATCACGAAACAGCTCTGCAGCAGCATCTCCAGCCTGCTGGTAAAAGATACACGCCTCGGTGACCGGAAGGTGCAGGCTGCGGACATCGCCATCCTGGTCAGAAAAGGAAACCAGGCCCGGGATGTACAGGCGGCCCTGCGCGAGGTCAACATCCAGAGCGTCGTCAGCGGCGGGGGAAACATCTTCCACACCCCTGAGATCTACGAGCTCTACCTCTGGCTGGAGGCGATTACAGATCCTTCAAACGACGGTAAAATCCGGGCCGCACTCAGCACCTCTCTGCTGGG
Organism: uncultured Planctomycetia bacterium; assembly: GCA_964615885.1. GTDB lineage: Bacteria > Planctomycetota > UBA8108 > UBA8108 > UBA8108 > UBA8108. Next base: position 16,088 of record CAZTRG010000110.1, on the reverse strand, counting down.
GATCAACGCTACCGAGCTGGCGGCCCTGGAAAAAAATGAGCAGGCCTGGGACCAGTGGATTGAGCTGTTCAGGGAGTGGAACGAGCTCTGGGGCTCCAGCGGCTTCATCTCTCTCTTTCGGAGGTTCATGGAGTGGAAGGAAACCGAGGAGGGAGATGCGGTGCAGACCACCACCCTCTCGCGACCCGATGGTGAACGGCGGATGACAAACCTGCTGCATGCAGCGGAGCTGATTCATGCCGAGGCGAGAAGCAGGAAGCTGGGACCAGCGCAGCTGGTCGGGTGGATGGAAGGCCGGATCGCTTCAGACGAATCCCGCGTCGAAGCCGAAGAGCTCCGCCTTGAAAGCGACGCAGAGGCTGTACGCATCGTCACGATCCACAGCAGCAAGGGCCTCCAGTACCCCATTGTCTTCTGCCCCTTCATTTCCTTTGGCCCCTTCCTGCACCAGGACGAACGGAAGTATCTCGTCTTCCACGATGAAGAGGACGGCAACCAGCTCAAGCTCAACATCTCTCCTGTAAAAAAAGACCCGGACCTCGATAAGGTGCTGGTAGAGACCTATGCAGAGGACCTGCGGTTGCTCTATGTTGCGCTTACGCGGGCGAGGAATCACTGCACGATCTTCTGGGGAGGATTCCCCCGCTTGAAGCAGTCGGCCCTTGCCTGGCTGTTCGAGCTGGAATCCTATGAGGACTCTGCAATCCTCGCAGCAGCAGAAAAAATCAGCGAGAACTCTGAAGGTTGCGTCCGGCTGCTGGAGGAAGATACAGCCTATGTCCCGCAGCGGCTGCCCAGGGACGGCGGGGATGACTCCCTCTCCTGCAGGGCAGCGCAAAGAAAGCCCAGCAGGTCCTGGCGAACCTCCAGCTATTCAGGCCTGACCTCGAAGAAACATTACGTGCACCCTCTCCAGGAGACCGGCCAGGACCACGATGACGGCACCAGCAAGGATGACAGCCAGCAGGAGCAGGAAGCCGCGCTTGGAGAGAGCATCCTTCTTGAAGGCTTCGGCGGAGGAGCCATTGCGGGAAGCTGCATCCATTCCATCTACGAGAACCTCGACTTCACCGAATCGGACCCCAATCAACTTGAGGAGCTTAGCCGGGAACACATGGAGGCCTACGGTCTTGACTCCGCGAACTTCCTCGGTGCGGTCTGCGATACGATTCGAGAGACCCTCCACACCCCTCTTGATCCCGAGGTCAGCGGATTGACCCTCGGTGGCATTGGAGAAAAGGACCGGCTCGATGAGATGCAGTTCCTCTTCCCCATCTCCCAGGACCAGCATGGAAGAGGACAGGGAGCTGCGCTCGATCCCGCAAGGCTGGTGGAGGCCTTTTCGCTTGCGGGCTCCAGAAGTCTCCCCCCCGGCTACACCGACAGGCTCTCAAGTCTCGATTTCTCCCGCCTGCGCGGCTTCCTTACCGGCTTCATCGACCTCACCTTTGTCCACGAGGAGAGGTGGTATATCGTCGATTACAAGTCAAACCATCTCGGAAGCAAGCTCGGTGACTACGGAGAGGCAAACATCTCCGAGGCCATGATGTCGCACCACTATATTCTCCAGTACCACGTCTACACCGTCGCCCTCCATCGTTACCTGCAGGCTCGTATGCCCGGCTACGATTACGATCAGCACTTCGGCGGGGTCTATTACCTTTTCATCAAGGGAATGAAGGAATCGCTCGGGCCGGAAAACGGCATCTACAGGGACCGCCCGCCCCGCGAGCTCATAGAGAAACTCTCATCGGTATTCGAAGGAGTGAAGGCATGAGCGCGGCACCATCCATCCGGGAACTTTTCGAGGCGGGCTACCTCTCGAGCCTTGATCTCTACCTGGCCGAAACCCTCCACCGCATCTCCGGGGAAAAAGACCCGCTCGTCGAGCTCGGTGCGGCAGTAGCCTGCCGGGCGACCACGCTCGGTCATGTCTGTGCTGACCTTGAATCAGTCGTCTCATCAGCCCTTCCGGGCAAAGAAGACGAACCTGGCGAAGGCCCCTCCTGGCCAGAACCGGGTGCCTGGGTGGCAGCCCTGCACAAGAGCAGCCTGGTGAGCGGTGGCGAGAAGACCAGCCCCCTGGTTCTTGAAAACGACCGGCGACTCTACCTGGGAAAATACTGGGACCTCCAGCAACGGCTCGTAACAGAGATCGAGGCGCGAATCTCCCAGCCGATAGCCCCACCCGATGAAGACTTACTGCGCGAAGGGATCGAGAGGCTCTTCGACTCCAGCAAAGACCAGCCTGACTGGCAGAAGGCCGCGGCTGTAGCTGCCCTGCAGAACAACTTCACCGTGATCTCCGGCGGCCCCGGTACGGGAAAAACAACAACCGTCGTCAAGATCATCGCGCTGCTGATTGAGCAGGCTCTCAAGGCAGGGACAGCTCCCCCCCTCATCGACCTTCTCGCACCCACTGGAAAGGCAGCCGCCCGGCTCGAAGAATCGGTTCGCGCGGCAGGCTCAAAGCTGGGGCTGGAAGAGGAGGTGCTCAGCAACATTCCCCTTGAAGGAGCGACTCTCCATCGCCGGCTCGGCTACAACCCACGCGGCTTCGGATCCTTCCGCCACGGAAAGAAAGACCCCCTCGGAGCAGATGTAGTCATCATTGATGAGGCATCGATGATCGACCTCTCGATGATGACCAGGCTGTTTGAGGCGATTCCCAGGAGCTCACGGCTCATCCTGCTTGGCGATGAGCACCAGCTCGCATCGGTAGAGGCCGGAGCCATCCTGGGCGACATCTGTAATTCAGAAAGAGAGGCCGGGTGGTCACCGGCCTTCTCGAAAAATCTCGAGAAGCTGACCGGCCACACCTACCCCGCCCCCATATCCGGGGACACCTTCGCCCTGACAGACTGCATCGTGGAGCTCAAAACAAGCTACCGTTTCGATGAATCCAGCGGCATTGGTAAATTTGCCCGCCGGGTGAGAGATGGAGAAGCCGGGGCTGCTCTCGAATGTCTCCAGGCTGCAGAATACAAGGACATCTCCATGCTCGATCCGGCTGAGCCGGAAAAGCTCCAGGATGCTATCGGGAAAATCATTCTCGAAAGATACAGCCCCTACTTTGGTGAAAATGATCCGGTGGCGAGGATGGAGGCCTTCAACAGCTTCCGGATTCTCTGCGCCCACCGGCAGGGCCCCTATGGTTTCCACAATCTCAACCGGCTTGTGGAGGCACAGCTTGAGACCGAAGGCCTGCTGGAATTCGAGGGGGCCTGGTACCACGGGCGCCCCATCATGATCACCCGTAACGACTACCAGCTGAACCTCTTCAATGGGGATACCGGCTTGATTGCCCGGGATCCTTCACGAGGTGACGCCCTTCGAGCTCAATTCATCGATCCCGAGGGACAGGTCCGGAGTTTCGCCCCGAGTCGATTACCACCCCACGAAACCTCCTATGCGATGACCATCCACAAGAGCCAGGGATCTGAGTTCGACAGGGTGCTCGTGATCCTGCCGAACGGCCCGTCCGCCCTGCTGTCACGCGAGCTGATCTACACAGCCATCACCCGGGCAAAAAATGAGGTTCTCCTGCTGGGAAGCGATGAGACCATCCGCTCGGGAATCGAGAAAAGAATCGAACGTGCATCCGGGCTTCGCGATGCTCTCTGGGTCCCCAGGTAAACAAAAACCGGGGCCGCTTCCAGGCCGCGAATGAATCTCATGCAGGCCGCTTGAAGCTGTCGCCGTTACAGCTTTAATACGGTAATATTGACTGGTTGACAGGGTGTCAACCGGGTAAGGGTCCTGCCAGAAAGCACGTTTTCAGGCGTTTTTACGTTTGGCAGAGGATATTGCACCCTGCCCGGTAAAATTGAAGCTGAACCAATGGGTAACGTTAATAAATATCTCCTCTTCCTGCTGATCATCCTGGGTACCCCCCTGGTGAGCCTGGGACAGACTGTTCTAATCAGTGAATTCCTGGCCAGCAACGATGGTGGCCTGGCTGATGAGAGCGGTAATTTCGAGGACTGGATCGAGCTCTACAACCAGGGTGATACAGCTGTCAATCTCGGTGGCTGGTACCTTAGCGACGACACCGAGAACCTCACACGATGGAGGTTCCCGACGATAACAATCCCTCCAGGTGGGTACCTCGTGGTCTTTGCATCGGGGAAGGATCTGCGTGAGGCCGGGGCCAACCTGCACACCAACTTCAAGCTCTCAGCCGGCGGTGAATACCTCGCCCTGGTTCGGCCGGATGGAATAACGATTGAACACGACTACTCTCCCGGCTTTCCCCGCCAACGTGAAGACATCTCCTACGGACTAGCGATGGGCACCGCAGCCCTCCTTGCTGAGGATGATCGTATACGTTACCTGGTTCCCAGAGATAGCGGTCTTGGCGACTCCTGGACCCGTACGGATTTCGACGATTCCAGCTGGGCCCAGGGCCGCAGGGAAGCAGGGTTCGACCAACAGCCGAACGCCGGCAACCTGGGTCTCCCGGTTGCAAGCTGGAATTTCGATGAAGATGCCCTGGACCAGTCCGGAGAGGGCCATCATGGAGAACCTGGTGGCGCAGTCTTCGATGAAGACGTCCCCCCGGCGGTAGCCAGGGGGCGCTCGATTCGCCTCGAGGGACAGGCCGACCCCTTTATCATCAGGGGATACAACGGGATCACAGCGGGCCAGCCCAGGACCATCGCAGCCTGGATCAAGACCACCGAGCGAGGAGGGGTCATAGCCTCCTGGGGCTCGAGCCGCCCCGGCAACAAATGGATCTTCCGGGTTGAGAACACCAACGGCATACGCGGTGCCCTTGGAGTCGATATCGAGCGCGGCTATTTTGTCGGCAATCGCAATGTTGCAGATGGCCAGTGGCACCACGTGGCAGTAGTCCTTCCTGACATTACGAGCTCCAACACCCAGGACCTCCAGCTCTACGTCGACGGAGAGCTTGATGCGGGCGGGCCAGGAGGCCCCAACCCCAGCGCCCAGCGGGCACGCACCATCGACACCGGCTTTGCCGGCAATATCCTCATCGGCAGCGGAATCGACAGCGGCCACTTCCAGGGCAACATCGACGAGGTCGCCCTCTGGGATGAAGCTCTCACCGGCGAACAGGTCAGCGCCCTGGCCTCCGGAGCCACGACCGGGGAGATCACCAGCTTCCAGGGCCTTATTGAGCTGGACCTCGAGAACCGGATGCGCGACTCCAACTCATCGGTTTACATCAGGCTTCCCTTCACCCTCGAGTCCCCCATCGAGGGAAGCTCCCTGACGATGCGTATGAAATACAATGATGGCTACGTTGCCTGGCTCAACGGCGTAGAGATCGCCCGGCGAAACGCTCCGGAGCTCGTCACGTGGAACTCCAGCGCCGCTGGTGAGCGGCCTGACCGCCTCTCTTTCAGTTTTGATGACGAGCAGATCACCTCCCGGATCAACCTCCTGCAACTCGGAGAGAATGTCCTCTCTTTCCAGGGCCTCAACTCGGCTCCCGACGATGACGATTTCCTCCTCATCCCTGAGTTGGTAACTGCCGGGGCCTTCGCAACCCAGAGGCGCTACTTCACCAACCCGACTCCCGGGGCAGCCAATACCGGGGGATCCCTCGATTTCGTCGAAGACGTCGTGATCAGCCATGAGCCCGGCTTCTACGATGAGCCCTTCGAGGTGGAGCTCTCCTGCGCAACGCCCGGAGCGCTGATCCGCTTCACCACCAACGGCAGCGCCCCCAGCCTCGAAACAGGAACAACCTATACCGGGCCACTGCTGATCGATGACACCACGGCCCTGCGCGTCGGGGCCTTCCGCGAAGATTTCGAACCCTCCTATATCGACACCAGGACCTACCTGTTCCTCGACACCCCCACCGGCGGCGGAATCCTGCACCAGGAATCCCGCCCGCCGGGCTATCCCATCTCCTGGGGAGTCCTCACCGCAGATTACGAGATGGATCAGCGGGTCGTCAGCGATGAAAACTCTGCTCATTATGACGAGCGGGTAAGGGATGCCCTTCTTGCTATGCCCTCTCTCTCCATCGTCATGGACATCGACCACCTCTTCCATCCGGCCACCGGGATCTACTCAAATTCACTGCGCTCCGGCGTCGAATGGGAACGGCCGGCATCAATGGAGCTCATCTACCCGGATGGCAAAGAGGGAACCCAGATCAACTGCGGGCTGCGGATGCAGGGAGGAGCCAGCCGCCAGCCCTCGCGCCCCAAGCACAATATGCGGCTGATGTTCAAAAAGCTCTACGGGCCCGGGAAGCTCAAGTTCCCCGTCTTCGAAGATTCCCCGGTAGAGAGCTTCGATACGATTGTCCTGCGCGGCGGCAACGGTGACTCGTGGTTCCACCCCAGCGCCACCCAGCGTACCCGTGCCCAGTACATCCGTGACCAATGGTGCCGCGATGCCCAGCTTGCCATGGGCCAGCTGAGCGCCCACCAGAACTACATGCACCTCTACATCAACGGACTCTACTGGGGCCTCTACCACCTGATTGAACGCCCGAGCGCACCCTTCCTGGCTGCCCACCTCGGGGGCAACCGCGAGGAGTACGATTCCCTCAACGTGGGCGAGCCTGTCGATGGAGACCTGCAGGCCTGGAACTCCATGATGCAGATCGCCGAGGGTGACATCAGCACCCCGGAGGCCTGGGAAGAGATCCAGCAATACCTCGACGTGCCCAACCTGGTTGACTGGATGATCCTTAATTTCTACGTCGGCAATGTCGACTGGGATCACAACAACTGGTACGCGGGGCGACGACGCCTGCCGGGAGAGGGCTATAAGTTCTTTGTCTGGGACGCCGAACGCACCTTCTGGAACCTGAATGAGAACCGCACCGGCCTGAACAATGCCAACCGGCCCAGCCGCCTGCACCAGCGCCTGGCGACTAACGAAGAGTACAAGACCCTCTTCCGTGACCGCGTGCAGCGCCACTTCTTTGATGACGGAGTTCTTACCGCAGAGGCGGCACAGGCGAGATGGGATTCCTTTGCCGAGCACATCGAGCTGGCGCTGGCAGCGGAGACGGCCCGCTGGGGCGATGACAAACGGGCGAACGACCCCTACAACACCCGGCAGGAATGGGCCACGGAGCTGAACTGGTTCCGCCGCACCTACTTTCCCAGGCGCAGCGGCCTGGTCTACGGCCAGCTTGCCCAGCGCGGACTCGCCCGCAGCACCACGGCACCGCCGGTGATCACTCCCGCCGACGGAAGAATCCCACCCGGCGGAGCCGGACTGGAGATCACCATGACCAGCTCGACAGGCAGCATCTATTACACTCTCGATGGAACTGACCCCCGGCTCGAGGGCAACGGCGTGGCAGCCTCCGCGACCCGCTTCACCGGGCCCTTCAACCTGCCGCGCAGCTCAGAGATTCGTGCACGGGCCCTGCGCAGGGGAGTGTGGAGTAACCTTGTCGAAAAATCATTCGGCACCGATGTATCGAGCCTGCGCATCAGCGAGATCCATTACAACCCGCGCCCACCCGATGAAGACAGCCCCCTCAGCCAGCAGGACCTCGAGTTCATCGAGCTGGTCAATACTTCTGAAGAATCCCTCGACCTGAGCGGAGTCCACTTCAGCAAGGGAGTTGAATTCGACTTCAGCTCTTCGGCTGTTCTTGACCTCGCACCGGGAGAGTTCGTTGTTGTCGTCAAGGACATCGAGGCCTTCGCAACACGCTATGATGTCGGACGGATCCTCATAGCCGGTGAATACCGGGGCAATCTTGCAAACGCAGGGGAGGAGCTGGAGCTGCGGGATGCTCTTGGAGAGGCCATCATCAGTTTCAGCTACAGTGATGACTGGGAGCCGCAAACCGATGGACAGGGATTCGCACTCGAGCTGGCCGACCCCGGCCTTGAGGCTGAATTGCTGGCTTCACCGGCAAGCTGGCGCGCCTCCTCCATCCTGGATGGCACGCCCGGCTTCGGTGAAAAGGCGCCCGCACCCGGAGGCCTGCAGAAACCGGGTGACACCAACCAGGATGGGCAAACCGATCTCAGTGATGCCGTGAGCCTGCTCGGGCATCTCTTCCTCGGCAGTCCCGAGCGCCTGCCCTGTGGCACTGGCGAGGTCTCCGACCCCGGCAACGCGGTCCTGCTCGATCTCAACGGAGACACCCGGGTCGATCTTGCCGATGGAATTCACCTCCTCATCTACCTGTTCCAGGGAGGCCCCCAGCCTGCCGGCGGCACTGAATGCCGCCCCATTGAAGGTTGCGAACAGGCCTGCTTTAATTGAGCAAAAGGCGCAAAAGCCGGGAATTTACACTTTGAGGGCCGGATCCCGACCAAAGTGTTGATTTAGCCTTTTCCTGTCTGCATGATGTATAGAATGTCGCCCCCCGGGCAGGGGAGTTTATACTGAGTTGGCTCTGCGGCATTATCAGTGCAGCTTGCACCGATTCACTACCCTTGGAGTTTATGATGAAAAAAACCCGGTTACTGGAAAGCCAGCCGCTGCTGAAGCCCCTGGGCATGGCCGCGGGCGCACTGTTTTCCTTTTTAGCCCTGGTACCCTGCTCACCGCTGGCGGCCCAGGGAATTCCCGGCCTCGAGCTCGACATACCGGCCGCACAGGGAAATAGCAGCTACTTCCGCGAGGTACAATTCCGGCGCGGAGATTTTAATACAGACGGTGCCGTCGACATCTCCGATGCGATCGCAACCTTTGTCTGGCTCTTTGCCGGGGGGCAGGAAAGCACCTGCACCATCACCGGCGACACCAACAGCGATTCCTCTGTAGACCTGAGCGATGGAGTCTTCACCCTGGCCTACCTGTTTCGCGCAGGTGCTGCGCCGGCCGCTCCCGGTCCGCTGGATTGTGGAGTAGCCCCCGAAGCTAACGAGCTGAGCTGCGAATCCTATTCAGCCTGTTCCAATGACCTGCCGCTCATTACCCATGTGCTCAACCGCATCACCTTCGGGCCAACCGAGGAGCTCCTGACGAGGATCCAGACGCGAGCGGAACTGCTCGCCTACATCGAGGAGCAGCTTGACCCACCGGGAAACTTTGACCAGGCCGAGGTCGAACCCGAGCTCGCCGCAGTCGCAGAGAGTCTCGACCTTGGCTTCGATCCGGACTACCTGGTACCCAACAACCAGATCCAGCGAATGAACGCCCTGCTTCTTAACGACGCGATCAACAGCCGCTGGCAACTGCAGCAGGTGCTCTCCCTGTTCTGGAACAACCACTTCCACACCCAGGTCTCAGCACTGCGTGACAGCTTCTTCTCAAAAGGCCAACGCGGCGGCAGCGCCGGTGTACCTCCCACCCGGCAGATGTTCAACGCGGCTGATTCTGACGACTCAGGAACCCTGACCGAGGCTGAGTGGAACTCCTTCCGCAGGCCCAACAGGCATCCCGGAGCCATCGCCTGGGAGCGCTTCCCCGCCAGGCTCAGAACTGACGGGACCATTACCTACGCGGAATTCATCACCAAGAACCAGGTCTCCTACTGGAAGTACTACGGCCAGCGCGAACAGCGGGCCGTAGCCATCGACATGGAATTGCGCGAGTACAATTACTTCAGAAGGAACGCCTTCGGTAACTTCCGCAATCTTCTCGAGGGATCGGCCAAGAGCGTCGCCCAGGTGATCTACCTCAACAACTTTGAGAACACCGCCGCCGAGCCGAATGAGAACTACGCCAGGGAGTATTTCGAGCTCTTCGCCCTGGGAGCTGACCATGTCTACACCCAGCGTGATATTGAAGAGCTTGCAAAGATCTTCACCGGCTGGACAGCCGGCTGGGTCACTCGAAACACCTTCCCGGCCAATGATATTCTCTTCATCCGGCGCCCCGGCAAACTGATTCGCTCACTCAACGAACGGGAAACCGGCACGAACTACCGTTTCCCCACTACTGAAAACTGGGACGACGAGGTCTACACCTGGGCCTTCAACTTCGCCAGCGAGAACCACAGCTGGGGGCGCAAGGACATCTTCCTGCCCCGCTACGGTGGCGTCGACTCGCTCGGCAACCCGGTCTCGCCCTTTGCCACGGTGCAGATTGCCAACAACAGGAACGACCGTACCAATGCAGCCGGACTGGGCGAATTTTACGAGGTTCTCGACAAGACCATCGCCTTGCGGGACTGCGCCAAGTACATCTGCACCAAGCTCATCCAGCTGCTGGTGACCGACGATATCTCCGACCTGCCCAAGACCGGTGGCATGCCGGATGATCTTGCCGCCTTCTTTAACTCCATCGACCGTAATTCAGATGGCCGGCTGTCGGAGAGCGAATGGGCTGAAGCCACACCGGACCTGCCCAACGGCAGGCCCCCGCAGATCTTCCAGGACCTCGATGCCGCCGGCAATGGCACGGTCAGCAGGCTCGAATTCCGTGAGCCTGACCTCCTCCTGGCAGCGATCGATGCCTGGAGAGAATCGGAAGGAGATATCAAGGAGGTCCTGCGAGTGATCCTCTTCTCCGATGAATTCCTCAGCCTGAGATTCTACCGGGCCAAGGTCAAGACACCCATCGAGCTCGTGGCCAGCGCAGTCCGCGCCCTCGATGCCCGTTTGAGCCTGTCACAACTCCTCGACGCCGTCGAGACGGTCGAAAACTCCGGCATGCTCATGGTCGATTTCCCTGACCCGACCGGCGAATCGGAGATGGCCTTCGACTGGCTGCACACCGTTGGCCTGCTGAACCGCCTGTCATTCATCAATAAGCTTGCCAACCCGGTTGAGGGAGAGTCCGCGGGAAGCTGGGATCCGAATGATCTCCGTCTCCGTTGGCAGCTCTTCACCCCGGAGCGAGCCGTCAAGTTCTTCTCCCTCCTGTTCTTCAATGGCGACATCCTCGAGAACCATCATGAGCTCTCCGAGGGCGCCTTCAACAGCCAGCGGGAAAGAAACCGACGGATCTCGGCCACGGCCGCTTACCTGCTTTCCCTGCCCCAGTTCCAGAAGCAGTAGACCAGGGGAACTGCCCGCTCTACTTGCCGGAAGACTGGGAGGGCTTTTTCAAGGCTGCGGTGATCGCTGCTACCGCCTGCTTCGCCAGGGCTTTGGATCCCGCCGGGGTGAAATGGACATTGGCCGGGCGCATGATCTCCTTCAGACGAGGCATGGTGAAGGAATACATATCATCGATGGCGATCTTGCGCTCCTTCATGAGCTTCGCGGCGACCGCATTGTACTTCACCGAATCACCTACGACCCTTCCCCTCGCACCGGGCGGAACCGGCGTGGTCGTCCTCCAGATAAGCCGGGCGCCTGTTTTCTCCAGGCGCGCCACCATGGTCCTGAGGTGCTTCTCGTAATCGGCAATCGGAACCTGCTGATGGCTACCATCTGCCTTCGGGGCGGCGAGGTTCTGCCCCTTGGGGCCCAGGTACTTGAGATCGTGCAGGCCAAAATTGAAATGGATGACGTCCCAGGGCTTATCCCCAAGCCACTTCTCAAGCTCCTTGACGCCCTTTGTCGTCGGGCCGCAATTGGTCAGGGGGCGATGCACATTCGCCTTGCCCGAAAGCAGCTCCCGCACACCCACGGTATAGCCGATCGAGATCGAGTCGCCGATCAAGAGCACCCTCGGCAACCCGGCCACATCTGTTACAGGCTTCATAGCCGCAGGTACTTTCCGCTGCCTCTTCTGCTGCTGTGCCTTCCTGGCTTTCTTTTCAGGCTTATCCTCTGAGACCAGGCCTCCAGCCGGCAGGAAGGAGAACAGGAGCGCTGTCACCAGGATGCTGCTTGAAAATCTCCACACCGATTGTGTCAGCCGTTTTGTATTCATGGTCGCCTTCCCTCGTTTGGATCCATCAGTTGATTCCGGGCATCCCCGGCAAGGACTATGATAAGATCACAGGCTGGTTATTGAAATGAGCTTCACGCCCCAACCGGAACCCCTTCAGAGAGGAACCATCCAACCATGATCAACATCCGCCACAATTCCCACAAGCACCATGCAGCGCTGCTGGCCTCGAGGGCCTGCCGCATCGCCGCCTGGCTCTTCGTTTCCCCCGCTCTCCACACCGAGGAGAAAGCCGGCTGGACCGATGTGCTGAAATCAGGCGACCTCTCGAAGCACTGCCACACCAAGGGCAACTGGATCCTCACTAAGGATGGCGTTGTCACCCTCACCCCCCGCCCGGGCGAGAGAGGCTGGCAGCGCTACGATGCCTACCTCTGGCTCAAGGAGGAGTACAAAGATTTCGAGGTTGAGTTCGATTACAAGGTCCAGAAGCGTGGCAACAGCGGCTTCTACTTCCACGTCGGCGACAAGAAGAGCCCCGTAGCCAAGGGAATCGAGGTACAGATCTATGATTCCTCCGGCAAGAAGAAGGGCGCGCGGCTGACCGACCACGACTCGGGCGGAGTCATCCCGGGAATAGCTCCGAAAAAGAATGCCGTAAAGGCGGCTGGTGAATGGAACCGCTTCCACATCACCTGCAAGGGACGCAAGGTGACGATCAAGCTCAACGGCACGGTCGTCAACGAGATCAGCCTCGACCATCCGCGCCTGAAAAACCGTCCGCCCAAGGGCGGCATCGGCTTCCAGGACCATGGCCTGCCCCTCTCGCTTCGAAAACTGCGGATCCGTTCGATTTAAACCACCTGATATCCCGACAGCCTATAAAACCCAGGCTGTCGGGATACCGGGCGGCGGAGGAGTGCCTCTACTTTCCAGCCGGTAGATCCGACTGCGCAAGCTCAGCGTATTCACGAAGCCTGCCAAGCCAGGCTGCAATAGAATCGGGGGCGTTTCTTCCCCGGGAGTCACCGCTTTCGAGTTTCGGCAAGGTAACAGCTACAGACCCGCTGACCTCTTCCAGGTTCCCGGCCACCGCATCGACAATAATCCCAATCACTCCCCCGAAGATTACATTCCCCAGCACCCATAGATTAAATTCCTTTTGAACCGGAAGCGTAACTTTCTGATAGCCCTCTTTTGAAAAGGTCATCATATGGGAGTTCCGGCGAACCTGGGTTGTAAGAGGAGTCTTACCCAGTTGGGCACCGTCAACCGTTACAGTGGCGCCCGCAGGGGTTGTTGAGAAATACACGACATCCGGCCCACCATTAACGATGGTTGCACAGCCGGAGCCTGAAAACCCACAAACAACACAAACTAAAACTAATAAAGCACACTTGGACATAAGCATTCCTTCCCGAGTTATTTACACAGAAGCCCGGCTCCAGGATGAAGCCGCAGACAATAATATTCCATTTGCAGAACCATAACCTGCGCCGAGCAAGCTGCGAATCCGGTCTTCTTTTCAGCCTCCGGCTTTCGGCAGGGTTGCAGAGATCGTCCCGCGAACCTTCCGGATATTACCGGTTACGGCATCGACGACCACTCCCGGAATCCAGAGAACATTCGCAATCGCCCAGCCATTCCAGTCTTTCGGAATGGGGATGGTCACCGCGCTGTATCCATCCTTGGCGAAGGTGATGACCTTTGCACGGGGACTTACGGTTATCGTCAAGGGTGTAACCCCGACCTGGACACCATCGATATGAACTGTAGCACCGGCTGGCTTGGAGGTGATGGCCACCAGGTCCGAACCCGCCGAGTTGCCGATTCCGGTTGACTGCGCAATCGTGGCACAACCGGAAACGGCAGAAAACACCGCCGCGACCACGGCAAGCAGTAAACAATATCTCTTCATTAGTTTCTCCTCCTGGTTCATTGAACCGAATGAATATCTGAATCGGTCTCGATTCGCTTTTCCCGGACCAACGAACCGACAGGCTCAGTCCGGGTTCTTCTCTTTCTTCTTTTTCTTTTCCTGCTTCTGCTTCTGCTGCGCACTCCTCGCCTTGTTGTTCTTATTCTTGGCCTGCTTCTTCGCAGCGCCACCAAAACCTCTCTTTTTCAGGGCAGCAGTAGCCTTGCGGGTAACCTCGATTTCCCTGTCGAGAGCCTTCTTCAGGGCGCTGTAGGCTGAAAGACCGCCACCGGAAAGCTTCGCTGTATCGAGCGGTTTTTTCTCCAGGAGATCCTCAGTCACCTTGAAATAGCGGCCTGTAGCGTAGAGCTTGAAATCACTGGTGCGGGTGTGCTGGCTTTCTTTGCCGCGCAGACCGTTTCGATGGTACCAGCAGTAGATCGACTCGCGGCCCTTGAAAGCCTTGCCCTGCAGGAGCGGCGCAAGGCTGAGCCCCTCGTAGTTGAGCTTCGCGGGAAGCTCAGCGCCTCCAAGCTCGGCAAGCGTCGGCAGGATATCGCTGAAATCAACCAGCGCATCCGACACCTTGCCGGCTGGTGCGGTGCCCGGCCAGCTTGCCACCAGCGGCACATGGGTTCCATTATCCCGGGTGGAGCCCTTGCCGCCCGGGTACTTTGAGCCATTGAGCTCGGAGATGACCTTCACATAGGTACCGTTGTCGCCGGTAAAGATCACCAGGGTCTTCTCGCGCAGGCCGAGCGCCTCGAGCTTATCAACAATCTTTCCAACGAGCTTGTCGGTATAGGAGACCATGTCCTTGAAGTACTTCATCTTGCCGATCCCCTTGTCGCCGGGGAAGGTCTTGTCATAGTCGGGGCTGTCGGGCGTCGGCTCAAAGGGCCAGTGCGGCAGGATCATGGGATAGTAGGCGAAGAAGGGGACTGCCTTGTTCCGCTCGATGAAACCGCAGAGATAATCGCTGACGATGTCAGGACCGTACTCGCCGTCTTTATAATCGACCAGCTTGCCGTTGACCTCCAGCCCGGGGTTGGCGTAGCGGCTCGGCCGGCGAGTGAGCTGCCAGAGGCAGTATTCGTCGAAACCGAATTTCCGGGGTGCCTCCAGGCCTCCTGCAAGCTGCCATTTTCCCACGATACAGGTCTTGTAGCCGGCCGCCTTCAGGACATGCCCGAAGGTCGTCGCCTCGGGATCGAGAAAGCCGAAGCGGATGTAGTTCCGGTTGTTGTAAAAGCCGGTCATGATCTGGACCCGGGAGGGAGTACAGATCGGCTGTGAATGACCGTTCAGGAAACGGATGCCGCTCTTTGCCAGAGAATCAATCCGTGGCGTGCTGAAGCTGGCCCCGCCGTTTGAGGAAACACACTCATAGCCCATGTCATCGGCCATGATCAGGACGATATTCGGCCGGGCAGGATTGGCCGGGCCGGCTGCCCTGGCCGGGGTCGCCAGGCCGGAAAATATTCCACTGAAGATAATGACCGCCAGGTGCGCCATGAAGAGGCGCCGGGGAAATATCATTTGAGACATAATTCCTCTCGATAGAAACGAGTAACGGCCAGGACGGCCCTGCAGCCGGGAATCATTGTACCCCCAGCCGCCAGGGCAGAAAACGAGAAGCTGGAGCTGTCAGCTCCAATAGCTGCCTTTAGCTGAAGTATCCTGTCCAAGATGCGGGAAACTATGAAAAAGACACTGTAGAATGAAAGCCGCCATTCAGGCAAGATACCTGCAACCGCTCGAATTGACATGCCATGAAAAGCCTTAATGAAAACGAACGGGCAACCATGAATTCGCTCTGCAGGATCAGCTTCTTCTGTTTCTCTTTTCTCGCAGTCCTCTCAGGGCACTCTGCGCTTCATGCCCAGGAGCCGACTGCTGAGCAGCTGAACTTCTTCGAAGAGAAGATCCGCCCCGTGCTGGCTGATCACTGCTACAAATGCCACAGTGCCCGGTCTAAAAAACTGAAGGCAGAGCTCTACCTCGACAGCAGGGAAGGACTTCTCAAGGGTGGAGAAACCGGCCCCGTCGTGGTGCCAGGCAAACCCGAATCCAGCCTCCTCATTCGTGCCGTTGTCTACCTCGACAACGAACTCGAGATGCCGCCGAATAAGAAGCTGCCTGACAAGGTCATCGCTGACCTCCAGGAATGGATCCGGATCGGTGCCCCCTGGCCTGAAGAAAAGCCGACGCAGAACGCTGCGCAGGCCGGCAAAAGCCAGGATTGGAACAAGCTCCGCCTCGAGAGCTGGGCTTTTCGCCCGGTCAATAAACCCACCCCGCCTGGAACGAAACACCAGGAGCTCGTTAACAACCCGATCGATCAATTTGTCCTGGCCAGGATAGAGAAGCAGGGCCTTGAGCCCCTTGGCAGGTCCAGTAAGAGAAGCCTGCTCCGGCGCGTCTACCTCGACCTTATCGGTCTCCCTCCCACCCCTGAGGAGATGAAGGCCTTCCTGGATGACCAGCG
>CAZTRG010000109.1:0-3946 GCA_964615885.1 uncultured Planctomycetia bacterium | reverse complement strand
CTCCCGCCTGCTGGGTGAGCGGCTGCGCCGGGAGGGGCTTAGCGGCTTGAAGGCTGAGTACCGCCGCCTGAAGAGTTCGCGGGAAAAGGAGATCGATTTCTCCGAGGCCCGCCTGCGGCAGCTCGGCAGCTACCTCCTGGGAAAAAAGAAAACCAGCGAGGCGGTGGCTGTGCTGGAGCTCAACGCTGAGGCTTTTCCAAAATCAGCCCGGGCCCGGGAAGAGCTGGGAGATGCCCTGCTGGCCGCCGGCCGGCGAAAAGAGGCGGGGGAGGCTTTCAGGCAGGCGCTCGTGCTTAAGCCCGGCAGCGGCAAGCTGAAGAAGAAGCTCGGCAAGAGCGAGGAGCCCTGAGCATGTACATTGGAATCATTGCCGTTGCCGTCCTCTTGTTGGCCCTGGTGGTGTTCCTGCTAAGGAACGCCGGTGGTTTCGGCAAGGTGGAGGGGCCGACGAGCCAGGGGGCTGTTGATCATTTTGACATGGTGGTGGTCTACGAGGGAGCCCGGGCGGATGCCATGGTCGTTCTCGGGACCCTTGGCTCGCTGGGTTTTGACGCGCGACTCTCTGAGGAGTTGCGTGACTCGCTCTTCCTGACAGCGACGGTTCACCCGATCCAGGTCAGTGTTCCCCGCGAGCAGGCAGGGGATGCGGCAGCGGCTCTCGAAGAAGCCCGGGAGCTTTCGCCCACGGACGGCGAGGCTGAAGAAGCGCCGAGGGATTAGTCCGCAGGCAGAAATCCACGCAGGCTACTCGCCTCAGGAGATAATCTCTTTGACCACGTTGCCGTAGACATCGGTCAGGCGGAAGTCCCGGCCGGCGTACTTGTAGGTCAGCTTCTCGTGGTCGAGGCCGAGCTGGTGCAGCATGGTGGCGTGCAGGTCATGGATGTGGATCTTGCCCTTGATGGCGGTGTCACCGAATTCGTCGGTTGCGCCGTAGCGCATGCCGCCGCGAATCCCTCCGCCTGCCATCCACATGGAGTAGCCGCGGTTGTTGTGGCGGCGTCCATCACCCTTGGCTGACTGTCCGGCGGGCGTTCTGCCGAATTCTCCACCCCAGACGACCAGGGTGTCCTCGAGCATGCCGCGTTCTTTCAGATCGGAGAGCAGGCCGGCGATGGGAGCATCGGGTGAGGCCGCGTTCTTGGTGAGTCTCGCCTTGAGGCCATTGTGAAGGTCCCAGCCGCCGTGGTGGACCTCGATATAGCGGACGCCGTTCTCGGCGAAGCGGCGCGCCATCAGGCACTGCTTGCCGAAGGCATCGCTTGGCTTGCACCGGCCGATGCCGTAGCTGTCGATGGTCTTCTGTGATTCATTCTTGATGTCCATGACCTCGGGGACCTTGCCCTGCATGCGGAAGGCCAACTCAAAGGACTCGATGACCCCGTCGAGCTCATCGTTGACTCCCGAGCGCTCACGCAGCTCACGGTTCATCTTCTGCACCAGGTCAAGCTGCTTGCGCTGCTGGGCGGAGGTGAGCTCGCGGTTGTAGAGGTTCGGCAGTGAGCTGGCTCCCTGTGAGCCAATCGGGGTTCCCTGGAAACAGGCCGGCAGGAATGCGCTGCCGTAGTTCTGCGCTCCACCGAGACGGTTGGGCGGGTTGATGGTGATGAAGCCGGGGAGGTCGTTGTTTTCTGTTCCGAGCCCGTAGAGCACCCAGGAACCCACCGAGGGGCGCACGAAGTTGATGCTGCCGGTGTGGGCGAGAACCGTTGCCTGCGGGTGGGCGGGGTTGGTGGTGTGCATGCCGTTGAGAAGACACAGGTCGTCGGCGTGCTTTGACAGGTTGGGGAATACCTCAGAGATCGGCAGCTTGCTCCTGCCGGCGGGCTTGAACTTGAAAGGCGAGGCCATCAGGGATCCCTTGCCGGTCTTCTTGCCGTGACTCTTCTGAAGCTGGGGCTTGTAGTCGAAGGTGTCCACCTGTGGGGGGCCGCCCTGCATGAAGAGAAAGATCACCCGCTTGGCGCTGGCCTTGAAATGAGAGGGGCGAACGGCGAGGGGGTTCTTGTAGGTGTCATCGCGCGCGGCGGCCTCACCACACATCCCCAACAGGGCCATGTAGCCGAATCCACAGGAGGCCGTCTGCAGGAGACTTCGCCTCGAGAGCATGCTGTTGATTTCCAGGTTCGAGAGTTCGGGTTTTTGGTTCATGGTTCTATGCTTTGAGGATGATCAGTTGAGATAGCGGAATTCAGCTACCGAGAAAAGTGCATGGCAGAGACTGGACAGCGCGCTCAGTTCAGAGTTGGAGCCCTTGTCCTGCTTTGCCTGGAAGGTCTTCAGGTAGGTCAGCGACCGGATTGCCTCGAAGGCGGTCGGAGTCCTGGAGAGAGCCAGCTTGTAGGCCAGCTCTATACGTTCTGCGCTGGTGAGGTGATCCTTGTCCATCAGGTTGCGCGCGAGGTTTCGCGACTGCTTGAGGACAAAGGGGTTGTTCATCAGGTAGAGGGCCTGGGTCGGCACGGTCGTTACATCGCGGCTCCCCTTGACCATGCTGGGCTCGGCGAAATCAAAGGTCTGCAGGATCTGCGGCACGAAGCTGCGCATGATGGGGAGGTAGACGCTGCGGTAGTTTCCGTCGAGCGTGTTTTTAACCCTGGAGATGCTCCTGCCGATCTCGTTGATGGGAAGCTTCATGACTGGCGAGCCAACCGGCCGCGACAGCTCGAGCTCTCCTCCGATGGCCAGCATTGAATCCCGCAGGCTCTCCGCATCGATTCTTTTCTGCCGCATACGCCAGAACAGCTTGTTGTCGGGATCGACGGCGTAATTGGCCTCGCTGTAATCCGAGCTCATGCGATAGGTTCGGCTCAGGACCATCCTGCGGACCAGGCGCTTGATTGACCAGCCGTCTTTCTGGAAGCCCACGGCCAGGTGGTCGAGAAGTTCAGGGTGGGTGGGCCGCTCACCTGTTTCGCCGAAGTTGTCGACCGTCCGGACGATTCCCCGTCCGAAGAGATGGTGCCAGGTCCGGTTGGCCATGACGCGCGCGGTCAGGGGATTCTCCGGGCTGGTGAGCCAGCCGGCCAGCTGCAGCCGGCCGCTTGAATTGCTGCCAAAGTGGGGGCGCTTCTTGCCGCTGAGCACCTGGAGGAACCCCCGGGAAACCTCGCTGCCCTTGTTGGACACCTCGCCACGGATGCGAACCCTGCTGTTGACCGCTTTTGGCGCATCGGTGACACCCATGGCGTAGTCGCCGGTGGGGGCCGAGCCTCCGCCGCGATTTTTCTTCCTGTTGAGCGACTTGTTGAGCTCCTGGATCTCTTTCTTGAGCTCCTGGACCCTCTTTTGATGCTCTTTGCGCTGGGAGGCGATTTCGGTGGCCGGGGTCCGGTCCTTCCCCTTCTTCTTGTTGTTCTTTTTATTCAGAGCGGCAAGGGTTTTCTGCGTTTCCTTCATCTCTGTGCGCAATTCCTGCATGCGCTCCTGCATTTTCTTGATCTGGACTTCTGACTTTGAGATTTTTTCTCCATCAGGTTTGACCCTGGTGCTCAAGGCGATGAGCTTGTCGGATGCCTTGTAGCCTCCTTTTTGCCCCCTGGCATTGAGACCTGAGAGGATCTCTGTGCTCTCAAAAATACCCGCCAGTGCGTAGTAGTCTTTCGTCGGGATCGGGTCAAATTTATGGTCGTGGCAGCGGGCGCAGCTGACAGTCAGCGCCAGCACCGAGCGCGTGGTCGTGTCGATCTGGTCATCGACATTGTCCATCAGGTACTGCTCACGGTTGCGCTCGTTGAGGTCCTTGCTGCCCATGGCCAGGAAGCCGGTGGCCACCAGGCGGTCCCGTTTGTTATTCGGATACTTTTTGGCCAGGATGTCGCCCGCGACCTGTTCCCTGAGGAAGACGTCATAGGGCTTGTCGTTGTTGAATGAGTCGATGACGTAGTCGCGATAGCGCCAGGCGAAGGTGAAGGGGAAGTTGCGGGTACGTCCGGTAGACTCTCCA
>CAZTRG010000108.1:0-31358 GCA_964615885.1 uncultured Planctomycetia bacterium | reverse complement strand
GCTCATCGAGCGCGCCATCCCCTACGCCGAAGATGGATTCAGGGTCACCCCGGAGCTGGCGAACTTCTGGATCCGCCCCGGTCTCTTCGGCAGGGTCTCCACCCGCGACCGCCTAGGATTTACCGAGGCGGGCAGGGAGATCTGCTTCAAGGAAGACGGGGAGACCTACCAGGCCGGTGAGATCTTCCGCCAGCCCAGCCTCGCCAACACCTACAGGCGACTGGCCGCAGAAGGCGCCGACAGCTATTACCGGGGCGAGCTCGGAAAGGAGATTGCCGCAGACTGGGAGGCCAAGGGCGCCCTCGTGACCCTGGCCGACCTCCAGGGCTACAAGCCCAGCGTCAGCGAGCCAGTGCAGGGAAAATTCCAGGGCTTCGATGTGCTCTCCACGCCGCTTCCGGGCGGAGGGGTCGCGCTCCTGCAGACGCTGGCCCTCCTGGAGCGCCAGCTCAGCAGCTCCCTGCCCCCACACAACAGCCCCGAATACATCGCCGGGCTCTCAGAGATTCTCAAGCGAGTCTGGCATGACCGCCTCACCAACCAGGGAGATACCGCCTTCGGCACCCCTGGCGATGAGAGCTTCCTCAGCGAAGAATACCTCGACGCCCTGGCCGCCAGCGATGGCGCCCAAAGCGGCGCGGACTGTCCTGACACCACGCAGCTGACCATCGTCGACCGGGATGGAAACTCCATCTCCTTCTCTCATTCTCTCGGCTACAACTCGGGAGTCTTCTCTCCCGGGCTGGGAATCCTCTTCAACAACTGCATGAGCGCCTTTGACCCGCGGCCGGGATCGGCAAACTCTATTGAGCCGGGGAAGGCTCGGAGTACCGCTGTCGCTGAAACCATCGTGCTCGAGGATGGCAAGCCGAAGCTCGTCCTGGGATCGCCGGGTGCGGCCCGCATCACGGCAGGAATCGCGCAGGTGATCGCCAACGTGACCGTCTACGGCATGAACATCGCAGAGGCGGTCGTCCAGCCGCGCTTCGACGCCTACGCGAAGAACCTCCTGCTGCTGGAATCCCGCTTTCCCGCCAGGGTTGTCCGCAGCCTCACTGAAAGCGGCTGGGAGATCATCCACAGTCCGAATCCATTCGGAGTGGTCGGGCGGGTCTACGCCGCCGAGATCGCGGCCTGGGATCCGCTTGAGCTCATCGCCGGTGTCGACCCGGGAGCCTCAGGCGCGGCCTTCCGCCAGGTGCTTGCCGAATAATGATCCGGCAACTGCGAACCCAGGCCCGGCCAAAAGACATCGCGATTATCGGCGCCGGCCCCATCGGGCTGGAGGCGGCCATCTACGGCGCAGCGCTGGGTCATCGACCGGTGGTTTACGAACGCCTGGAGGCCGGCGCGAACATCAGACGGTGGAAATTCCTCGAGCTGTTTTCGCCCTGGGCTCTCAACACCTCTGAGCTGGGGCTCGCTACACTCCGGGAGCTGGAACTCAGCATCCCCGACAGGGCTGTCTGCCCCGCTGCAGGGGAATACTGCGACTCCTACATCGAGCCCCTGGCAGCCGCCCTCGGCAAGAGTGTCAGGACGGGCTGCGAGGTCGTGGGGATCGCCAGGTCCGGGCTGCTCAAGACCGAGGCCATCGGTAGGGCAGAACGCTCCGAGGCGCGTTTCGATCTCCTGCTGGAGACAGGAGACGCCGTAGGCAAAACCGAATCTGCCGACGTGGTGATCGATGCAAGCGGGGTCTACCGCAACCCCTCAAGCCTCGGAGCCGGGGGAATACCTGCCCCGGGCGAAGAGAAGCTCGGCGACCTCATCAGCTACCACATCCCCGATGTCCTCGGTGCCGACAGGCAACTCTATGCCGGCTCCACCACCCTGCTGGCAGGCGCCGGCTACTCTGCTGCCACCGTGCTCGATGCCTTCGCCATGCTGCTTGAAGAAGAACCCGGAACGGGGCTGATCTGGGCACGGAGAGACTCCCGCAAAGAACCCCTTCCCGTCATTGAAAATGACCCGCTGCCCCAGAGAGCCAGGCTCTCGCAGGCTGCCAACCGCCTCTCTGCGTCCCCGCCGGCCGGCTGTGAGGTTATTGAGGACGGCGTCATCTCAAGTCTCCGGCAGAAGGACGGCAAGATCCACGTTGAGCTGGGCGGCCAGCAGGAACAGGAAAGCAAAGCTGTGGTGGTCGACCGGATCATCTCCATGACTGGTTACAGACCGGATAACAGCTATCACCGGGAGCTCCAGGTCCACCTCTGCTATGCAAGCGAGGGACCGATGAAGCTCGCCGCCGCCCTCCTCGGCGAAGGCTCCAATGGCGACTGCCTGGCCGCTGCGGAGCTGCCGGGAGACACCCTCTCCAACCCGGAGCCCGGCTACTACATCGCCGGGCATAAAAGCTACGGCCGCCGCAGCGACTTCCTGCTGCAGACGGGGATCGGCCAGGTCAGAGACATCTTCAAGCTGGTCGAGGGTGACGACAGCCTTGACCTCTACTCAGAGCTGAGAGCCGATGACCAGCACTGAGAACAGCTCCAGCCACAAGGCGCCGCTACAGGAACTGGAAAGCTTCGACGAGCTCTGGTTCCAGGTCGGCGGCACCCTCTGCAACCTCTCCTGCAACCACTGCTTCATCAGCTGCCATCCGGGCAATGACAACTTCGGCTTCCTCGACCTTGAGACCATCCGCCGCTACCTGCGCGAATCGCGGGAGCTCGGGGTAAAAGAATACTATTTCACCGGCGGCGAGCCCTTTCTGAACCGTGACATGCTCCAGGTGCTCGAGGAGACCCTGGCAATCGGTCCGGCAACGGTCCTGACCAACGGAACGGTTTTTACCCCTTCCTCGATCAAGGCCTTGCAGGCAATCTCCGGGGAAAGTATCTACAGCCTCGAGCTGCGGGTCAGCATCGACGGCTACAGCCCCGAGACCAATGATCCCATCCGGGGTGAGGGCACCTTTGAAAAAGCCCTCGCTGGCGTGAAGATGCTGGTCGAGGCCGGCTTCCTGCCGATTATCACCATGGCCCAGACCTGGCCGGAGGAGGAAAACACCCGGGTTTTCGATACCTTCGCAGCCACCCTGAAAGAGGCCGGCTACCGGCGTCCGAGAATCAAGATCCTGCCGACCCTGCACCTTGGCATGGAGGCTGAGCGCAGCAGGCCCTATTCACAGGCGGAGCGGATCAGCGAGGAGATGATGGAAGGCTACGACAGCAGCCAACTCCTGTGCAGCAGGAGCCGAACGGTGACGGACCGGGGGGGCGCCGTCTGCCCACTCCTGATCGAGGCCCCAGATGCTCATCTTGGAGAGAGCCTGGAAGAAGCCTCCGGCCCCTACCGCCTCGACCAGGGGGCCTGCTATACCTGCTATGTACATGGAGCCATCTGTTCCAACATTGGCGGCTGGGGGGTGGAATGAGATGAGCAGCTCCCCTGCTGGAAAAATCGCCCTCTTCGGCGGAATCTATGCCAACCACCTGGCCCTCGAGGCCGCCCTGTCCGACATGGCTGAACGGGGCATTTCCGAGATCTACTGCCTGGGAGATCTCGGCGCCTTCGGCCCCAATCCTGACAAGGTCTATCCGCTGCTCAAGAAGCACGAAGTCAAAACCCTCGCCGGCAATTACGATGACTCCCTCGCAAGGGACCTCCCGGACTGCCAGTGCGGCTATACCGATCCCCGGGACAATCACTTCGCCAGGCTGAGCTACCAGTACACCTACCGGAACACCTCGGAAGAAAACCGCAAATGGCTTCGCGGCCTGCCGGGGGAAATCCGCCTGGAGCTTGGCGGCCGGCGTGTGCTGCTGTGCCATGGCTCACCGCGGCGCCAGAACGAGTTCCTCTGGAGCTCTACCACCCCGACCCATTTCCTCGAAAAACTCTGCGAGGATTATGAAGCCGATGTGATTGCCGTTACCCATACAGGCCTCAAGTGGAAACGGCGGCTGCCCTCGGAAAAACTCTTCGTCAATACAGGCGCTCTCGGACGGCCGGAAAACGATGGCTCCCGGAAAACCTGGTATACCGTGCTGGGTGAGGAGGAAGACCGCATCACCGCGGAGTTCATCCCCGTCAGCTACGATGCGGAAGCTCTCGCCCTGGAGATGCGGGCAGAGGGGCTGCCGGAGGAGTTTGCCGAGACCATCGAATCGGGCTGGTGGACCACCTGCCTCGAGATCCTGCCGGCGAAAGAGCGCCTGCTGGGACGGTACTGACCCACGGGATACCCCGGTGAGGTCCGGCGAAATTATTCGCCGTAATCGTCAGCCGTGAAGGAGACCACCGCCAGCAGGCTTGAATCAGCCAGCTGCGTAACGGTCACATCCACCAGGTCCCACTGGTCAAAGCGGCTGACCAGCCCATTGAGGTCTTTCTTCAGGTTTTCGCTGGTGGTCGAGAGGGTCTCGATCCTGTGGGCAAGACGAGGACGCCTGTATTCGAGGTTTTCGAGGATCGAATTGAGGGCGTGGAGCCGGGCTGTATAGCGGTCCTCGATCTCCTGGAACTCAAAACCCAGTACATTCTGTTCACCATTGGAGTCCACCAGGGCTTCCCTGCGCAGGCGGATCTCTTCGGCCATCTCGGCAATCAGTCCATCCCGCGCCTTCAGCAGGATCTCCAGGGCATCCCGGCGACGAAGATTCCGCCGTCTCTCCCTGACGCTACTCTCGAGGTTCGAAGTTTCCTTCTGCATAAGGCCCTAGCGCTCCATTCGGACTCGCCCCGGCAGACCTCCCCTGAGGTCCGGATAAGGGGCATTGATTCAAGGCCCGCTATCCTAACACAGAATCCCGGCCGGGAGATAAAGGGAAAGCCTCATCCCCGGGCGCGAAAACTTCGACCCACTGGTTCAACAGCAGCGCATGGCTGAGAGGCCGAAGCCTCCTCTTACCACTGGTAGGAGACGCCGAAAAGGACCGTCCCGGCAGAAAAGATTGCGCGGGGCCCTTCTACCTCCAGGAATTCGGAGGTTCCCATGCTCCTCTCAGGAACTATGTCGTAGTTCAGTTCGCTGAAGAGAAGAAGGTGCTCAGAGACAGGGTAGCGCAAACCAATCGTGGGACGGAACATGATCTGGTAGATATCCTCAATCTTTCCATCGGCCGCAACGTCCCAGCCGTCGGCAGGGGTGAAGTCAAGGACACACATTCCGATTCCCATTCCCAGGCGCAAAATCAGGCCATCGGGATTGGCGGTGACCGGGATGTCCCAGTCCACTGTTCCGAGGACAGAAAGGCGGTCATAACCCTTAACCGCAAAGATCTGCTCGTCGATCGTGCCCGTATTCCCGGCTACCAGCGCATCGGTAAAGTCGACGGAGAGTCCCATGTAGATATTTTTTGCCGTCTCGAGCTGGAGCTTACCACCCCCCTGGATACCGACATCGGTATGGGGATTCCTGCCGGGATCAAAGAGGTCAAAAGCAAAGGCCGGCCCGAGGCGGAACTCCGCCTGCGCCCGCTGGTGCAGCATCTCTTTGTTCTGGACACTCTCAACCGTAATTTCTTCCTGGTTCGGCAGTACCTCGCCGAAATCATCCGAAACATCCTTTGAGGTGATCTGCTCGGGAGCGGACTGACAACCCGCCATCGACAAGGTCAGGGCCAGGATCCACCCGAAGGTGCGCATGGCGTCACGAGATACCAACATTCCTACAACCTCCTAATTTCCCGTCTTAACCCCAAGCCTGAGGCAGTTAAGACGCATTTACTTCATTTCATTTTTTAGCTGAATACTCAATCTATCGGCCAGAGTCCCCCTGCCGACTGACCAAAAACCAATATTCAGCGATACAGTCATTAATTCACATTCAAAGATGCCCGAATCAGTGCAATAAACCGGAGCAAACGGGATAACCCCACCAGTTCCCCCGCTTTATGATTCACTTAAAAGTCTATTCCAGAACGAATTACACTGCCTGGACGCTTATCGAGATCCCTCTGAGCACCTCAAGAAAGCAATGGTGCTGAATGAAGAACTCAAACAAAAGTATCATTGACATCATGGTTTATCAAGCGGATTTGAATATTAGTCCCTATCTGCACTTAGGGGCATTTACAGGGCCAGGTAGCTCTCTTTTCAGCCCTATCCTTATCGACCGGTAACTCTGCTGGTGAACCAGATCGACTACCAATCCATCTGGAATGAGCAGGCCTTCAGGATAGAATGTCATTGTAGTGATAACATCCCCCTGACAATTTCGAGGTAACGGATGCCCCGCCAGATCCGCTGTCGATGCGGTCAACAACTCCAGGTTCGTCATAGTGAATGGACCTATATCGCCGCCGGCCTGGGGATCGTCGGCTTGCTGGTTAACATCGTGGTCATCATCTATCTCTACACCCGCCTTAACGAGGTGGAATCGAATCTCGGAGAAAAGCTGGCAAACCAGCAGCAGGCTGTCAACGAAACCCTCACCGCCAGGGCAACGGCCCCTGCCAGGCCACCCGGGAATCCAGCCGGCGTCCTGAACCGGCAACCAGCAAGCTCACAGGCACCTGTCCCGAAATTGCTGCCGGACAAAGAGGTTGCCGCCCCGCAGGAGAAAAAGACCAGCTCTTCAAGCCCAGCCGAAAAGGCCCCGGCAAAACCCCAGGCCCCGGCCCCTGACCCGGAAGCCCCCCCCACTATTGCCCAGGTCTCCCCCCCGGCTCCGGGTACCCGGCAGCCTGCTGAAAAACCACTGGGAAAACCACTCGAAGAAGAAGAGCTCTGGAAAGAATTCTTCCGGGCCATAGAGGATCGGTTCAAATCAGACAGCCAGGGGGGTGAAACCGCCCGGTCGGAAAAACGGCCCGGTATAGAGCCCAGGGCTGTGTTTGAAGCCCCAGCCCTGGCCCGGCTGCTTTTTCTTTCAAGGAGCGCCACGCTGCCGATTCTCACTGCAGCCCACCTCCTCGACCCGGACCCCCGGCTGCAGGATCATGCGGTCAGCCTGCTGCTGAGCCAGCCACGCCCCCTGCTTACGGAGTCCAAAAGGATTTGCACCATCCTGAATGCCAGTGGAGAAAACGTGGCGCGACACCCGCGCGGCAAGGAGCTTCTTGAACACTTCCAGGCAACAGGAAAAGAGGTGGCCCAGGATCCGTCCAACACCGCCTTCGAGGATAGCTGGAGTACGGCAATCACCCTGGCTGAGGGCTCAAAGCCCGGCTGGCCGGACCTGGAAGCCTTCTCCGAATTGCTGACCGGACTCAACCGCCGGGGACTCGACCTGGTGCTGGCAGTAGATACCACCCGAAGCATGGAGGCCGGGCTGGATGATCTCAAAAAGGCCTGCAGCTGGCTCCTTCCTGCCCTTCAGTGGAGTGGAGCGAACCTGCGCGTCGGGCTGCTGACCTATAAAGACAAGGTCATCACCTCTCATCCCCTGTCTGAAAAGCCGGCCGATGACCTGCTTCGCCCCATCCTGGAGCTCAAAGCACTTGGTGGAGGAGATGTACCCGAAGGGGTCGACTCGGCGATCCGGGGCACCCTGGAGCTGGGACGCTTCCAATGGCGCCCTTCGGCTGCCAGGCACATCATGGTACTTGGTGATGCGCCGCCAAAACACTCCAGCCTTCCGGCCATCGAGAGCCTGGTGGCCGCCTGCCATCAACAGGATGGGGTCATCCTGCATATGGGCGGAATACACCCTAAAGAAAATCCCGTGGTGCCGTTTTTAGAACGGATCGCTGCCCGCGGCGGCGGCCGAAGTCCTACCTGCCCCACCCGCAACCTCGGCGAAGAGCTCCTTTCGGTAAGCCTTGGAACAGAAAAAACCGTACTGCCCAAAGACCTGGCCGGTCTCCTGCGTACGGTTTTTTCAGCGACTCCCTGAAGGAGCGACTCTCAGGATTCGATCCACAAGCGGTCAAAAACCGCTCACCTGGATGCCTCAGAGGGTCTCATCGAAGCGGCGAAGAATACCTACCACGACGCCTCGGATATCCGCATGGGATACCATCTCGCTTTCCGGGCTGCCATTGGGCGACTGGAGTCTTATCTGGCCCTCTTCCCGGTATAACTTCTTGAGGCAGGCCTTGCCGCCATTGAGCACGGCGACCACCACATCTCCGTCATCGACCATCTCGCGTTTCTCAGCGATAATCAGGTCTCCATCGGTGAGGTGGTCGGTGGCAAGCTCATTGCCGCGCACTCGCAGGGCAAAGAAGTTCCGGCCATAGGGAAGCATCTCTGAAATATTGAGATCTTCTCTCTCCTCGGTCGCCTCGATCGGCAAGCCCTCGCGGAAGTTACCCATCAAGGGCATCGAATAACGAGCCTTGCGCTCTTCTACCGGGGCCAGGAGCTCGATTGAACGGGCACGGAACTTTTCACGCTTGAGGGCGCCCTTGCGCTCGAGCTGGTTGACGTGCTCGTAAACCGTGATCTTGGTGACCCCGAAATTCGATGCGATCTCATCGAGAGTCGGTGAGATTCCACGCTCCTCACGAAACTGCTGGATGAACTCCATGATTCGAAGCTGCTTTTCGGTAAAGTACATTTCTCTCTCCTCGTTAATCCTTAAACTCGAAATTCAAAATCTTTCATTTGCCAGGGCAGGAGAACTCAAATCAGCACGGTTAATTCGTGGTTCTTCAATCCCTCCGGGAACGACAGATAGCCAACCCGGCCGTTGCGGTTACTCACCGCAGCTGCCGGCCTTGTCTGCCCTGACTGGGAGATCCCGGATCATTCAATAACAGGAAAATTGAGACGGTCAGATACAGCGGTCAATCCTCGCTATGGGCTGTATCCATTTTCCTAATGTTCTATATATAAAGTGCTTATGTCTTGGCAGTCGCAGAAACCCCGAACACTTGCATGTACAGGGAAGAAGTTGACAAGACGGGTCTTTCAGAAGCCCCACCCCAGGCTCGCCACCAGCCTCAGACCAGGCTGGTTGAATGTAAGTGCGATTGTACCACCCGGGTAAGCGGATGGTGGGCAAGAATTCGCCTAGTATCTCCCTGCCCTCCTCCTTACCATTGCGCAACCCCGCATTTTTGCTAGCTTTATCCGTGATTGCGTACTTGAAACTTTTACCGTACAAGCCCAAACTTCCCGTTTCCCAAGCCGGTCTACAACAAGCAAACAGGGAGTCGGAGCGATGGCAAAGAAGCGCTCGGTAGGAATTGGCCTGGTCGGTCTCGGATTCATGGGATTGACCCATCTGCGGGCTGCAAGAGGCCTTCGAGGAGGTAAGGTGGTTGCCATCTCAACCAGCGATCCGAAGAAGGCCAGGGGAGATTTCTCCAGCGTCGGGGGTAATTTCGGCGACGGCGGAGGAAAAGAGAATATGAAGGGCATCGCGGTCCACCCCTCTCTTGATGCCCTCATCGAGGACGACAACGTCGACCTGGTCGATATCTGCCTGCCCTCCTACCTGCATGCAGATGCTGCCATTCGCTGCCTGCGGGGCGGCAAGGCTGTCCTGGTGGAAAAGCCCGTGGCTCTTGAGCCCGCGGATGCCCGGAAAATGCTCCTGGCGGCGAAGAAATCGCGCAAGCCGCTCATGGTGGCCCAGGTATTGAGGTTCATGCCGGAATTCAGCCTGTTGACCGATGCGGTTAAGAACAAGCGCTGGGGAAAGCTTCTTGCCCTTCACATGAGGCGCATCATCGCCATGCCCGACTGGGGAGACTCCAGCTGGTTTTCCGATCCGAAGAAATCAGGCGGGATGGTGATCGATCTCCATATCCATGATACGGACTTTATCGTCCACCTCGCCGGCAAACCGGCTGCCGTTTCCTCAACCGGCCTGGTGGACAAAAAAGGTGTGAACTTCATCCGGACAACCTACCACCAAAAAGGCAAGGGTCCCCTGCTGAGCTCCGAGGGAGGCTGGCTGAATGCTCCAGGGCTCGGGTTTGAACATGGCTATGATGCTTATTTTGAGAAGGGTACCGTCCACTTCAACTCTTCCACCGCACCAAGGCCGCTGCTTTACACCACGGCCGGCAGGGAGGCGCGCAAGCTCGTGATCAAGCCCGTCGATGGTTTTGCCAGGGAATTGCAGACCGCGGTTGATTCGGTGAAATCTGGAAAGGTAGACCCCCTCCTGCAGGCGGCCGGTGCTGCCGATTCCCTCGCCGTCTGCAAAGCCGAAGAGCGCTCAGTCCGTGCAGACGGCCGAAAGGTCAAGCTCGGCAGCTGATGCACCGCAGGAAGTACTGCGAAAAAATAACACCTCCTGTACAATTCAAGGGTTGCCGATCATTCAACGGCACCCCTAGCGGGATGGCTCACTCCAATCACATGAACTGAAAAGGGCAGAAACCAAGATGTCGCTCACGGCCCGCTCTCTCTTCTCATCAGCAATCCTGATCTTCTTCTTCTCCACGATCACCAGCGCCCAGAACAGGGATTTCGCTTTCCTCGGTGTGTTCACAGAGGCCATCGACAAGACGAAGAAAGACAGCGGTCTTCGCGTTGTCTATGTCTACCCGGGCTCTGCAGGTGATGATTTGGGCCTGAAGGAAGGCGATGAGATCATCGCCCTGAACGACTTCCTGATTCCCAACCGTGACCGCTTCGTCGCCGAGCTGCGCAAAGAAAACATCGGCGCTACGATCCGCTTCCTGATCAGCCGAGGCGGCAAGAAGGTCAAGCTCAAGGGTAAGATCAAGAGCTTTAAAAAAACCATGCAGATGATCCAGGATCGCCTGCGGGCAAAGTATGTCGGGAAACCCCTCGCTGCGCTCCCGGCAACTCTCTGGTGGAATCCTAAAACATCCATGTTCGAGACCAGGAAAGATCCCCTCTCCCCTTTCAAAGGAAAGATCGGCCTGCTGGTGGCCTATGATGACTGTGTCGGCTGCAGGAAAAACCGGATCAGCTTCCTCTCACAGCTGTACATGCGCACCAAGGCCGCCGGTGGTGCGCTACCACTGGCCTTCGCAGGGATCTACCAGAGTGACACACAGCTGAACAAAGGCGGCAGCAAGGAATGCCTTGCAAACGCCGTCAAGCTCTACACCGCGGAGAAGCCAACTTTCCCCGCAGGCATTGCCCACTTCCCGGATGGGGCACCTCTGCCCAAGGAGCGGGAGCCCACGCTCTACCTGCACAACCATGGAGTCGTGATTACTGATCCCCTCGGCAAGGTAGCCTATCTCCAGGTCACCGGCTATCCCGACCAGGTAGCCATCCAGAAAACGATCGGGGAAGTCTACGTTAAGCATTTCCAGAAAAAGGGCACCCCGCCCGGCAAAGCCGGAAACGGCAAGTGAGCTGCCAGGGATGCCGTTCAAGGTGAGTTTATGCCAGATCCCGGCAGGCTAGACACCAGGGCCAGTTCCCCAATTAAGATGATCGTGCCGGTAACGGTTCTGTGCGTACTGGCCGGGATCCTTGCCTTTGTTATCCTGCCGGAGCGGACTCCGAAGCTCGACGGCAAGATCCTCCAGTCCAGCAGGGCTCTCTGGGGTGAAAAGGGAGCGGAAGATTACGAGCTCTCCATCTCGATCCAGGTCGACCGCCAGGAGGAGGCGAAGGCGGAGGTGGTCGTCAGGAAAGGAAAGATCACCTCGCAATCCTACAACGGCCTGGAGCGCAAAGGGAAAGACGACTCCTATACCGTCGAGGGGCTTTTCAGGACCATGGAACGTGAATTGAACCTGGCCCGCGATGCAGAAGAAAAGAGCAGCACCATCCTCAAAGCTGAGTTCGATGGCCAGCTGGGGTTCCCCATCGTGTTCAAGAAATTGACCACCCGCGAGGGAGCCAGGTCCTACGTGATCAGGCTGGCGGAGCTGCGCTCAAAGAGCTCAGGCATCCTCTTTCCAGTCAAGCAGCCCTGAGAACCGGAGCGCCCGGATGAGCAGCAGCGAAAAAGAAGTTATCCTCGCTATCGACCAGGGGACAACGGGGACGAAAGCTCTCCTTCTTGACGGATCACTGCAGGTGCTGGCCGAGGCCTCACGCGAGCTCCCCCAGCACTTCCCAGCTCCCGGAGAGGTGGAGCACGATCTCGATGAAATCTTCCAGGGCCTTCGCGACTCGGTCTGCGAGGCTCTCGAAGCCGGCGGCGTCGAGGCAGGAGCTGTCGCCGCCATTGGGATTACCAACCAGCGCGAAACCACTGCCATCTGGAAAGCAGAAAACGGCGAGCCCATCCATCGCGCCATCGTCTGGCAGGACCGCCGAACCGCAGGGAGGTGCCGGCAGCTGAAGGAGGCCGGCCTCGAAAACCTGTTCCGGGAGAAAACCGGCCTGGTGCTGGACCCCTATTTCTCCGGAACCAAGATCGCCTGGCTCCTCGATGAGGTCGAGGACGCCCGCAGGATGGCGGAAGCCGGCGAGCTTCGCTTCGGAACGATCGATACCTATCTCTGTTGGAAGCTCTCCGGTGGAACAGCCCACTGCACGGATATCTCCAATGCCTCGCGCACCCTGCTGATGGATCTCGAAGGCTGCCGATGGGATGACCAGCTGCTTGATTCTCTCGGCATACCCGCATCCCTGCTGCCCTCGATCATGGACAATGATTCCATCTTCGCCCGGACAAGCGGGCTTGATTTCCTGCCGGATGGGATCCCGGTGGCCGGGCTGGTCGGTGACCAGCAATCGGCTCTCTTCGGGCAGGCCTGCTTCGAGGCGGGAGAAGCGAAATGCACCTACGGAACCGGCGGCTTTCTCATGCTCAATACCGGGGAGAAGGTGATTCGCTCCAACAGCGGGCTGCTGTCCACCGCAGCCTGGAAGATCGGCGGCAAAACAACCTATGCCCTGGAAGGCTCCGCCTTCATCGCCGGAGCTGTTGTGCAGTGGCTGCGCGATGGACTGGGGCTGATCTCCGGCTCGGAGGAAATCGAGGAGCTTGCCGCGTCAGTGGATGACTGCGGTGGAGTGGTCTTCGTCCCCGCCCTGGCCGGGCTCGGGGCACCTCACTGGGATCCGGAGGCCCGCGGCCTGGTCGCCGGGCTCACCCGGGGGTCAACCGCAGCCCACATCGCACGTGCAGCGCTGGAGGGTATCGCCTTCCAGATCAACGACATCCTCACTGCCATGCGGGCTGACCTTGAGCAGGAGAAGACCGGCACCGGCAATGAGCTGTTGGAGCTCAAGGTTGACGGCGGCGCATCCAATAACAACCTGCTGATGCAGTTCCAGGCCGATCTGCTGCGCTGTGAGGTGTCCAGGCCTTCCATCACCTCGACAACCGCCCTTGGAGCAGCCCTCCAGGCCGGGCTCACCACCGGTGTTTTTAAATCAACGGACCAGATCCGTGAGAGCTGGGGTGAGGACCGGCGCTTCAGCCCGGCCATGGATGAGACGGAAGCCGCCGCGAACCAGGCGCGCTGGGAAGCCGCCGTTCGCCAGGCTCGAACCAGCTGAGCTGAACCTCTCAGCCCGGCTCAGAAGTCCTCATCATCGTAATCGTCGTCGTCATCCTCACCCAGGAAGACCGCCGCTGCGAGGAAGGTAGCTGCGAAAGCCGCGAGGACCGTGGTCCAGAAATGCTGCTCAATACCAAACCAGTGGACATTTAAACCTAGATAGGAAAAGACCGGCTTCGCTCCTTCGGTTCCGGCCTCACGCGGCCAGTCAGCCCAGGGACTCCATTGCAGCAGGAAGAGCAGGAAGCTGACGATGGAGAGAATAAAGAAGGTGCCTTTTTTCATGACGGAAACATCCAAGCCCTATGAATTTGAACAGGAACAACCGATCCGGCGGGACCGACCTGGCAACATATTTCCACAGCCTGCACCTGCGGTCAAGTTCTGACCTGCAGTTGATCCTGGCTAGCCGGGCCCGGACCGGGAGGCAGGGCTTCTCCCGTCCCACCTGCCCAGGAATGCTTCCGCAGCTGCAGCCGGGTCTTCAACCTCGAGCAAGGCACTGACAACCGCTGCTCCCGCCGCCCCGGCAAGCCGGATGGAAGAGGCCATATCGACCCGGATGCCGCCAAGGGCATAAACCGGGCCATCGAGAACAGAGCAGGCCTCAGACAGCTGCTCCAGCCCCAGCGGCTCAAAGTCACCCTGCTTCGACAGCGGCGTAAAAACAGGTGAGAGGCTTACATAGTTCGCGCCCCGTGCGAAGGCCTCTGCAGCTTCAACCGTGGAATGAGCCGAGTAACCAACCACTGCCGCCTCCCCAAGGATCTTCCGAACCTCCTCCACACAGCCGGGCTCTCCTCCACCCACGTGAACCCCCCGGGCCCCAAGGCGCTCCACCAGCTCCAGGCGTGAGGAGAAATCTCTTCCCGGGTGGCAATTCACCACCAGGGCAGGTTCCTCTTCCACCTGCTCCAGTAATTTCAGCCCCAGCGCTTCGAGGCGTTCCGCATTCCAGGATGGCTCGCGAAGCTGAACCAGGCCCAGCCCACCCTTGCAGGCATCCTGGATGGCCTCCAGCATCCGGTCTTCACCAACCCGCTCCGCATCTGAGATGAGGTAGAGCGGTGGCAGCTGAACGCTCACGGCAACCTGCGGGCCCTGTGGATCAGCCAGTGGTCAACCAGGACCAGGGCTGCCATCGACTCAACGATGGGGATGGCTCTTGGCAGGACGCAGGGATCATGACGCCCCTTCGCCCGCAGGGTAGCCTCCTCTCCCGAGGTCGAGACCGTCTCCTGCTCCTTGTTGATCGTCGCCGTAGGCTTGAAGGCAATTCGGCACAGCAGATCCTCTCCATTCGAGATTCCCCCCTGCACTCCGCCGGAATTGTTGCTGCGCGTGCGAATATCATCTCCCTCGCGGTAGAAGGCATCGTTATGGGCAGAGCCGGTCTGAAAGGTACCCGCGAAGCCGGAGCCGACCTCGAAGCCCTTCGTCGCCGGAAGGGAAAGCATCGCCTTGGCAAGGTCGGCCTCGAGCCGGTCAAACACCGGCTCGCCCAGCCCCACCGGCAGGCCGCGCACCACCAGCTCGACGAGACCGCCGGCTGAATCACCCTCCTTGCGCAGCTCCTTGATCCGCTCGACCATTTTCTCTGCGGCCTCCTGGTCGGGACACCTCACGGGGTTGCTCTCTACCGCTTCGCGGCTGACCTCCGAAGGCTCAATCACCGCCTCGATATCATGGATCCGCCGGACATAGGCGATCATTTCCACAGCCTCCGCATCGGCAAGGATCCGCCTGGCGATGGCTCCTGCCGCAACCCGGCCGATCGTTTCCCGGGCGCTCGAGCGACCGCCTCCACGATGATCGCGATGGCCGTACTTGGCCTGGTAGGTGTAATCTGCATGCGAGGGGCGGTAGACATCCTTGAGATGGTCGTAGGCCTGCGGCCTGGCATCCTTGTTGCGTACCATGAGGAGAATCGGCGCGCCCGTTGAGAGCCCCTCGAAAACTCCCGAGAGCACCTCCACGCGGTCCTCCTCGGACCTGGGGGTTGTGATCTCACTCTGGCCGGGGCGACGACGGTCCAGCTCGACCTGGATCTCATCCAGGTTGATGGCCACCCCGGCAGGACAGCCATCGATACTGACGCCTACGGCAGGGCCGTGGGATTCTCCCCAGGTCGAAATCTGAAAGATCTTTCCGAAGCTATTGCCCATAGGAATATTTCGCGGGTCTGCTGATTCTGCTGTTTGCGGGGAAACAGGACGCACAGATTGTACAGATTGTTTCCCGGGGAAGCGAGACTCCTGAAATGACCTCACCTTGCCTGAGAGTCAATGGAGCCTTAAAATTCATCCTGCGGCTCTTTTCCCTTATTTCCCGGTTTTTTCCGGATAATCCTGACAGAGATCCTCCAAATGGCCAGGGGAGCTTTCCACTCTTCTCTCAAGATATTGATTCTGCTGGCTCTCCTGGGCCCGGGCAGGCTCCCGGCAGAACCGGGCGACCTCGCCGCTGATTTCATCACCTTCGCCACCATCGCTCCACAGGACATCACCTACGATGAATCCGAGGACTGCTTCTGGATCACCGCATTTCTCGACAACCGGATCTACAAATACAGCACCAACCTCGAGGAGATACTCGACACCATCCCCTCTCCCTTCGAGGTCTTTGAATTCACCACGGGGATCACCTACAACTCCCTCGATGACACCCTGCTGGTCACCAACGCTGGCAGCGGACAGATCGTCGAAATCAACAAACAGGGACTCGCCACCGGGCGCGTCTTCGAGGTGCCCTTTCTCGAAAATCCCCGCACCTCGGAAAGAACCGTAAGGGGCCTGGCCTTTGACCCATCGGGAGACGATGGCTCCGGCTCCATCTATCTTGTCGAGATCATGGGCACCCTGGTCTACGAGGTCAGCCTCGGCGGGGAATTGCTGCGGAGCTTCGTGCACCCCGAAGACCCCGACGGATTCCCCGGACGGGGCCAGCATACCCAGGCCGCCGGTATCGACCTGATCCACTCAGAAACCGGGGAGCTCAGCGGCCTCTGGCTGACAGGGATCCGCAACCGGGAAAACCGCCTGTTCAAGATCGCCGCAGATGGCTCCTATACCGGGATTTCCTTCTCCCTCGATGCCGCAGGGGGAACCGTCAGCGGAATCCTTCGCCATCCCTTCCAGCCGGCCGCCAATGCCGGCAGCCTCGATTCCTTCATCTGTGTTGTTGAATCCAATGCCCGCCTGGCCGTACTGGAGGCAGGGGAGCCCGACGAGCGCGAAATTTTCGCGCTGCGCTGTGAAACGGAAGGTCCCGCGGCAGTGCTGAGCTGGTCATCGAACGAGACCTACGACCTGATCGAGATTGTCGAGGGCTGCCGCATCCACGCGGCCCTTCCCGGAGATGCCATCAGCTGGGAAACTGAGCTGGATCCTCCCGGTCTCTATGAACTGAGCGTCCGGGCAACCAAGGACGGGCGCGAAAGTGTCATCGGTCCCTGCACCATCCTCACCGGCCGCGGGCAGCTCATAGGGGCGCAGGAAACAGGTGGGCGCCTGCCTGTGGATCTCGTATTCGATGGCAAGGGGAGGCTGGTCCTGACCGATGGCACCGAGAGGACCCTCACCGTGTTCGAAAGTGACCTTGCCAGCGAACCGGTCGAGATCATTCCCCTCGATGAGACCTTCGCACCGGAGGAAGAGTTCATCTCGGGAATTGCACGCGGCCCGCAGCCCGACACCTTCTTTGTCTACAATTCCACGCGGCATATCGTCGCCCTGGTCGATCTCTCAGGCCAGGCTCTCGAGGTCTTCGATGTAGGCCTGCCCAACCTCAATGAAGATTTTGACCCCGAGGACCCCGAGTCGGAGGAGAATCTCGGAGTGGTGATGGGAATGGTATTCGATCCCGGAGCAAACGACGGCCTGGGAGCGCTCTGGCTCACCGAGGTCGTTGAGGACATTGTCTACCAGGTCGATCTCAGCGGCCGGATCCTGAAACAGTTCTCCAATCCGTATACCCGGATCCAGCCACCTCCCCTGGAGGACATTTTCATTACCTATACCGGCGGCATCTCCCGGGTCCCGGGCCGGGACGACCTGCTCTGGCTCAGCGGCGGCACCTACCGGGATTTTCGCCAGAAATGGATTGCCCTTGTCGATGTCGAAAGTGGAGAGATTGTCCCCGGATCACAGATCCCCACCACGGCGGTGCGCCAGGCAAGCCGCTCGGGAAGTGTCGCGCTCGAGAATGTCATGATCGATGGGCAGTCCCGCTTCTTCGTTCTCGGGCTTGGCCAGCGCAATGCCCAGCTGACGGAGATTCGGCATGACCCGCCGGCCACACCGGCCCCGGGCTATCTCGAGTGCTACCAGCCGGCCGCAGAGGACCGGGTCGTACTCCACTTCATCAACAACGGCCCCTATGACACCATCGAGATCTTCCGTGACTGCGAACAGATCGCCACACTGGCTGGAGATGCCACGGGCTACCTCGATGAGCTTGTGACCCCCGGCCTGCATGAGTACGGGGTGCGCGGGGTCCTGGGCGGTCATCCAAGCGAAACAATCGAGGGCTCCGTGCGGACAGGCCCGGGCGCGGTGCTGCAGCGGTCCATCTCCTGGCCGGCCCGTTCTCCCCAGCAATTTACCCGGGATCCCTTCGACGGATCCTATTACGTCTGCGTCAACTGGTATGGCGACGAGCGCAATGTCTACCACTTCGACCAGAGCTTCCGGTTCCTCGACGAGAGAGTCTCCGTGGTTGAAGAGGACCGCCAGATCGCGACGATTGCCATGCGGGCCACGTCGAGGCAGGAGCGGCTGCTCTATTACATCTCCTGGCGGCAGCCGGTTCCCCTCGGAGAGGTCGACAAGCAGCGTTTCTTCCTGGTCAGCGAGACCCTCTCGGGACAGCCTTTTGACTACGTGGAGATCATCCCCCCGCTGCCCGGCAACGGCTTCATCACCTACCCGACGGGCCTGACCTGGGACCCCCTCAGTGACACCTTTTTCTACCTGGAGCGCAACAGCCGGACCTTCCTGCAGATCGACGCCGAGGGCAACGAGCTCAACCGGTTCCCGCACCCGGCCCCGCCCTACCAGAATTTCATTTTCAACCTCGGGCTCAGTGTTCATCCTGAAAACCGGACACTCCTGCTGACCAGCTCAGGCTACGGCGATCATGGAATCACCAGGGTCCTCGAGATGGATTTCGAGGGCGTGCTGACGGGCTTTGAGCTGCCGCTGACCGGCCTTGGAAACGAGGTCCGTGATATCGAGTATAACAACCGGGAGCTGATCGCCATCGGTAGCGGCTCCTTCTCTGAAATTCTCAGGTTGAAGGCCACAGCCGACCTGCCGGCCCCCTTCCTCCGTGGAGATTCCGACTCCAGCGGCGGGGTCAACCTCACCGATGCCATCCACCTGCTCAACGTCCTCTTCCAGGGCGCGGATATGCCTGCTTGTCCCGACAGTGCTGACCTCGACGATGATGGCCGCATCACGCTGACCGATGTCATCGTGATTCTGAATTTCCTCTTCAGGGGAGGTCTTGCTCCCGCCGCACCGTATCCGGAAGCGGGGCAGGATCCCACCGCCGACGGATTGCAGTGCCAGTAAACACAGCCCGGCAAATGGACGACTTCTCATGATATTCAAGTGGCTCAGGAAAAAGGGAGACGGCCAGGGTGAGGGCCCTGAAGAGCCCGCCCTGCCCCGCCATATCGGAGAGCTCTGGCAGGCGGTACAGGAAATCGCCGAGCGGGAGGACCCCTCCTGGAGTGAACGCAACGTGATCAGCTACTACCACGATGGAGCGGAAGCCCAGAAGGACATCCTGCGCTGGCTGGCGATCTACCACAGAAGCATCGACCCCGGCCACGAGTACGCATTTCCCGACCACCACCCGCGCTACAAGGGCTACTGCCTGGTATTGCGGCACTGGCCCTCAGGCAGCCGCTGGGAGGCCTTCAACGACCAGACCTGGGAGAAGGCACCCCTGGCCGCCCAGGCTGACCAGGCCGGGCTGGAAGAGGCCATCGACCAGCTCACGCCTTGAGAGAGCTGGAGCCGGAAGCAGTGCTGCCTCATTTCAGCCGGGCAGGCTCTTTTCCAAGGAGGCGCTCAAGTGCCTCCTTCACCAGGGTCGTTTCTCTTTCGCCAAGCCCCTCTCTCTGCCGATGAGCTTCAAGCACCTCGCGGGAATGCTCTGAGCGAACCAGGCCCAGTGAGCGGATTGCCGCCTGGCGAATCTTGACCTCTGCACTTCCCAGGAGCCCTGCCAGAACAGGAACCGATGAAACCTCAGCGATCATCCCCAGCGCCTCAGCCGCCTCCCTGCGAACAGCTAGCTGGTAGGTCTCTGCACACAGCTCCTCACAGAGCTGCGCAGCCGCCCTCGAACGGGTCCTTCCCAGGGCCCGGACCGCCGCCCTCGCCAGCTCCCCTTCACCCTTTTCTTCTCCGACAATCTCCTTCAGCCGAACAACACAGAGAGGATCCTTGATCCTCGACAGCCGCATCGCTGCACCCGGGGAATCTTCGTTACCGAGGCGATAGATTTCTGCCAGGGTTTCACAGGCCGGCGGGCTCCCAAGCGCCTCCAGTGCTGCAAGAACCGCTGCCCGCAGATCCGTCTCTCTAGAGAGCCGGTAAACATCGAAAAGCACCCGGGGGCCCCCGGCCCGGGCCCCGGCAGTGCGCTCACGGCCAAGGGCCTCCACCAGGGGGATCCATGCCTCGCGTTGACCGGCAGACAGAGAATCTCTGAGCGACTGCAACACCGTGGCTCTCGCAGCTGGAGAGCCGGGTAAGGATTCGGCAGGCCCACGCGTACTCAGCCAGCCGGCCAGGAGACCTGAACCGAGCGCCAGCAACATGAATAAATATTTACGGGATTTTTTCACCGTCAGATCCAATAAAAAGGAAAACAGGCAAGCGCATGCCACTTCTCTAACAATAGCCACTCCCCCGCCGCCAGGAAAGCCCCCGGTCGGCTGCCGGGGCGTACAATTTTACGTGCATCCCTTGCCTCCATATTGAGAATAGGCGGCCTGTAGATTACCTGGGGCCCTCCTGCGGCCCTCTACTTCATTGGACCTCAAGCCTATGCCTATTTCAGGTGATACCCTCGACGAACTGCGCTCCTACCTCAGCGAGTACTACGGCCGTGTACTCAAGGAAACAGGCGACCTGGAACAAAACGCCTGTTGTGCTGATTCCACCCTCAGCCGCTATGCGGAGATCTCCGAGCTGATCCCCCAGGAAGTAAAAAGCCGGAATTACGGGTGCGGTTGCTGCATCCCCGGCGATGACCTCACCGGGCTCACAGTTCTCGACCTGGGTTCCGGAGCAGGACTCGACTGCTTCATCCTGAGCAGCCTGACCGGAGAGCAGGGAGCCGTCCACGGGAT
This sequence comes from uncultured Planctomycetia bacterium, assembly GCA_964615885.1. Classification (GTDB taxonomy): domain Bacteria; phylum Planctomycetota; class UBA8108; order UBA8108; family UBA8108; genus UBA8108. Next base: position 10,706 of record CAZTRG010000108.1, on the reverse strand, counting down.
TGATATGACGGATGAACAGCTCGAGGTCGCCCGCAAAAACACCGACGAGGTGATGGCTGCCTACGGCTATTCGCAAAGCAACGTCTTCTTCCACAAGGGTTTCATCGAAACCCTGGACGCAATCGATGACTCATCCATCGACCTGGTCGTCTCTGACTGTGTCATCAACCTCTCGCCACGCAAGGATAGTGTCTTCAGCTCGATCTACCGGGTGCTGAAACCCGGTGGGGAATTCTACATTTCCGACATTGTCGCCGACCGGCGCCCGGGCGAAAAAGTCCGGAACGACCGGAAACTCCACGCCGAGTGCCTCGGAGGCGCTCTCTACGAATACGACCTGGTCGACATCATCGAGGCTGCCGGGTTCAGGGATCCGCGAGGCCTGGCTCGCAGCCTGGTGGAAGAGAATGTCGCTGGAGAGCAAAACAGGTTTTTCTCGATGACGCTGCGCGGATTCAAATTCGAGGCGCCGCTGGACAATCGCTGCGAAGACTTCGCCCAGAACGCAACCTATCTCGGCAACTGTCCCGGCTCTGAAGACAGCTTTACCCTCGACCACAACCATCTCTTCAGAAAAAACACTGCCCAGGCAGTTTGCAGGAACACTGCGAGGATGCTGTCGGAAACCCGGCTGGCGAAATACTTCGAGGTTTCCGGCGAGCTCGAGCACCGTGGCATCTTTGATTGCTCAGGCCCAGCAGCCCCCGAAGAATCCCCCCGCTGCTGCTGAGCAGCCGCCACCCGGTCTCTTTCCCATCCCCTGCCTTCCCAGCTAGCAGGAACCTTCCGGGCACCGCCGGCCTGACGGAACCGCCGGCCGACCCCATCCGGCCACAGCAGGAAGTTTTCGGGCCGGCTGAAACCTCGCTTGGGCCGGCCTGAAAAACTCCATACCGGTTTGAGCTTGTATGAGATGGGAAAATATGATTTATAAATTACAAATTAACTTTTTAAGATTCCCCGTGCGGGTGTTTCCGGCCACTGAAGTGAAGAAAACTCCGGAGCTCACCTCCCCAGGCAACAGGGATCCGGGCGAATCGAAAAGTGAAAGTGAAGAGAGAGTGAAGACCACGGGCGGGGAAGCTCAAACCCTGCCCACCCAGGATCCAGCTGACGGAATATTTTTACCCCGCCGGGGAGTCTATTGATTTCGAGTTTGCTTACCAGGCATGTCCCTCGAAATCGTTGCGGCGTTCAGGGAACTCCTCGGCGGGGGCTTTCGTGCCTGTTTTCCCCCACCCCCTGCCGGATCCACCGGCCTTTTGCTATAATTGCCAAAATCTCACAGATTACTAATTGACAAAAACGCAATTCGATACTAACCTGATGATCAGTTGAGTGGGTGGCACCACCGAGGATCTTCAGGAGGTCTCTTGAAGCAGCTCTTTTTAAATACTCTCAGGCGCTCCAGAAAGCCCGGATTCCTGCGGGGTTTGCGGCCATTGTGCCCGGCTCCAGCAGTCCGGAATGCGCCTTCAGAGGGCTGCAGAGGCCTTTTCCTGCTTACCGGTCCCCTCCAGGTGCCCCAATCGCTCTTGAATGCTCAAATCTCAGCCGATATCAGGATGTACCGGCAGTTGAAATCCCGAAGAAAAAGCGACGGTTCAGCACCACAAGGCGGAATCTTCGGGTATATTTTTAATATCGGCACAATCAACCAGGAGTAGGAAAATGGCCCAGGAAGAGTATTACGAAGACGAATATGATGAAGAAGTCGATGTTGATGAGGAGATCTTTGATAAGCCGAACTGGCTGATCGAGATGCCTTACTGGGCTGTTTCAGCCATTCTGCACATCATCGTTATCCTGGTCATCGGGAGCTTTATCTTTGCTGAGCAGGCTGCCAAAGAAGAGAAGAACGTTGCGATGGAGATCCGGCAGAAGAAGAAGCCGCCGAAATATGATCCCAAGAAAAAGCGCGACCTGAAACGAACTCCCAAGATCCTCAATCCGAAGATCATCAAAGAGCCCGTCATCAAACGTAAGATCGACGAGGTGACCACCGACATCCCCAAGGGAACTGACCTCAACAACCTCTCCAACGTCAACCAGAACTCCACCATGGTGAATGACGCCATCGGAGTCGGCGGCGGTGCTGCGGGAGCTTACGGCCACCGCTACGGTAAGGGATCGCTTGTAAGGGAAGGTGGGAGTGAAGGAACTGAATCAGCTGTTCTTGCTGCCCTGGAATGGCTCTACCGCCACCAGGATGCAGATGGCGGCTGGAAGGCTGCTGACTTCAACAAGGGCACCGTACGCGAAAAGCGTGGCCCCAGCAGCAACAAGGATTCTCAACGCTATCCCACCGACCTCGGCTGGGCAGAAACTGACATTGGCGTCACCAGCCTGGCAATCCTTGCCTTTACCGGCTTCGGCCACACCCATATGGACGGCGAATACGATCACTTCGTTACCTGCCTCAAGCAGGCTGTGAAGTACATGCTGCGCAATCAGCAGCTGCGGACCGGCGATCCGGCCAAGGACGGGCGCTATGGCTCCGGAGAATCCGAGCAGTGGATCTACAACCACTCCATCGCCACCATGGCCATGGCCGAGCTGCTGTTGATGTCCAATGACTTCAAATTGAAGAAATCGGTCAAGGAAGCCACCAAGCTCTGCCTTCGTGCACAGAACGATGGACGGGGCTGGCGCTACGGAATCAAGCCGGGCGACAACGACACCTCGGTAACCGGGTGGATGGTCCTGGCCCTCAAGACCGCCAAGCAGTGCCGCCTCGGACTGCCCAAGGAAGAGTACCAGAACGCCTTCAGCGGAGCCCTGAAATGGTTTGAATACGCCACGGCCTCCAATGGAAAAACCGGCTACAACGTTCCCGGCGATGAAGGCTCCCGGCTTGCAAAGGGACACCCCGACCCCTACCCCTTCTCCAAGGAACTTTCCTGCATGTCGGCGGTGGGCGTGCTCTGCCGCCTCTTTGCCGGCCAGAGCCGTAAAGATGCCGCGATCCGCTCCGGCGTAGACATCCTCAACCAGCAGCCACCCCTGTGGCGCGAGGCAAAAGGCCGCTCTCTCTCGACCATCAACATCTACTACTGGTACTACGCCACCTACGCCATGTTCCAGTTCGGCGGCAAGCCCTGGGCTGTATGGAACAACAAGATGCAACGCGCCCTTGTTGACACCCAGAGGGCGGAGTACAAGGACGACCCCCCCGAGGTAGATGGCAGCTGGGATCCCATTGGTGAATGGGGCATCTCCGGTGGACGGGTTTATTCAACCGCGCTGGGAGCCATGACCCTCGAGGTCTACTACCGCTTCGAGCGCCAGCAGGAAGGTATCGGCCTCTAGGGTACCTGGTGCGGCCGGGCCAGCCCGGCCGCATACCCCCCCCCCGGACCAGTTACCAACGGCCAAACCGCCGCAGTTGACAGAGCGGTTGCGTAGACATTCTGCCTGCAGGGCAGAGGTCACGGGAGCGGTACGCAACCTTCGTAGAGTTTTTGAAACCGGAAAACAATTTCAGGAGCGCAGGGTATGGTTGAAAAACAATATTACGAAGACGAGCTTGGCAATGAGGAAGCTGACAGGGAGGAAGTTTTCAAGAAGCCCGGCTGGGCCATGGAGATGCCCTACTGGACCGTCTCGGCGATCCTCCATATCTTCGTCATTCTCCTTATAGGCGGCCTGATCTTCAGCCAGAAGGAGGACACGGAGCGCGACGACTTCCAGCTCGTGGCCAGGCCGCAGAAAGAGGTGAAAAAGTACGATCCGAAGAAGAAGCGGGACCTGAAAAGGCTTCCGAAGATCCTCAACCCGACAATCGTTGAGAATCCGCTGGTGCAGCGGGAGATCAGGGACATCACCACCGACATCCCCAAGGGCAGCGACCTCGACAGCCTCTCCAACAAGAACCTGCAGAAGGACGCCATACTGGACGCGATCGGAACGGGGCCCGGCGGCTCCAGGCCCTATGGCTTCCGCGATGGATTGCGCCGGGCGCCCGGCACCCCGGGAAGAACTCGTGAGAGTGAAAGCGCTGTTCTCGCCGCCCTGGAGTGGCTCTACCGCCACCAGGATGCAGATGGCGGCTGGAAGGCTGCCGGCTTCAACGCTCCCACTGTCAGGGAGAGACGAGGCCTGAGCGCCAACAGGAATCCGAAGCGCTACCCCAGCGACCTCGGCTGGCGGGAGAATGATATCGGGGTCACCGCCCTCGCCATTCTCGCCTTCACCGGCTACGGACACACTCACATGAGCGGTCAGCACCCGCACTTTATCGAGTGCCTGAAAAAAGCCGCCCGCTACATGCTCAAACAACAGACCCTGGACACCGGCGATCCGGCCAGGGCTGGCCGCTATGGCCATGGTGACTCCGAGCAGTGGATCTACAGCCACGCTATCGCCACCATGGCGATGGCAGAGCTGCTCTTGATGTCCAATGACTTCAAGTTGAAGAAATCCGTCAGGGAAGCCACCAGGCTCTGCCTTCGCGCCCAGAACGATGGAAGGGGCTGGCGCTACGGAATCAAGCCGGGCGACAACGACACCTCGGTGACGGGGTGGATGGTCCTGGCCCTCAAGACCGCCAAGCAGTGCCGGCTCGGACTGCCCAGGGAACATTTCCAGGAATCCTTCCGGGGCGCTCTCAAATGGCTCAACTACGCCACCGCCTCCAACGGCCGGACCGGCTATAACGTGCCGGGGGACGAGGGCTCGCGGCTTGCACAGGGGCATGCTGATCCCTACCCCTTCTCCAAGGAGCTCTCCTGTATGACGGCGGTCGGGGTGCTCTGCCGGCTCTTTGCCGGTGAGAGCCGCCGGAAACCCGCCATCCGCTCGGGTGTCGACCTCCTCTCCCAGGAGCCACCCATGTGGCGCGAACAGAAAGGGCGCGCTCTCTCAACCATCAACCTCTACTCCTGGTACTACGGCACCTACGCCATGTTCCAGTTCGGAGGCAAGCCCTGGGAGACCTGGAACCGCAAGATGCAGCAGGCCCTGATCGAAACCCAGAGAGCTGAGCACAAGAACGATTCACCGGAGGTGGATGGCAGCTGGGACCCGATTGGTGAATGGGGCATCTCAGGAGGGCGGGTCTATTCGACCGCGCTGGGTGCCATGACCCTCGAGGTCTACTACCGCTTCGAGCGCCAGCAGGAAGGGATCGGCCTCTAACCACCGCAGCAAGCACCTGGCTCACCCGGCCGCGTTCAGCAGCCTCGCTCCTAGAACGAGGCCAGGTGGGCCGCCAGCTTCCACATGCCAAGGACCTGTTTTTTCGGGTAGACCTCGGCGGTGTAATTCAGGTTGAGCGGCTGCAGGCGCACCTTGCCACCGGGGTCAAAGAAAACCTGCCGGAAGGTAACCTCTCCCTCTCCCTCCACCGAAGAATGACGCCTGACCAGGGCAAAATCCCGGCTGTGCAGGGGATCATCGGAAAAGACCACCAGGTCCCCCTCCGCAAAGCTGGGCCTGACCGGCGCCTCCATGCTGTCACCAACCACGTGAACACCGAAGGCCCCCCCGTCCTGCACCGATGGCAGAAAGATGAACTCCTCGGGCTCCCCCACCGGCTTGCCTTCTTCGTCAAAATTATCCGGGTAGCCGTCGGCAACACTGCCGAGGATCGGGATTCCCTGGCGGACGTCCTCCCCGTCCGTGGAATCCTGGCCGCGTTGAGCCTCGGCAAGAGCCTGGGTCAATCGCGCCACCTGCGCCTCGAGTGCCTGGATCCGCCCCTCCTGGAAGGCCAGGAAGTGGTTGGCCGGCAATTTCAGGAGCCGGGCGATTTTTTCGGCCAGCCCCGGATCGAGCTCTCGCTTTCCCTCCTCGATATCCCGAACCTGGTATTTCTGGACCCCGAGCTTGAGGGCAACATCCTCGACTGAAAGATGGCGTTTTCTGCGCTGAGAACGAATCTCCTTGCCCAGGGACCCGGGAAGCCTCGGCTCGATAACCCCTCCGGAGGGAGCCTCTCCGCCACGAAAGAAATAGGAAGGCTCAACACCGAGGGCATCTGCAATCCGGGCGAGGACCCTGGTATCGATACGGCGCTGTCCCTTCTCCAGTCGCGACATCTGCGACTGGGATAGCCCGATCTTCTCGGCCAGGTCCTTGGCCGACATCTGGATCCTCTCACGCAGGATCTTAACCTCGAGACCAATGTCGAGCATACGCCTGCAGCTCCCATGAATAAAACAAACCTGCCCCACCTACATCTTACCAAAAACGCAATTTCTTGCAATCTACCCAAGTCTCCGGGGAGTTACCGGAACACCAGGCTCAGGAATCGCGCAGAAACGGAACCAGGAAGACCTCCATCAGCAGGTTCACCCCATTGAAAATGGCATGGGCAAGAATTGCGAAATAGATGCTGCGGGTCCGGCTGTAGATATAGCCAAGGGCCATGCCGACACAAAATAGCGGCAGGAAAGCCGTCAGGCTGAAGTGATAGCCGGCAAATACCAGGCTTGTCACCACAAGAGCCGCCAGCGTCCCCCAGCGGCTCATCAGCAGCCCGAAGAAAAGCCCCCTGAAGATCAGCTCCTCCCAGAGCGGAGCCAGGACAACGGCATTGACCGTCATCAGGGCAACCTCGGGGTAATTACCATCCATAAACAACCTGGAAAACTGCTCCACCAGCTGCTGGCGCTCAGGTTCATAACCCAGCAATTGGAGAAAGAGAGCCCAGCAGAGAGCGCACAAAAGAACAGGTGCGATAATGAGCAGGGAGAAAAGAATGACCGGAGCCAGGCTCGCCAGTGGAGCCCTGCAGACTCCCAGGGTGGCCAGGGGCTGGCGAAGCGTAAGCACAACATTCTGCAGAATCAACAGGGTCACCACCCCGCCGGCTGCCAGCATTGCACAGAAAAGGCTCCCGGCACTAATTGAGAGAGCTGCCGATTCTGCTCCTGGCTCCCCGATCCCCTCCAGGTTCCTGGCTTCAAAGAAGGCGTAAAAAAAGCCTATGAAAATCTGGTAGCCCACAATTACCAGCAACACCAGCCACCCTCCCCAGAGAGGAGGCTCAGTTGCTGCCGCAGCACGAAAACGGATCCCCGACCTGGTCGAATGTAGAAACACCATGCCGAAGATGGAAAGAGCTGCGACACCTAGCAGGGAGAGAAGAAGCTCTATCCCTATCTCGGTTTCTTCCATGACGCCCCGCGCTTCAGCTTTGCCCTGTACCGTCCACCATACCTTCGACCGGGCTCGAAGCGTTGGCGTAGAGCTTCCGCTCGATGCGCCCGGCGAGGTAGGCTTCGCGTCCGGCATCGAGGGCGTTCTTCATCGCCCGGGCCATGCGGACCGGGTCACGGGCCAGCGCGATCCCACTGTTGAGCAGGACGCCTTCGACCCCGAGCTCCATGGCGATGGCCACATCCGAGGCCGTTCCGACCCCGGCATCGACAATGACCGGAGTGTCGATAGTCTCTAAAATGATGCGGATATTGTTGGGATTGAGAATCCCCTGGCCTGAGCCAATCGGCGAACCCGCAGGCATGACGCTGGCGGCTCCCGCCTCGGCAAGATGGCGCGCCTGGATCGGATCATCGGAGGTATAGGTAAGAACCGTGAAACCCTCGGCAACCAGCGTGGCCGTTGCCTCGAGTGTAGCTGTCGGATCGGGGAGCAGGGTCTTTTCGTCACCCAGCACCTCGAGCTTGACGAGATCCGTCTCCAGCAGCTCCCGCCCCAGCCGTGCGTAACGACAGGCATCCTCTGCTGTGTAGCAGCCGGCCGTATTGGGCAGGAGGGTGTATTTTTCGCGATCGAGGTGCTTGGCAAGGCTCTTGCCGGGATCGTCCAGGTGGGCCCGGCGAACCGCAACGGTGACCACCTCACAGCCGGAAACCTCCAGGCACTCGTTCATCTCTTCATTGCTCGCGTACTTGCCGGTACCAACGAGCAGACGCGACGAAAAACGATGGCCGCCCACCACGAGAACATCATCCTGGGGATCCGTAGAAGCCTCCTGGGGCTCTCGATCCCGGGTTTCAATACCTTGCGACATGGAACTCAACCTCCACCGACAAAAGTCACTATCTCCACCTCGTCTCCATCACCGAGAAGAGCTTCCCCGTGTGAACGCTTTGGAACGATATTGCGGTTAACCTCCACAGCTACGCCCTCGCCGGGCAGCTCGAGCTCCTCGAGCATCTGCCCTATGGTCGTACCAGCGGCAAAGGAATGGGCCGCGCCGTTAATCGTAACTTCCAGCATCCAGGCAAGCAGCGGGCGGCAACTAAAGGCCGGCCCGGTCCTCGTTCGAGACTTTCCTCAAAGGCGAAATAGCCACCGGGAGAGTAGCACAGGAAGGTGCCCGGAAGAAATCAATTGCTGCCTTGATGGAAGGAAGGAGCCTCCTGCAGCAGGCTCCTCCAGTGCGGCAGAATTATTCCTGGCCGGGTGTGGAAGTCTTCGTATCGACCTCGATACCAAGCTTTTCGAGATAGAAGAGGGCATTGGACCTGTACTGGGTTCCGCCACGCGCAAGATACTCTCGGAAGTGCTTGACGGCCTCTTCCTTGCGGCCCTGCAGATCGCAGATCGCACCGAGGAAGTAATAGGTCTCGGAATTCTCGGGGTCCGCGGCAAGAGCCTTTTTGAAGGCGGCCTCGGCTCCGGGAAGATCCTTCTTCAGCGCCAGGGCATAACCCAGCCCTGCGTTAATCCCGCTGTAGCGCTGGTCCTCCGTCAGCTCCGCAGCCTTGCGAAAGCTCACCACCGCGTTGTCGACCTCTCCCATCTGGAGAAAAACGCGGCCAAGGTGGTAGCGGTACTTCGGAATGTCAGGACGAAGCTCGATCGCCTCCTCCAGGCTTTTAACGGCACGGTAGAAATCGCCTTTTTCAAAATGAACACTGGCGATCTTGTAGTGGTAGTCATCCCGCTTGGGGTATTCCTTGACCCTGGCCTTGAGGAAGTCGAGACGGCTGTCGAGATACGAGTGCGTCGTCTCCTCTGAGAGGGAGTACTGCTCACGTTCATCGACAATCGACTCACAAGCAGAAAGCAGTAAACAGAAAAAAACTACCAGCGCGAGCAACCCCCGGTTTGGGGCTGTATTGATCTTTTCAGACATTGTCCTTTTCCTCCGAAACGGGACCTGTAAACCTTTCATCGGCCCTGGAGGGGAAAAACTTGCCTGTGATACCGCGCCGGGACCGATAACCACCCTGTAAATCCTGGAACAGCCCCTGGGAGGCTCCAGCGGCCCCTGGGCGCAGCAGGAGGCAAGTTCCGGTCTTACCTCTGTTCAGGCGATAATCCTGCCTGGGCCCCGTGGACCGGAGTTCTCCTCGAGGTACCTTTTGACCAGCCGCAGAAGCTTGAGGTAATCCTCCAGCCTCTCACCAAGCCGCCGGCAGGTTTCCCTGGAAGAAAGATTGAAGACCTCGGCCGTCCTGGCTGCCCGCCGGTAGGCATTGCGCCCCTCCGCCAGGTAATATTCCAGCGGCTCGGAAAAGCTGACAATCACCCCCCCCACCTTCGCAACCATCGACAGGGGAAAACGGCGGCTCTCAGTTCGAACCATGGAAGGAAAGAAACCGCACATGAAGAGAACAAAGTCTCCGATGTAGAGGTTGACCTCAAAATTCCTCTCGGGCCCCTCCTTGCCCGATGCGCAATCAAGCATATCCGGCAGCTCCTGGAGGCGCTTGCCCTCCAGGCTTCGCAGCCGGTAGAGCTGGTCCATGTGGACGAAGCCGGGGAGCATCTCCTCGGAGATATGACGGGCGATTTCAGGGGAATAGAGATCCCCACGACGGCGGAAAGCTGCACTGACAGCCTTGCCGAAGAGTTCGCGGATAGGATGGTCAGAAGGAATCGCTCGCGGCATCACTCACCTGCTGAATTCACACATCGAGTAGCATTCCCTGCTCGTTATTCTACAACCCTTTGCACCGGAGCCCCACGCAAACCTTGAAAGCTGTCAGGGGGCAAGCAGATCGACTTCCCTTCCACCCTCGAGACCGGCCAGGGCCCGCTCTCCGAGCACTATTCTTCCCAGCACAGAAACCCTGCCTTCCCACTCAGGAAGGGGTCTTCCGGCAATAAACAGGTGTCCACCACCCCGATGGAGGGGATGGACAATAATGCTTCCGCGCAGAATTCGCCTCGCTGCCGGCTCGCGCTGCAGCGCGCAGCCCGCGACTCCACCCCCGGCCGGAACCGGGAGCTCAAGGAGAACCCCGACAGGGTCTTCAAGCCGCCTGAGCTTCACGCCGGAATAGGCGCCGCGCTCCACCAGGTGCAGAACAGCCGACACATGGTTCGGCGCCTGGGAGAGGTACATTTCCAGGGTGATCTTCGGGCCCCCTCCGGCAGAGAGGAGCAGCCTCGGAGGTCTTGCCCTGGCCAGCTCGTAGGGAGAGTACCAGTCATAAGGTGGCCGCGAACCCTCCAGGGGTTTTTCCGCCAGCGCATCAAGCAGCACCGCCCTGGAGCCGGTAAAAGATTCTTCCACTCTTTTCTTTCCCAGCTCCCCGAGGAGCCCTGCAAGTTCAGGGCGGGCAGCTTCACGGATCCTGAGCCTGAGCTCCCCTGCAGCCGGGGAGCGGCAGAGAAGGAGACTTCGCAACCAGGCACGACGCAGAGCGGCCTGCGGGATCTTCCCGTCAAGCACCTCGGCTGCCTTCTGCAGAACGGCGCTCTCCAGCCGGGCGCGCTGCGAAACATCGGGGAAGCCGCCCTCCTCCCGCCCGAGCCAGCCCTCAATGGCCAGTGCGCCGCCGAGGCTC
>CAZTRG010000107.1:0-3151 GCA_964615885.1 uncultured Planctomycetia bacterium | reverse complement strand
GTGCCTGCCGATGGCGAATACGCTATTCGCTTCTCGGCCCGGGCGATACGCCGCAAGTCCCGCTACAAGGACCAGGACCTGCGCTATAACTCAGATGAGCCCATGCGGCTCTCCATCTCCATTGATTCACGCTCCCTCGGCAAGACGGCCCACCGGGTTATCGCTGAGTACGAGATTCCCGATGACAGGGTGGTCGAGGTTGAGCACAGGGTGTGGCTCCAGAAGGGCTTCACCTTTCACCTTCACTGGGCCAATGGCCCCAACGGCTCCTTCAAGCGAATCCTTCGCAAGGTGCTGCCCAAGTACAACAAGGACGCTCTCTTTCCCGCCCGCAATCCGCCGGAGATGTATATCGGCTCGGGCCCGGAGCTCCATGTCTACACCCTTGGGATCGAGGGGCCCTTCTACAAGGAGTGGCCCCTGCCCGGCTTTGCCCGCTACTTCCCTGATCCTCCCGGGAAGCCGGGAGCCGAATACCTTCGGGAGAGCCTGTCGCGCCTGGCGCAGGAGGCCTTTCGCCGTCCGGTTTCGGGGGCAGAGCTTGAGCCCTACCTGGCCCTGGCCGAAAAATATCTTCTCGAAAATAAGAAGGACTTCTGGGCTGCTGCCCGCTACGGGGTGCGGGCGATCCTGACCTCGCCGCGCTTTCTTTACCTGGCCGAGGCGGCTCCCCGCGCAGGCGTGGGCAAGCTCGACAGCTACGAGCTCGCCACGAGGCTCTCCTACTTTCTCTGGAGCTCCATGCCGGATAAGGTGCTTCGCCAGTCGGCTGCCTCCGGCAAGCTCAGGAGGCCTGCTGAATTGCGGGCGCAGGTTGAGCGGATGCTGAGAGACCCGAGGTCCCGGGCCCTGGGAGAAAACTTTGTCGGGCAGTGGCTGCACCTGCGGAAGCTGGGAGAGATGCCGCCTGATCCGGAGAAGAGCCGGGCCTATTACGCCGACAAGCTCGAGGAGGCGATGCGGCAGGAGACCAGGCGGTTCTTTCGCTACGTGCTCGCAGGGAACCGGAGCATTCTCGACTTTGTCGACTCCGACTATACCTTCCTCAACCCGGCTCTTGCCCGTCACTACGGGATACCGGGAGTCGAGCAGGAGGGCTTCCGGAAGGTGAAGCTCAAGCCGGAGTATCACCGGGGGGGGCTGCTCGGGCACGGCAGCATCCTCACGGCCACCTCCAACGGTGTCGAGACCCAGCCGGTGGTGCGGGGGGTATGGATCCTGGAGAACCTGCTTGGCACTCCCCCGAATCCTCCGCCGCCTGACGTGGATCCTATCGAGCCCGATACACGCGGCGTTACAACCATTCGTGCGCAGATGGAGAAGCACCGCGACAATCCCACCTGCTTTGAATGCCATCGCAAGATCGACCCGCTGGGGCTGTCGATGGAGCATTACGACTACGTGGGCGCCTGGCGTGAGCGCTATTCCAAGCGCCTGGCCATTGACGGTTCCGGGATGATGCCCGATGGGACAGCCATCAAGGGACCCGGCGGGATCAGGAAGTACCTCGCTGCCCGCCCGGCGCAATTTACCCGCTGCCTGGTGGAGAAGCTTTTTGTCTATGCCCTTGGCAGGAGGATCAGCTTTACAGACCGGGATGATATTGATCGAATTGTCTCCAGTATGCCCAGGTATAAGTATGGCCTGCGGGAATTGATCCAGCAGGTCGTTGCCAGTGAGGCCTTTCACACAAAATGAAAAAACTGATCCTTTTACTGCTCCTCCTGTGTGGAAACGCGGAGGCGGCCCGGAAGCCCAATATCATCTTCATCATGGTCGATGACATGGGGCGAGACTGGGTGAGCTGTTACGGAGCAGCGCATCCGACTCCCCATATTGACAAGCTGGCGAAGGAGGGCGTCCGGTACGAAACGGCCTGGTGCACTCCAATCTGCACCCCGACCCGGGTGACCCTGCTCACGGGCCAGTACCCATTCCGTCACGGCTGGGTTCAGCACTACGATGTTCCCCGCTGGGGCGGCGCCGGCCTGCGGCCAGACCGCTTCACCACCTTTGCCAGGGTGCTGAGGGATGCAGGCTATGCCACGGTCATTGGCGGCAAGTGGCAGATCAATCATCTCGGCAAGCAGCGCGACATTCTCAAGCAGCACGGCTTTGATGAGCACTGTGTCTGGCCCGGGGTCGAGGAGGGCAGGCCTGAGACCAGGGAGCGCTTCTGGGACGGCTTCCTGGTTACCAACGGAAAGCGGGGCAATGTTCCCTACGGCCCGGATGCGATCAATCAATTCCTCATCGATTTCATGAAGAGGCACAAGGAAAAGCCCTTCCTGCTCTATTACCCGATGTTGCTGACCCATGGCCCGCATACGGTCACTCCCTTCAACCGGGAGAAGGCACCGGTGGGCAAGCCCGCTCTCTACGCCGGCAATGTGACCTATATGGACCACCAGGTGGGCATCCTGGTTGCCGCGGTGGCTGACCTGGGCCTGAAAGCACGGCCCCTGCTTGTATTCACCGGCGCCAACGGCTCGGCCTCGCCGGGAAAACTGCAGGGTGAACCCTATCCCAAGGGCAAGGGGCGCCAGGCAGACTGGGGGGTGCACGTACCCTTTGTTGTCCGGGCACCCGTTCTCAACAAGGGCGGCATCGTCTCGCGTGACCTGGTTGATTTCACCGACCTGTACCCGACCTTCCTCGAGCTGGCTGGAGCGAGCGCCCCGGAGAAGGTGAAGCTCGATGGGAGATCCTTCGTGCCCAGCCTGCGGGGAAGCGAGGACCCCTTCAAGAAACGCAGCTGGATCTATTCGCAGATCGGCAAGTTCCGCATGATCCGCGACTGGACCCACATCGTCGACAGCAAGGGAGCCTTCCACAACCTGCTGAAGGATCCGCGCCAGGAGCGGAAGGTGAACCCGCTCGACTAGATAGCCCCGGGCCGCCGCCAGCGCCTGCAGATGATCCTCGACCGGTTCCCACAGAACGCCGAGGCGCCCTTCCCGGAGTTCAAGGCCCGGCATCCCTGAGCCGGAGCTTCAGGGTATGGCCTGCAGGAGCTGGGTGACTGCAGGAGGAAAGGAGCAGGAGGACAAAGGCGGAGAATCCATGCAGTCGGATGGTTTTCATGGACGCCTGGCCCTGGCATTAAAGCCTGGTTCTCGCAGTCGGCGTCTTGATATGTATCTTCCGCAGG
>CAZTRG010000106.1:0-5009 GCA_964615885.1 uncultured Planctomycetia bacterium | reverse complement strand
TCACGCCTGCGTCAAGAAGCTCATCGGCCTCCACCCCCTCCTCGGCAAGCGCGTCAACAACCACACCCGCATTGAGCAGGTCATCAGGATTGAAAGCGTTCAGCAGGTCTTCGAGATTCACGCCTGCGTCAAGAAGCTCATCGGCCTCCACTCCCTCCTCGGCAAGCGCGTCAACACCAACACCTGCATTGAGCAGGTCATCAAGGTTCACTCCTTTGCCGAGAAGATCTTCAAGGTTGAGGCCACCGATCCCCCCGGGATAGGCGCCGCCATTCACCAGGTCATCGATGTTCACCCCTGCGCCAGGGATCCGGCCAGGCCTGGGATTGACGACCTCCCCGAGGTCCACTCCCGGGGCCGGCAGGACAACCACATTACCAGGCCTGGGAATGTTCAGCCCCTGGGCACTCACCGGGGAGGAAGCCCCCAGGAGGAAAAGGATCATACCAAGTGAAAGAATTCTTTTATTGGGACTGCTCATTTTATAACTCCAGGATCTGCAGGATTCCCTGCCCTTCGATTTCAGTAATATCCGTACTTCACTGCAGATGGTTTTTCGCCGGGTAAATACCCCGCCTCAACTCTTCTGCAGAAAGCTGTCGCTGAGGACAACCTCCCTGATCAGGGACTTCAGCTTGAAGTCCTCTTTCGCTGCCTTCTCGACAATAGCGTCAACCGTGAGTGAATCTACCGGGCGAAGCTCCCTTGAGAGAGCAAATCTCAGCAGGTGAGCCGTAAAGGCCCTGGCAAAACGCCGCTTCTCTTTGACCAGGGCTTCCTTGAACCGGACAATCCCGTCAAATTCATGTTTCTTCATCAGCTTGCCGCTCGGGTCGACCTTTCTGCCGTTTTCATACTTGTCGCGCCACCGCCCCGTGATATCGAAGTTCTCGAGGGCAAAGCCCAGGGGATCCAGCCGTGAATGGCAACCGGCGCAATCCGGGTTCTCCCTGTGCTTGGCAAACTTCTCTCTGATGGTCAGGTTCTGAGGGCCGTCATCTTCATTCAGGGGAGGCACATCATTCGGCGGTGGAGGTGGTGGATCATTGAGGATCACCTCGATAATCCAGGCTCCCCGGGCAATGGGATGGGTTCGACGGGGACCGGAAGTCATGCTCAGCATGGCGGCGCTGGTAATCACCCCTCCATAACGCGGATCCTTCGCCGCCACACGCTGGAAGCTTCTTGAGCGCAGCTTGTTGCGGATCTCATCATCGAAACGGCGCTGGGCATCCTGCTGGGGTTTGCGCAGGTCATGGTCCTTGGGAACCCTCTTCAGGGCGACCTCTGTTTGCCGGATGGTCCGGTCCAGCTCATCCCTCTTCTTTCTCTGCTCTGCAGTCAGCGCATTCTCAAAGTCCCTGCCGGAAATATAGAGACTGGTACCGGAGCTCGAGGCAGCGACCTCCTCCGCGGTCAGGGCACGGTCATAGAAACGCGCCTTGTCAATACTGAGGGAGAGGTACTTGTTGCCGCCGGCGGGAAGGTGGCGCAGGCCAAAGATGATCGAGCTCTTGTTCTTCGGAAAGGTCGACCGCCCCTTGCGGAAGGGCTTGCCGTAGGGCTTGCCGTTGCGGTAAAGCAGGGTGTCGCCATTGGCGCGGTAGACCATGGCCAGGTGCAGCAGCTGGTTGGGTTTTTCCTCCGGGGTAGAGCCGGGGAAGTCCAGGGTGCGATTGAAGCGCTCACTCCCGGAGATCCAGTGCCGGGGCTTTCTCTCACCAAGAACGATGGTGTCAAAGAAGTCGCCAGGGCCCTGGGTCCCCATCACCCCGCCGCCTCTCTGGTTCACATCAGGAATCTTGAACCAGACCTCGAGAGTCTTCGCCTTCAGGTCGGTGGCAAGGTTCGGGCTCTGCAGGTAGGACTTATTGAGGACGACCATGCCATCCTTATGCTGAACCTTACCGTGGGCCTTCAGGTGGAGCGAATTGAGGGAACACTTCAGATCGCCGTTAAACTCCCAGGCCGCGTAGGGCCTCAGATCGACCGATTTGCCGGCACCAATTTCTTTCTTCCGCTTGGCAAGAAGCCGCTCCCTGACCGGCTTGATCAAGCCGTCCAGGTCTGAACGGGCTGTCTTGATGGCCGCAGCCAGCTCTTTTCGCTGCTTTCCCCAGGCTCGATTCTGCTCAGCACGCTGGCTGTTATCGATTTTGGGAGCCTTCAGGTCGGAGGTGTACCAGGTCTTGAGAAAATCACTCTGGTAGCTGAACTCCGGGGAGATGAGATCAACAATCGGCCGGTTTTCAACGAAGACCGCATCAAAGAGCAGCAGCGGCTCAAGAACCATCTGCAGGCTCGCCGGATTGTTCTTATCGAGGGTGAACAGGCGATGCTTCTTCGGGTCCGGCGGCACCGCCAGGAGGTTCTCCAGCTGCATCCACTGCACGGGGAAGGTATCGAGAAACCTCTCGATCTTCGGGTCGGCCAGCATCCGGTCCATGGTCTTCTGCAGCGTTGCGGGTTTTGCCAGCTCGCCGCTTTCAGCCAGGCGCAGAAGCTCCAGGTCAGGACTGCTTCCCCAGAGGAAGAAGGAGAGGTTCGAGGCGAGCTCCAGCTGGCCGCCTTTGTCCTTTTCAGAGCTGTAGCGGTAGAGAAACAAGGGCGAAGAGAGCGCTGCAGATGCTACCTTCTTCATCGCGGCTGTAAAGGAGGCCCCCTGCTTGATCTTTGAGAGGCTGTAGTTCGTGTATCTCTTGAGGGTATCCCTTCCAGGAGCTCCCCGAAAGGCGCCCATGAGAAAGGACTCCAGCCGCCTCTTGACCTCCACCTCCAGGTCGGCACCGGCCGGAGGCTCCTTGAAGAGCTCGTCCCAGGCCCCGACATTCTGCGGGGTAAAGTCGGGACTCTCGAGGATTGAAACACTGAGCCTCAGGAAAGCATCCAGCAGCAGCGGAGAGAGCGTCAGCTGGTTGGCCTGGTTGTCAAAGCCATGCGCCGCGCGAAGATCTTTCGGAAAGGCAGCGACATTTTTAAAGCCACCCTCTTCGACAAGCGAGAGGCAGGCCGCCTCCACCTTTTCCGGCATCTTCACCACCTTGGGGTCGAGGTAATTCCCCTGGCGGGTCATCAGCTTCTCCGGCAGCCTGAAAACATCCTTCTTCAGCCGGAACAGGTCCCTGACCGAGTTGTTGTACTGGAAACGATTCAGGCGCCTGGCCGGGGCCCGGCCCACCTCCTTGCCGGAGGTCGCCTGCGCCAGCATCTTCTTCAGCACCTTGAGGAGCTTTGGACGGTCCCCCTTCTCAAGCCCGGGCTCATCCTCCGGCGGCATATCGTTGCCATCGATGACCTCGATCAATTCCTTGATCAGCTCCGGCCTGGCAAGGAAGTCCTTCTGGGTCAGGATTTCCTTGAGATGGACCTTCCCCTTGACCTTCTTCCCTCCACCATGGCACTTGAAGCACTTGGCCGCAAAAAGGGGTCTCAGGAAGCTGTCAAAGTCCTCGGCCGCCTGGCTCGTTCCCAGGCCACCCAGGAATATAAGCAGAAGGAAACTGCAACAGGTACGCTTGTTTGCTTGCATTGGACGACCTCAGGTCCACATGTCTGAAACAAGGCCCGTGCTGTCAGCAAAGGAATCAATCTCCAGCCCCATGAGCTGGGCGATCGACAACCACATATTGGAGTTCAGGGTGCCGCTCTTGCACCTGATAAACCGTCCCTGCTTGACCTGGCCCTGGGCCTTGCCGGCAACAATCAGCGGCAGGTCAAAGTACTGGTGCGTGGCCCCATCTCCGAGGGCCGCTCCGTAGGTGACAATCGAGTTATCCAGCATGGAGCTGCCGTCAGACTCCTTGACCGCCTTCATCCGCGAGAGCATATAGGCGTATTGCTCCATGTGGAAGATGTCGATCTTCTGCACCTCTTTATAGCCATTACCCTTCTGGTTGTGGGTCATGTTGTGATGCTGAACCGGCTTGTCGAAAACGCCTTCATACATCAGCGTGGCATCCCAGCGCTCCGGCCCGATCATGAAGGTACAGATATTGGTAAGACCCATCTGGAAAGCGAGAATCATCAGATCGGCCTGCAGCCGGATGTACTCGCCACGGGGCAGGACCTCATCGACAGGCTTCTTGAGGTTGGAGTTGGTGATCATCTTCTGCATCTTCGAGATCCGGATCTCGATATTGCGAACCATGCTCATGAACTCATCGAGTGTTCGCTGGTCCTCCCGCCCGAGCTTATTCGACAGCGTCTTCGCATCGGCGAGTACCAGGCTGGTAACGTCCTCGAGGTGCTCACGGTACTTGCTGTCCGCCATGAACAGCCTCTCGTAGAGCTTCTTGGGATCCTTGATGGAGGGGGCGATCTTGCCCGGCCCGTACCAGGAGATGTTGTTGAAATAAATGTCCTCTTTGCCGGCCTTGAATCCATTGCAGCTGATCTCGAGGGTCTTGAAGGCCGTTGAGTGGCCTACCTGGTCACCAATCACCTGGTCAAGACTTCTTCCATTGGGATGCCTGATCTTCTGCTCAGCGGCCTGCACCGGCGAGAGGCTCGTCAGGTAACAGGAGGCGCCCTGGGCGTGAACGTCCTGCCCGTTCTTGAAGGTCCGGTCGAGACCGGTGACCAGGGAGACATCCCCCGCGAGGTCAGCCAGGGGCTTCATGGTAGAGGTCAGCTCCAGGGGATAAATGCCGGGCTTGTTCTGGATCCTCTTCTGGTTCTTGAACTTGTCGGCATTGAAGCCGCCGACAAAACCGGGCAGCACTCCCTCCTCTTCACCGGGGAAGAAACAACGGCGCACAATTCCGTTGGGGACATACATGACCACCAGCTTCTTCGAGGGCTTACCGGGCTTTTTGCCTGCATCGGCAAGCGCCCCTGGAATGGAATGCAGAAACGGCAGCGTGAGCAGGGCTCCCTTGGCCTTCAGGAACTTTCTTCGAGAGATTCTCATGGGGTTTCTTCCTTACCTCGGTCTTGCAGGGAAATATTTCTCTTCACCTTGCAGAGCCTGCTGCGGGTAAAAAACAACAGCCTGCTGCAATCTAACCATC
>CAZTRG010000105.1:0-3360 GCA_964615885.1 uncultured Planctomycetia bacterium | reverse complement strand
AAGCGGTAAACCCCCTCGCCCCTGAAGGAAGGAACATAGAGGAGTACCCGGTCATCCCGGATATCCATATGCGCGGTTACGATCTGCGCAGGCCCGGAAGCCTTCCTTTCCCCTTTTTTCAAAACCGGCACCTTCACCTGGGGTGAAAGCCGTGGGTTCTCAACTTCCAGGCCGGCAGGCAGAAGGTCGGTAATGACGAGATTCGACAAGGCCCTGGACGATTGAAGACTCAGCTCCACCTGGACAACATCACCCTGCCTGACAGTTCCATCCGGAATCTCTTTACCATCTCCATCGAGGTACCTGCGACGAACAGCAAGGCCCTGGTCAATCGGCTCACTAACCCCATTGAGAGGGACTCCCTCCTCAACAAGGAACCAGTTCAGGTGGCCATCTCCCTCCATGCTTACCTCGATCGTCTCGCCGGAATAATCGCCCTCGATGACCTCGCTCTCGCCGGCCTCCAGGACAACCAGGTCAGCACCGGCCACACGAAGTGAGGCGGTGTAATTGGAACCCGAAGCAGCCCTCTGCCTCGCGTATTTCCCCAGGGCCAGGATCGCAAAAGCGTTTTCCTGGGTATTGCCCCAGCGATTCTCGACCCTGTAACCATTGAGCCTTTCCACCAGTGCCGCAACCTGGGGGCTGGCAGGATCGACCTCAAGCAGCGCTGAAAGCAGCAGGGCAGCCTCGCGGGGAGGAGAGCTCAGGGAAGACTTGGTCTGGCGTTCGGTCGAGGGCGGCGGAAGCTCCTCACCGAGAACAGTGCGCGCCTTCTGCTGCCGGCCAAGAGCCGAGAGCGCAGCGCCCAGCAGGAACCGGGTCTGGGCCGCGGAATAGTGACTGGTGTCATGATGCTCCAGCGCCGAGGAGATCTGGTCCTCGAGGCCATCATCCCTGCCTGCCAGGGCCAGAACATAAACCGCATAGGCTGAGAGCAGGGCGTTGGACTGCCCGCCAGCCTTGACCTTGCGGGCGAGGACATTAAGAATCTCGGAGAGAGCTGGCTCAGGAACCTCGATACCGGATTTTTTAGCCTCCACCAGGAAGTGGGTTGCGTAAACGGTCGCCCAAAGCCAGGGCCTTTGGCCACCGGGCCACATCGAGAGCCAGCCCCCGCTGGTGCGCATGCTCATGATCCGCTGAATTCCAGCCTGGATGAAAACATCAATCTCCGCCGCCCGGTTACCGATGAAGGTTTTTTTCCTGCCATATTGAAGGTCGAGCATTCCTCCGAGGTCCTTGAGATAGACCAGCGGAAATACACTGGAGGTGGTCTGCTCGAGGCAGCCGTGGGGATACTTGATGAGATAATGCAGAGAACCGAGGAGGTCGATGCCCGGCATCGGAGAGAAGCAGATCTTGTGCCGGGCGGTTCCCGGCATGGCCAGGTCACCCAGCTCGAGCTTGAGCGGCTCAGAAGCCGTAATCGTACCGGAGCGGGTTTTGACCTGCAGCGGAACTGCAGGACGCACCGGCAGCTCGACCTTCACCTCTGATTGTTGATTCCCCAGGCGTGCGCTGATCCGGGCCAGCGCCACGCCGGCGCTGTCGAGGGCACGAATCCCCTGGAACAGGCGGCGGGAGCTGCCGATATCCAGCCCAACCTCACGAGTATGGGGCGAGGCGAAGGCGAGATCGGTGACGGCCTGGGCAGAGCGCTCAAGCGGCCCGGACAGCTCCCAGTCAATCTCCGCGATCCCCCGCACACCGGTGTCATTGAACACATCAACCGCCGAAATAAACCGGTCGCCTGGAGCAAGAAAACGGGGCAGCCCCAGCTCGAGGTGCAGCGGCGACCTGATCTTGATGTAGTCCTCCGAAGAACCGAAATTCGATCCCGAATGAGCAATCGCCATGAGCCTCATCTCGCCGGAGAACTGCGGCAGGTCAAAGGCCGCAAGCACACTGCCGTCGGCAGCGGTAGAAAAAGTACCCAGCCAGAGAGCCGCGCAGCGAAAACGCTTCGCCTTGACGGGATTGAGCCGCCGGGCATGGCCTGCAGGGGACTCCGCTCCACCACCCGGCCTTGCCGGCCTCGCGTCCACCCCTGCCTCGGGGAGAAACCTGCTGTAGAGATCGCGGTGGGTGACTCCGTGGGCGCGCTGGCGGCCGTAGAAATAGCTCCAGGGGTCCGGGGTCGGGTGCTTTGTCCAGGACAGGATTCCTTCATCCACAAGGGCCAGGCTTACCTGCGCTTCAACCGGCTCCCCATCCTGTCCCGCGACCCTTACCAGGGTTGCGGAGGAATCTCCCGGGAGCAGACGGGAGGGCGCCTGCAGACTGACCAGCAGCTGTCTCCCGCTGTAATCAATCCACAGGGGCGCTATTCCATAGGCGCGATGCGGGCGCCATTTCTGCGTCGGGTCAACACCGCGAATCACCGAGGCCGACACATAGGCATTGCCAAAGGGAATATCCGGAACAGGAACCGTGACCTCCATGTGATTCGTCTTCATCTCAATGACCCGGTGGGTGAGCACCTGGTCAGTCTCCGTGGTCAACAGGAGGGTGCCCGGGAAGGGCGAGCGAATCAGCGCCCGGGCCTCTTCACCCGGATAGAGAAGCTTTGAGAGCACCTCAATCTCGAGCAACTCAGGTTTATCCATCTTCTTGCTGCCACTCCAGCCATACCAGTTGGGTGCCCGAACGTTGACCTCCACCGCAGCCAGGCGGTTGCTGGGCTCATCCCGCAGAGCCACCCGGTAATTGCCTCCATTGGGGAAGGAAAGCTGAATCTCTCCCTGC
The DNA here is from genome assembly GCA_964615885.1 of uncultured Planctomycetia bacterium. Classification (GTDB taxonomy): domain Bacteria; phylum Planctomycetota; class UBA8108; order UBA8108; family UBA8108; genus UBA8108. The sequence continues at coordinate 612 of CAZTRG010000105.1, read as the reverse complement.
CCATCGCTGAGCTCCACCTTGCGACTCTCAATTTCATAGACCTCCCGCTTGGACCGGTAGCGGTTTCGGCCGTTGGAATCCCGCTCCACCACCGTACTCCACTCAATCCGGCTCAGCACCAGCTCAAGCACATCCAGCGGGGCCACCTCGCCGTTTTCCTTCAATGCTATGCATTTGAACGCAGCAGGAACACCCGGTCTCGGATTGCCTTTGAAGCCCTTCCGCAGGCCAATATAAAACGGGGCCGAATCTACAACCAGGTCAAGCGTCGAACGGACTCCCCGGCCGCTTGTATCCAGAGCCCGGGCCTCGAGCGTGAACACCAGTGGTCGATCACTCTCGATAATGGGAATCTTGACCTCGAAACTCGCCTTGCCTGCCTTGTCGAGTTCTGAGCTGCCGAAAACACCCTTCATGTAGAGGGGCTGAATGGCCGGATCACCGAAAACATAGCCGGCAGCCAGGCCCCCTGGAGGATTGAAAGAGCCCTGCGAAACCGACCAGATCAACTCCACGGGAACGTTCCTGGCCGGCAGACCTGCCAGGTATTCCCCGCTGACATCCACCTCGACAAGCTCACCGGGGTGAAACCTGCGCCCGGAATCCTGCTCA
>CAZTRG010000104.1:0-4054 GCA_964615885.1 uncultured Planctomycetia bacterium | reverse complement strand
GAGGTCGAGATTCTTGAGGTTATTGTGGCGGACGCCGCGAAGCCGGATCTGGCCGTTGGTCTTTTGGCGTGGCAATGGGCCCGGGGGACAAGTCAGCCCTTGGCCGCGCAGGCCTTGAGGTAGTCGATGATCGCGCGGTCGTCATCGCCGGCCTCGAGCGTGACGCGCAGGAAGTCGACGAGGCTGGAGTTGTGCTCGCGCAGGAATGGCCGGTCACCGCCGCAGCCGTACATCAACTCGGGCGGCAATTGGCCGGCGAGCTTGGCGCGGGCCTTGACGATGAGGCGCGGCAACCAGGCGATACCATCGACCTCATCCGTCTTGGCCGGGATTTTTTCGGGATCGATCTTGGTCACGGCCGATTCACTGCCGAGCGTGTTCACGAAATGATCACGCCGCAATTCCGTGACGCCCTCGACCTGATCGTACTCGACGTCGTCCCAGTTGATGCTGTCCTCCACGAAGTCAAACAGCTCCCGCGAGGAGCAGCCGATCGTGGCAAGGAAATAAACCTCGTCCGGCTCGAAGATCGTTGTGGTGGTGGTGCGTCCAGCGCGGTAGCGCGCCTGCGCAGCCTGGTACAAATCGCGGAATCGGGTTTTCCAGTCGTCAGACATACGGGTCAGTTTCGCAAATCGACCGCCGACATCAAGCGATCCGTGGCGGAGTAGGCCTCGGTGACCCACTCGACAATTTGGGAGGGATCGGGCGCGTACTCGAGCTCGAGGCTGATCGCGCCGTCAAATTCCAGATCCTTGATTGCCCTCAGGTAGCCTTCGAACGGCACCACGCCCCGGCCCGGCGGCAGGTCGCCGTGCACCTTGCCGTCGCAGTCGGAAATATGCACGTGCCCGGCGCGGCCCTTCAGCGAGGCGAGGCTCTCGGGCGGACTGTCGCTCAACACCATGTGGCTGATGTCGATGTTCGCCTTGACAGCCGGATTGTCGACATCGGTCAGGAATCGATCCATCTCGCCGATGGTGTTGACGAGCGACATGTGGAACGGCTCCAACTCGATGACGATCTCGAGGTCGCGTTCGCCGGCGTAGTCGCCGAGGAGCCTGCAGTTCTCGACGGCGAAGTTCCACTGTTCCTCCGGTGGGATGACTTCCTTCTGCCAAATGTATTCGCCGATCACGAGCAGGTAGTTTTTCGCGCCGAACGTTGCGCCCATGTCGAGATAGCGTTTGCAGCGATCGACGTGGAAGCGTTGCACCGACGGGTTGAAATCCACGAGGCCAACACTCACCCCGACTACGCTGATGATCGGCAGCTCAACCTCATCGCAGGTCTGCTTGATGGTCGCAATGCGCTCGTTGGCTCCCGGTTCCATCGGATCCTCAAAAATATCAACACAGTCGAAACCCAGTTCCTTGGTTTTCCTGAGGCCATCCACGAGCCCAATGCCGTGCTGTTCCCAAGCCGAATTAATCATTCCCAGTTTCATTTTGCTTAAGCCGTTGCGCGATGTTACGGAGCGGTTCGCCCCGGTGAAAGTCGAAAATGGTCAGACGCCGAACAACTCCTCGAGGCGGGCGCGCATCACGCAGCCATCCACGGTCACGCCGGTCCAGTACTCGATGCCGGTGATACCTTGGTTCACCAGCATGCCCAGACCGTCGAGAACCTTGCAGCCGCGTGCCTCCGCGTCCCTGATTAGGCGGGTTTGGGGTGGATTTGGGATCACATCCGCCACCACCATATCTGCGGACAGCGAATCGAGGTTAAGCGCCAGCCGTGCATCGACATCAGGATAAAGCCCGATCGACGTGGCGTTGATCACGACGTCCACGACGTCGGTCACCGAGTGGTCGCCGTCCCATTTTTCAAATGCTGCCTCGGCAGGGGTTTTGTCGTTGACCAGTGCCATCAGTTCCTTACCACGTTCCTCGGAACGGTTCACGATGGTGATCTGCCTCGCCCCGGCCAACGCCACCTCGACCCCGATCGCCCGGGCCGCACCACCGGCGCCAAACATCACGATCCGTTTCCCAGCGGGATCAACAATCTCCTCGAGCGATTTTAGAAAGCCCTTGCCGTCCGTGTTCTCGCCAATGAGTTGTTCGCCCCTGCGCACGACACAGTTCACCGCACCGATCACTGAGGCAGATTCGCCTAGACCGTCGATGCGTTGAAGCACCTCAACCTTGTTTGGCAGCGAGCAGTAGAAACCGGCCCAGTTCATCGCCCGCGCCCCGGCCACCGCCTCGCCAAGGTTCTCCGGCCCGACCTCTGTGTTGATGTAACGCCAGTGCAGGCCGTGGTGCCGGTAGGCAGCCTCGACCATCTCCACGGTAGGATTCTCGGCGGCCGGCTTGGCAAATGAGCCGGTCAAACTCGGTAAAAAATTCAGTTCGTCTGGCATGGTAAAAATCGGCGGGGATGGTTAGTCCTGCTTGGCCAAGCGGCAAGCCGCGCTTGGCCAAGCGGATGGGTTGTTCCGCTTAAATCGCTTGAAAAATGCGGACTTTCAAACGAACGTCTGCCGCCAATGAAACCGTTTGTTTTGATTTGCCCCGTAATGGCTGCCTTACTGGTTGTTTTATACGCCGAAACGGGCGTGAGGGCTGAAACACAACTGGTCGAAGAACTTTCGATCGGGGTGAAGAATCCGCTCAAGGTCAGTTTGGGCAAGCCGCCCCGCGGCTTTGTTGCAGATACGAAACTTGGACTCCTGCGGCACCGTGTATTGAAGGGTCAGGTGCTGCACACGGCCCGAAAAGGATTACGGGGGCTATTCGAGACCCGTGGTGTCCGAACCCCGAAAGGCGATTTGCTGCTGATGTTTCCGGAGGGCAACCACTACGCCGCAGGCGGTGGCAAGGTCAACGACATGATCGCCTACCGATCCAGTAACAACGGCGAGACATGGAAAGGTCCCTCGATCGCGTTTGACATCGATTACAGCCAACATGGCCTCATCCCGCTGATCCCACGTGGCAGCAAGCGAATTTACGCCTTTGGCACTCAACCAATCCCGAGCAAGTACAGTCGTGATAAGGGCAGACATGAAAATACACCGATCGGCTTCCGCTGGTCGGACGACGACGGCCACACTTGGAGCAAGGTCACTTTGATCAAGCCAAAGAATGATCCGGGTTTCCTCGGCATGTCGGTCACCCGCATGTGCGAGACCGATTCCGGCGCGTGGATTCTCGGCTCCCACGCAGCTGATTGGTCGAAGAACCCACTCATCACGCGCCAGTACATCCTACGAAGCGATGACAAGGGTAAGTCATGGACGTTGCTTCCCGGGGTGCGCCCGGACGGTTGGTTTTCTGCGAAATACAGTCGCATGGACGAGGGGCGGCCGATCTCGCTTGGTAATGGTGAGGTTTATTTTATGGCGAGAACACCGACCGGTCGCATCTGGGAATCGCGCAGCACGGATGACGGCAAAACTTGGGCTGATCCCAGGGCGTCATCTCTCGTTCATCCCGATGCACCGCCAATGGTGTTCCACCTAAGCGATGGCAAAACGCTGATCACCTTTTTCCATAACCGCCACATCAACACACAGTACGTTGGACTGACCGGAAAAATGGACGGCATGAAGGATCGATCGGAGATCTGGGTGTCGCTGTCAAAAGACGGTGGCTTCAATTGGACCGAGCCTCGTTTTCTCTTCACCAACGCTACCCGCTCTAACCCGGCGAAGAACGGCTGGTTCAATCATAACTCATCCTACATGGATGCCGTGATCGACGATGGCACTATTCACTTGTTCCTTCCTCACTTGTGGAATCGCGCAGTGTATATGCACTTTAAGGAGAAGGACTTGGCCAAGCTGCCGACCGTCCAGCAACTGGCCAAGCGCTTGGCCAAGTGACCCGGTTACATCCGGGATGCTTCGGCCTTGGCCTCGGATTTGGCCTTGAACTTGGCCAAGCGGCGTCTGATCTCGGCCTCGTTGGCCCAGAGCGCTTGGCCATCCTCCGGCAGGCGGTGGATGGGGTCGTAATAGTAGAAGATTTCGCCCGGCTTGGCCGTGGGCGAGGTCCACGCGGACACGCCGATCTCCCGGTCGTAAAACGTGTAGCTGGAAATCACCCGC
>CAZTRG010000103.1:0-9260 GCA_964615885.1 uncultured Planctomycetia bacterium | reverse complement strand
GGTTAAAAGCCGGGCGCAAGGCCTTTCCAGCGAGCGCCGAAGATCAGGCGCTGAGGAAATTCAGCGGATCGAAATAGCCGTTCCGGTCAGAGTTGACCAGTCTGGCATAGTCAGGAATGATCGAATCCATCTGGTCGTCAGGATCTCCGAGGTGCCTGCTGAGGATCTCGTTGTAGACGTTCCGGTAGTCGCTGCGGTGAGCGACGTAGCGACCGTTGGAGGTGCTGAAGAGAGCTCCATTGGACCAGTTGTTGCGGTTGCAGTTGTAGACACCCCCGTTGACCGCGCCGCCCATGGCAAAGCAGAGAGAGGCCTCTCCGTGATCGGTTCCGCGGTTGCCGTTTTCCTGGCTGGTGCGGCCGAATTCCGACATGGTGACAACCAGGACGTCGTCCCAGATATCGGCGAGATCATGGTAGAGCCCCGTCAGCGCGAGCCCGAGATCGCGCATGAGCGCCGGGAAGCGGGTGTCTTCGCCGCCGTGGGTGTCGTAGCCGCCCTGGTTGCAGCCGACGATCTGGATGTCATCGATCTGCTTGAGCAGCCGGGCGCTGTCACGGATATTGCTCCTGAAGCCATTGTTGCCGATCGCATCGAAGTAGGGCGTGGCCGCGGGGCTGGGAAAGTAGGGCCTGTTGAGGACATTATCCTGGAAGAACTGGAGATTGTTCAGCAGGGCCTTTCCGGTGTCGTAGGTCTTCTTGTTGTACTTGATCCCCTGGTTGTAGCCGGTCTGGCCATAGGCTCCCTTGAGGCCAGTGCCGAGTGGATTGTCGGCCGTGGGGAAGGTCCCGAGCTCGACATTGCTGGCCAGCTGGAGGCTGTCGACGTTGCTGATCACCGGGATCAGGGTCTCGCCTTTCATCAGGACAACCTGGTTGCCGCTGAGGGTTGCCGCCTGCAGAGGCCGGTCCTCATCAAGGTAGCTGGTGATATAGCGGTTGAAGACGCCCTCCTCGAGCTTGACGTTGCCCGGGATCCCGTTTTCCCAGAATTGCTGGCTGGAGAAGTGGGACCGGTTCTGGTTCTGGTAGCCGATCCGATGGAGGAAGGCCAGGTTGGCTCCCCGGCCATCGACCTCGCCGTTGAAGATGTCCAGTACCTTCGGGTCGGTCGCCGCATCTCCCTGCAGGTTGGGATTCAGGCTGCAGAAATTATTCAGGGGATGGGCATCATCCGGGTCGACTCCAATGTTCGGACGGGCCTGGACGTAGGACTTGGCTGAGCCCCGCCCCTGGTCGCCGTAGGGAATCACCGCCTGGACGGCATCCATCGCTCCGCGCAGGAAAATGAAGAGGAGCTTTTTGCCCGGCGGAAGATCTCCTGCCAGGGATTTCTGCAGGAAGGGCGTCATGCTGCCCATTCCGAGCGCTCCAAAGGTCAGGGCTCCTGCCTTGAGGAAGTGCCGACGATCTGTAGTTTTCTTACCGATGTTCATTGGCTTACCTTCTTAGAGTTAAGGTGTTGATGCGATTTTACTCCTTAGCCGGGGTCCTTTCCTATTGTTTTTGAAAGGCCGGCAGGCTGAGGAGGTAGCTGACCGCATACCGCATGCGGTTTTCGGGATTGTTGCCTGCTGGATAGGTCGAGCCTGCGAGCACTTTCTGGGCCTCCAGGACGTCGCCGCCAAAGAGCAGGAGGCTGAAGTAATCGACCACCGAATCGGCGTTCGTCAGGCGCCAGCGGCTCATGAGCTCACCCGGGTTCCAGTCTCCACGCGCATCCCAGCGCTGGGGAGGATTTGCCGCGAGGTTGGCGAACTTGAACCTCTCGAGCAGTCCAACGGTATGCATCCAGTCGAAGCCCATCTCCGATTCGCCGGTGGGATCGGAGAACTGGAATTGCTCCATCCCGGCGGCCTCGATAGCGGAGACCGTACCGATGAGGTTCTGGAGGCTCAGCTCAGCGCCGAGCCCTCTCAGGGTGCTCACAACGTTCTCAAAGGGGTCCTTGATCTTGGCCCGGTAGAATTTCAGGCTGAGGAACTCCTCTGAGAACAGGATGGCCCTGAGGACCTCCCTGATCTCTCCGCCGGAGCTCTGCCAGGCCTCGATGGCATCCAGGAGGAGGTCCGGTTCCTGGTACTCCATTGCCGAGACAAGGTTGTTCCCATCAACATCCAGGCCGGCAAAAATTTCCGGCGGACGGCCGTTGGGAAGGTCGGGGGTTGGCTCCGCCCATTCGTCTGCATCGAGCCCTCCATCACTGTTGAGGTCGATCGAATCGAAGAAGGCACGAAGGTCACCAGGCATCGACCGGGTCTTGTCGAGGTCGGCCAGCTCGTCGGTGACCAGGAGGTTGATGAGCTTGGTCGAGATGAACTTCGCGCAGTCACGCAGGCTGACGGTCACCTCCAGGACATTGTCAAATTCGCTCATGGCGGCTGCCGGCGTCTGGTCATCTTCGTTCGCGGGAATGCTCAGGCTGGTGAGTGGGGATACAGGATTGCCGAGAGAGTCAACTCCTCCGTAGAGCGAGAGGAAGAGGTCCTTGCGCGACCAGTCATGACCATCGCCGCTTGGGGGCGGTTGTCCGCGGCGCGCCCTGCCGGGATTTCCGAAGTGGAATCCCCAGGTATAGTCCTCGTCCGACCAGTGCTCCATGGTGGGGAAATTGAAGCTGCCCAGGCCGGTCTCGCGGTTGTTGAGGGGGAAGTCCTGGCCCCCAGGCTGGCCGATGAAAAGAACGTCATCGGGGTCATAGAGTGAGCGCAGGTGCCAGCCGGCATTCCAGCCGGTGAACACCTTGGCGAGCTCCTCGATGTCACGCTGGGTGTAGACGTGGTCGACGCCGAGAGAGAAGAGCTCGAGGTATTCCCTCGCATAGTTCTCGTTGGGAGCGGAGACCACGTTCTCGTAGTTGTTGAGATAGATGATCTGCGCAACGCTCTTGGCTGAGCCCTCCAGCAGGTCGGCGAAGTTGCCGAAGGCCTTGCGGCGGAAGTAATCGTATTCCCGCTTCTCCATGACGGAGGCAATGGCGCGCTGCTCCTGGACCCTGGGGTATTTCCACCAGGCGATATTGCGCTGGTCGATGAATTCTTCGAGGGTGACCTGGCCATCCTCGATGATTCTCCGGAAATTGCTCCAGGCTGCCAGTGAGGGGTGCAGCTGCTGGAAGCTGTTCCACTCGGCCTCATCGATGAAGTCAGAGTTGTCGCTGTCCATGGTTGCAAAGATTGCCTCGGTGGTCCTGGTGGCGGTTCCTCCGCGGCCCCCGCGGCTGAAGAAATTCTGGCGCAGGGTTCCCACCTCGGTATGGAAGTGGTTGTTCCAGAAGACGGTGAGCTTGTGGAGCAGCTGCCAGCGGCTGTAGGTCGCGTCGAGCACCAGCATGGCCTTCAGCCGCTCGATGATCTGGTTGCGAAAGCGGTCCTGGGGGACCGAGCCGATCTCCAGTGCCTCGATCAAGCTGTTGAGCTCCGGTTCGTCCACCTCCGGCACGTAGCTGCCATCGAAATCCAGCTGCTCATCGATATACTCGAGGAGATCGTTCTTCGTCTGGATGCGGGTGAGGAGCTCCTCGGTCGGGCCAAAGGTGATCCGGTTGAGGACATGGGTGATAAGCGGGAGGTCGCCTTCGCAGACATCGTAGGACTCGCAGGAGAAGGCTCCTTCGCCAGGGTCCACCCCGCACTCCTCCGGTCCGGGAGAGGCCGGCGGAGTGCCGCCCATGAAAAGGTAGGAGAGGATGTGGACTCCATCGGTCAGGTCAATGGAGAGGTCCTTGTTGCTGTCGGCGGCATTCTCGCAGGGAGTTCCAGCGCCACCGAGGAAGAGCCAGTTGAAGATGCCCAGGGCATCGGACACATCGACGCTGCCATCGATATTTACATCGCCGCGGCGAAACTGGGCGAGGCGAAAGTACTGCTCTGCGTTGCCGGCCCCGTCGCCGACCTCCTGGGTGATTCCGTCCTTCTGTAGTAGCAGGGCAGCAAGGAGTGCGGCTGCCCAAAGAAGCTGGTTACGGGCAGGAGCCCGCTTGCGTTTCACGAACGCTGTCTGGTCAGTCATGTGACCGTCCTTCCTCTCTAAAATTGACCGGCTGTAACTTGCCCCGGCTGCGGGTACCGGATGGAAATCCGAGCAGCCCCGGTCAGTGACGAGGGAAAATTAAGATTGTTGAAGGACGACAGGCCCCGGGTTTGCTGTCCTACTCAAGTGAAACCCCGGAATCGGGGAAAGTCTCGTTTATTCTCTTTTTTCAGAGTCGGTCTGCCCCGGGCCAGGGTTTCCGGGATTATTTTTTAGTGTTCTGCCTCTTGCCGGGGTTCAAGATAGCAGTGGGAGTCGACAGCGGCTCCCGGCCTGTGTTGCGGACCCCTGGCTGGAGCGGTGCTTTGACAGGAGCTTCCGCCAGGTTTCAGCAAAAGGAATTCGGCATGCATGAAAAGACAGTCAAGCTGGCATTTACGGTGGCGGTGCTGTGTGTGACCTGCAGCCTGCCTGGCGCCGGGCGCCTGGAGGCGGCGGAGCTGTTTTACCGCGGCGATGCCGACCTCAACGGCGATGTAGACCTTTCTGATGCAATCTACATCCTGAACTTTCTCTTTCTCGGGGGGGCTGCGCCCGGTTGCGAGGATGGAGCCGATGCCAGCGATGATGGCGACCTGGGCCTGACCGACGCCATCTACATCCTGAACTTTCTTTTTCTCGGAGGCAGCGAGCTGCCTCCTCCGTCTCCCTTCAATACCTGTCCTGGGCCGGACCCCACCGAGGATGGGCTGGGCTGCGAGGCCGGGCAGGAGGGTGGTGAAAACCCTCCCGGCGCCGAGCTGCTGGTGACCCTGGCCAATGCTCCGGGGGTGCGGCAGCGAAACCGCTCCGCGGTGGAGAGGAACGGGGCAGGGGAGTTTGTCGTAGAGCAGGGCACTGCCTTTGCGCTCATGGTGGTTGCAAGCAGGAATGAGCTGACCCGCACTCCCTTTTCCTTCGACGCAGCAGTGGGCGCCGATCCCTCGAGCCTCGATGTGCGCTGCGAGGCCGACCTTGGCGATCCTGCAGCCGGTGGCCTTGCCGCCGGCACGAATCTCGCACCGTGGTTTGCCACCGAGGTTGAGACCTGGAGCGACAGGATCTACCTCCTGGATCATGTCACCATGCGTGTGGGTGGGGAAGCTGCCTGGAGTCCTGGTCCCGGGGTCTACCGTCTTAGAGCGATGGTCACCGACCAGTCGTGCTCGCCATCGCCTCTTGCCGAGGCTGTTCTGCGGGTTGAGTCATCACAGGCTCCCGAAATCTCTGTATGGATCGAGGATGGGGGCTCTGTTACAGGGTCACCTGTCCAGCATGAGCCCGGCAGTGGCCATCCCCGGGTGAGGCCCGGCGAGAGCCGCTATCTTGTCATCGAGGCGAGGCCCAATCCCCATGGCGGCCCTGCGGTGGATCCTGGTTCGCTCAGTGTGCTGGCGGATCCTCCCTTTCCCGCCGGAGCGAACCTGTCCTCCAGGTTCAGTCCAGTGGCAGGGCAGGACGGGCGCTACTCGATGCGGCTTACCGGCTCCCGGTTGCCGACTGTCGGTAACACCGACCTCGAGATCAGCTTCTCAACGACGAGCAACAACATCTCAAGAACCATAGGCCGGGTGGTCGAATCCCGGGTCGATTACGCCGCTGTAATCCAGCCGATCTGGACCATCAACTGTACAGGTTGCCACGAGGAGCCGGGGCCCTCCCGGGGTCTCGTACTCGTCGATCCCGACCCCGAGACGACCCGGCGCAATATCGTCAATGTCTACGCTGCGGGGCCGGAGTTCGACTCGATTGCTCCACGCCATATCCGCCCCTACCTGCCGGGCAACAGCTATCTCTGGCGCAAGCTCAGGGGAACCCATCTCGCTGCGGCGGTGATGGGGGAGGGGGAGCGGATGCCGCTGGATGGCGGCTATCTCGGCGATGACGACATGCATCTCCTCAGGAGCTGGATTCAGCAGGGAGCCGAGTGAGGCGGCCTTAGTTCTTCGGAGCCTCGATCTCGAAGTTCAGCTTGAGAGTCTCTCCCTTTTTGATGGTCACCTTCTTGCGGGGCTTTTTCTCCACGAAGAAGGGGGCGAGCACCTCGTGGCGGGCCTCCAGGGTGTAGGTCCCCGGGGGAATGTTCATGATCTTGAACTTGCCGCCGCTGTCGCTGACATCAAAGTATTCATGCGGAAGGATATGGATCTGGGCATTCATCCAGGGATGGAAGTCACACTGGACCAGGGCAAAGCCCGCCTTGCGGGCTCTCTCCTTGAAGCTCTGGCCACTGCCGATGGCCCGGTTGAAGTTCATCTCGAGGACAGCCCGCGTATTGTGCAGAACGCTGTCGGAGTTGACGACCTCGAGGGTGGAGCCGACGGGCATGGCGACGATGTGGGGTTCGAAGAGGCAGCCCTTGTTGTTGAGCTTGAAGGTGCGGGCCTTGGGGCGCTTGCGGCTTTTTTTCATGTCGGAGAAGGTGAGGACCACGTCGCGGATGGCATTGTCTTTTCCAAGCACGATGCGCTCGTCTTTGAAGTGAGCAGCACAGACAGCCTTGTCGCGGTTGTTGGGTGGCACCCCGGCAAGCGCTTCCAGCTTAGGGGCCGGCCCCTTGAGGACCACGACACCCTCGATGTGACCTTTTTCAGGGTCTGCCTCGGGGTATTTCTTTTCCGCCGCGGCTTTCTTTCCGGCATCGTCCCCGGCTTCCAGTGCTGCCGCAGTGGAGATGCAGGCGCAACCGTCAGTGTTCTGCAGGTTGGGGAGGGTGAAGAAGGCGGCGCCGCCCAGTACGATGGTCGTTGAGAGGAAGAAAAAGAAGTGCTGCTTTCGAGTCAAGTTGAGAGCTCCTTGTAGCTTCAGGGGGTTTTCGAGGACCGCCCCGCGGGGCGGTTCAGTTGTTCTTGTTTTTTTCCCACCAGTTTTCCCAGGCCCTGACATTGGTGCCGAAATCCTGGCCGGTGATCTTGTGAAGGGCCCTGACCCTGGCGACCATCTCCACCCGTCGCACCTTGACATCCAGTGCGACTCCTTCGAGGTTGGTTTTGACCACGGGGTCTGCCACCTCGACCAGGGAAAATCCTGTCCCGCCGGAGACCAGCTCGTAATCGGAGATATAGCTGCGCTGGGTTACCTGCATCATGAAGGCGCGCCCGAAGCCGCTCCAGGTCATGCGCATGGTGGTCAGCAGCTCGGGGACGGCTGCCCGGTTGGGGAAAACAGAGATGGCATTGGCTGCCCGGGTTCGCACATGGGGGTTCTCGTTTCTGAGCCCCGGAACGAAGTACATCGCGGTATTCTTGTCGTCAATTTTCCTCAGAGAGGCGAGGCTCTGGTCGCGAATGCTGCGGTAGTCATCCACCATGGCCGAGCGGGCCAGGCTGGTGAGGCCGGCTGGGGCGGAATGTTTTCCCAGCTCCCTGGCTGCCAGTCTCCTGGCGGCAGCCAGCCGGCTCCCAGAGAGGGTTTTTGCCAGTGTGCGAACCTGCTTGTCGCGGTCAAGCCCCTGGTGTTTCTTCATGGCCTTCAGCCCGTTTCCAACCAGCGCCACGAGATCGGCTTCTTTCTTCTTCAGGGCGGGGCGGGGAAAGTTCCCGACAATGACCCGCTCCTTTTCTTCCTTTGCGGCCTGCTTGCCGGTGAGGGCCTGCGGTTTCAGCTTCAGCCGGTTAGCCGCCTGCTCTCCCCGGGCCCAGGTCTCCACGTTTCTCATCTGGGAGACGAGCTGCAGGGCCATCTCCTTCTGCAGGATGGAAATCTTCTTCTTCAGGGTGATCTTCCTGCCACGGAAGGTGACCCGTTCACCGGCAGGACTCTTTTCGAGGTGAAAGAAATCATTGGCGGCAATCTGGGTGATCTCGCCGTTTTCCAGGGTGAAGCGGTATCCCTTGCGAGTTTTCTCGAGGTTGATTCCCCGCAGGTGCTCACCGTTTCGAAGGCTCACCCAGTCAGCGTAAAGCGCACCCTGGCAGGCAAATAAAGCTGCAGAGAGCGTAAGGAACCAAGCTGGAAGAGGTTTTTTCTGTTGCCTGTGTCGCATCAACTGGAGCGCTCCAATGTGCCGGTCCGGCTACCGAACCCGGTCTTTATCTAAGCTAACCCTTGTACCAGAGAAAAGCAGCAGATTTTCCCTTTATCCCGTGGGCTGCTGTTATTTGAGACGCTCCGGCAGCAAAAATATTCAACTTTGGCATGCTGCAGAAGCGCCCCGATACGCCTGAGCTAGTCCTGTTGGCCCAGGAGCTGGCCTATGAAAGCCTTGAAAAAGGGTCCCATATCGCCCCAGCCCCTGGAGGTGACGAAGTTCCGGGAAACCACGACCTCTTCGTCGACGTAGTTGGCCTCTGCCATCTCCACCTCTGTCCGGATTCCCTCGTAGCAGGTCAGGGTCACATTTTCGACACTCCCGGCTGCGTAGAGGAGCATCGGTCCATGGCAGATGGCGCCGATCAGCTTATCCTGCAGGATGAAGTGGCGAACGATGCTCAGGACCTTCGGATACCTGCGAAGCTCTTCAGGGGCCCGCCCGCCGGGGATCAGGATGGCATCGTAGTCATTCGGGTCCACGTCGTCGTAGCTGATATCTGCCTCGATCGTATGGCCGAATTTTTCGGTATAGCTGTCGTAGCCGGGTTCGAAATCATGAACCACAAGCTGAAGGCGTTTTTTTTCGGGCGCGGCGACAACCGCCTCGATTTCCTCTTCCCTCAGGCGGTGGACGGCGTAATACACCTCGAGACATTCGCCGAATTCACCAGTAGCGATCAGGACTTTCATTTCATTACTCCAGGATGGGCCGGGGTTCTGTATCTTTGAACGGTAGATTGTTCTACACGGGTTACGATACTGTTTCCCTTGAGGGGTTCTCAACCGTTTCCATTGTGAACCCGGCCTTTTTCCCGGCAGATTTTGAGCGAACATGAGCAACGAAGACCTGGAGCTGTCATTACCACCCTTCTTCGAGGACTACACGGTCATCGAGTACCTGGCCCTGCTCTATCCGCAGCTGCCGCGCCGCAGCCTGCGGCCGCTATTTGCCGACGGAAAGGTTCGCAGCGGCAAGCTCCCGGTGTCTCCCCGGGCACGGCTCGGAGACCTGGCTGATTTGTCCCTGGTCGGGGGAGTCGATGGCATCGAGCCGATGGCGATGGGGAGAGAGGGGGCGGGCATCGGAATCCTTCATGAAGATGAGCAGGTCGTGGTGCTGGTGAAGGACTCAGGGGAGCCGGAAGATAACGACCCGCAAAAAGAGCTTAGGAGTTGACAGGCAAATATTCGGCGCCCAGAGCGAAACCAAAGAGC
>CAZTRG010000102.1:0-3540 GCA_964615885.1 uncultured Planctomycetia bacterium | reverse complement strand
GTAGAGATAGAGCCTGGTAGGGCTGTCACCTGAGTTTCCGCAGGAGGCCGTGCCGTTGGCCGTTGCCTGCGTGGTGTCACCTGTGTAGGTGCCCTCAACGATTTCCTGGATGTCTTCGCAGGGCTCTCCGGGCTTGCCGGGTCCGCCGGGGTTGGCTTCGTCACCGAGGAAGAGGTTACGCTTGGCGAGATATCTTTCGCGGATCTCTTCATCGCTCAGGGTGCTTGCGTAGAGAATCGCTTCGTGAATCTTTCCGTCCATCGCCCAGAACTCGTTGTCATCTACGTAAGCTCCGAGAGTGAAGCTGGCATCGGAGTAGTCGATGTCGCCTGAGCGCGCACCTGAAGTCTCGACAAGCTCCCCGTCGACATAGAGGCGCATGGTGTCTCCATCGTAGGTGCCCACCACGTGATGCCAGGCTCCGGGTGTGAAGTCCTCAGGGGAGTCCATGTAGGTGAGGTCGTCATCGGTAGAAAGGCCGAAAACAAAATCGGCATTGTCGTAGCCGAGAACCCAGCCGCGCTCAAAATCTCCGTTGTCCTGAAGATAGCCCATGATTCCGCCCCAGCGTGTCCCCCTGTTGAGGAGAACCCAGGCCTCGACGGTGATGTTGCGCTCCGGGAGCATTGATTCGTCGGCTTCTTCTACCGATACATGGGTGGTCTCTCCATTCAGCACCAGGGCTGCGGGCTGGTCCTCAAGGAGGATTTCGCCGCTGATGGAGCCGGCCAGGTTGCCGTGGGCATCGCTGACGGTTCGTCCGCTCACATGATCCCTGTCGAAGATCCAGCCGTGTTCCTGGCCATTCGCCGTGGCGATCGGAATCGCCAGGGTCGCGAGTGTCAGTAAGGAGAGAGAGTTGATCGTTCTAAGCTTCATATTGTTTTGTACCCAAGGTCATGTTTTCCTGCCCCGGGTTCCCCCGTGAACCCTGCCCGGCACCTTCGAGTATTGCGAAGCCGGGGACGTTCCGCACTGAAAAAATCAGAACAGGGAGGTTTGTTCGGTTAAGGGGCTTTAGAGGGCTCAGGAGCGCCTTTCATCTCGTATTTGAGTGAGAAACGGCTGGACGGGCCGAGACGATAGGTGCCGAGGAATGGGTTGAAGGTAAAAACCTCGATCTTGTTATCTTCGGGGTGGAAGGTCATGTAGCGCAGCCAGGATTCGCCCCCGTTATGGAGACCCTGGTAGTCACAAAGCACCTGGTGGACCGTATTGCCCGCATCCCCGGGGGTGCTCAGGAGTCCCTCGCCAAGGACATGTCCGCAGAGAACGAGGAACATGTTCGGGTGCTTTGAGACCAGCTTGTTCCAGATTCCCACGCCGAGGTTTCCTTCGACGGGATAGCCGCTTTTTGTAAGCTGGTTCCGGCTGTCCAGGTAGCTGTGGGTCAGGACGATGGCCCTGTGGTCGGGATGCGTGGAGGTGACCTTGCCGGCCAAGGCGAGCACCTCGTCGCGGGGTTTGAACTCCAGCGCCAGGATCAGGAACTTCATGCCGGCGCGCTCGAATTTCCACCAGGAGTTGTCCATGGTGTCATTGAAGGTTCCCCCGAAATGATCGAGGCCCGCGTATTTTTTCCGGGGGAAGAACTTGTTGAATCCAGTCACCCGGTCGTTGGCTGTGGAATAGCTGTTGGCGTTGTTCCCGGTTTTGCGATAGCCCATGTCATGGTTGCCGAGGCAGAGGCAATAGGGAACCTTTCCGTCGAGGGTCGACATCGCCTTGCGGGCAATTTCCCATTCTTCGTCATAGTCGGTCTGGGTGATGTCGCCCTCATGCAGGACAAAGGCGATATTCAGCTTCTCGGCGTTGTCCCGGATCCATTCAGTTTGAGCAAAGAAGTATTTCCTGAGGTCGATCTTGTCCCACTTTTTTGCCGACTGGGCATGGCGGGTATCGCAATAGCACTGGGTGTCCGGGAGGACAACCAGGGTGAAGGGGCTTCCATCGTCAATATTTTGCCGGGGAGTCGTGCAGCCCAACAGGAGTGCCGCAGCGGCCAGGGAGAGAAGGACGGAGGCGAGGCGGCTCAAATTTGTCGGAAGGGTACAGGTTTTCATGGTGGAGGCCTGGGGGAAAGTTGGTTTAACAGGGCGACGAAAAAACGGCCGCTGAAGAAGCAGACGGCCGTTTTCGGTATTCTGGGTCCTTACTTACTGGCAGGAAACTTGCTCCTCGCAGCCGAGGTCCAGGTCTTCCGGCAAACTGGAAGATCCGCATTCGGGGAATGGAGCAGGTGGCGGGCCTCCTCCCATAAACAGGTAGTTCAGCAGGTAGATGCCAGCAGTGAGGTTGGGGACTCCGGCCTCGGCGTTGCTGTTCATGGCGCTCAAGCAGGTGGGGCCGTCGCCGCCGGTAAAGAGGAAGCTGAATACGAATACCGCATCAGCAATGTCCATTCGTGAGTCGCTGTTGACGTCGCCGCGAATAAAAGGCCCGACCCCTTCAGGCATCTCGTGGCCAAAGACCGCGATCGTGTTGACTCCGACCATCCCGCTGGCGCCACCGTTGGTGGCGAAGCGGACGGAGTCAATGCTCGAGCTGGGAGCCTGGTCGAGGGATGCCAGCTCGATGTAGTCGCTCTCGAGTCCGTCAAAGTTGGTGGTCTCATAGGCCGGTCCGAAGAGGTCACGGGGTTCTCCGGACTGGTAAGAGAGGGTTGCCCCCTCGGTAGAGAGCCGGAAGATAAGGCGGGTAAAGTTGCCCTGGGTCATGTCATCGAGCTCGATCCCCTCGCCTTGAATGGAGGTGGTGGGGTTGATGGCCGAGCCGAATTCGTCCAGCTCGCCGCCGAGATGGATGGCGCTGCCTTCAGGGGTGACCTCTGCCCAGGCAACCACCTGGTCGCCGCTTTGTACGATGACCTGGTGCTCAGGGAGAATCAGGCCTGCCGCGCGGAAGGCGTGCAGTTTGCCGCCGCCGGGGAATCCGCCACCGGGGTCAGGATCAGGGCCGGGATCAGGATCAGGATCAGGCTCGGGGTCAGGGGCCCTGCCGATATCAATAACGATCTCAATGGGGTATTCGCCCGGGAGGAGCGTCTTTGGCAAGGGGTAAAGAATGGAGCCCGGGCCATCTTCGGTGGTGGTCTGGAGGATCCGGTTGAGCCGATTGTTGATCCTGGCCTGGGAGGGGGCAATTTCCCGGCTCCAGGGGCCGCCGATGAATTGGTAGCCGGCCTGGGTGAATACAGCTGCGTCGATGATGTAGTCGAGATGCCATTGAATCTTCTGGCGGGAGCCCTCGGTGCCCCCGGCTTCGCAGGTGGAGATTCCGAAGCTTGCAAGGGTTGTAAATGTAAAGAGCGCAATAATCAGAGCGCGTTTCATGACCTGGCCTTTCGATGAATAGCTGAACCCAAAATCTGTTAACTGCCCACCCCATGTTTTTCCATCGGGCCTTTTGTGTCAACAGAATTTGGAGGGGCGCTACCTGCTCTTCCGGGTCTTTGGGGAACCCCTTTTTCGGGTGAGAACCCTTGCTGGAAATTGATGGAGGTCGAGGTTATCTTTCAGGCATGTTGACTCTCTTCAGCGC
>CAZTRG010000101.1:0-5721 GCA_964615885.1 uncultured Planctomycetia bacterium | reverse complement strand
AGATGAGTTCTGTCGCTGACCGACTCGGTGATGATATCCAGCACCGGGATTCCGGTTTTGGGGTCTTTGACCAGCGGCAAGCCAAACTTGAATTTGAACCTGCCGATCTTTTCCTTGGTGGTGTCGGCCAGGCGTGAATAGGCGGCGTCCCAGTTGCGATTTTCAAGCGCGAACACAAAACCCACAAGGCAGCTTTCGGGGTCCTTTTGGGGGAAGTATTTCTCGAGAATAGCGCTGGGCTTTTTCGCCGGCGCTGCGCAACCGAACATTGCCGACAGGATGAAGAGCAGGCCGATTCCGGCTGGGGAAAAACCTTTGAAGCGAACCATGAAGCCGCCCCACCTCTTGCCTTTGAGTTTATCGGACATGAGGGTCTTCACTGTTAATTGGCGGGTTCCAGATCCTGGGATGTTGAGAGCGGTTTTTCAGCCTTAACCTCTCCACCTATTCTTGGTGTCCACAGCTGAACGTCGCCGGTTTTCTTATTACAAACCCAGAGCGCCTCGGTGAGGTTTCTGTCGCTGAGCATGTAAATGGTGTCGGCAGGCGGAAAGATTTTAGGGTCCAGGGTCGTTACCCTGGTGCGCTCTACCGTGTGGTTTTCATCCTCACGGAAATGGTATCCGGCAAATCTTCCCTTGTCCTTATTGATGGCCCATATGGTCCTTCTATTGGCAAGGTAAGCATATTTTCCATCTCCAAGATCATCGGTGGTCTGGGCCATGAGGCTCGGGAGAAGAGAGCTGATTGCTCCGTTGACCTGGTGGTGGGCTGAATCAGCGGGCCAGTTGCTGGCAATCAACCCGACTGAAAAGCCAAAAAACCCGACGATGGCCAGGGTCAGCCAGCCTGTGCGTTTGCGATGGCCTTCGCCGATGGCGGCGCTATCGCCTGTTTCACGATTTCCGAAATTTTCCTGATTCACCTGATTAGCCTCCAAGGTCTTCGTTTTCCGGTTCTGTATCTTCATTCTCATCATCGAGGTTTAATTCCCCAAGGTCCAATGAGCTATCCGGCGGCCCTCCTTCGGGAAACAGATCAGCGGGAAGCTCATCCGGGATTTCCGCAGGACCAAGCCCGAACCCTCCAGTGCTTCCACCTTCGGCGCCGGGAACACCCAGCATTCCAGCAAGGTTGCTTTCAACTTCCTTCGCCATCTGGGTGACATCCTGCACCTGGGAGAAGACCTCATCGCTGACCAGGATGTCGACCTCGCTTTTGAGGGCGAGCACCAGGCAGTCGCTGGGCCTCGCATCGATTCTTACTTCGTTTCGCTTGCCCCCCCACTCTTCACCATTACTATCCTGCTCAACCTCTTGCTGGAGGACCAGGGTGGCACAGAAGGTGTTGGCGATGATGGAGGAGATCACCACGTTCTTAACGGTTATTCCAAACCCTATATAGATGTTCTGAATCAGTTCATGGGTGAGAGGGCGGGCAGTGTTCTCGTTGTTCATCTCCCGTATAAGGGCCGCCGCCTCATAGAAGCCAATAAAGATCACAAAGGTTTTCTCTTCGTTGCCAAGAAGGATCGCGGCACCGTTAGGCGTAGGGCCGATGATCTTTTTGATTTCAACTTTATGGAGGCTCACGTTCTGGCACCTTCTTTTCAATAGCAACCGGGGCTTGCCCGGGGCTTTTGCCGTTGCCGGACTTGCCGAGATTATAGAATGGTGCGCGGCAGGGTCAAAAGATTACCGTGAACGGCAGCTCCGGGGAGGAGTGCAGGCGGGGACCCTGAACTAGTTGCTGAGCCTGCAGATAGTGTCCATGAACTCCCCCCACTCAGGGCCGAAGATGGTGTAGAGGTCCTTGGAGAGCTCCTCGACTGGGTCCTGCGTCTCCCTGAGGAGGTAAAAGGTGCTCTCGAATTCAGCACCGAGAGGCTTGCCGGGTGGGCATGATGAGCAGCCACCGGCAAAGATGAGGAGAAAGGCAAGGGCCCAGCAGGGGGCGCCGGATCGGATTCTGCACATGGCTTTTTTCATCTTTTCCTGGATTGCATTTCTTCTCCCGGGCAGCAGGGAGAATGAAAGGCAGAAAATGTTATAGCTTGCTTCGATTGCGATGGAGGCAAGCAGGCGAATGAATTTCAGGGCAAACATTGATAAATCCCGTTAATGAGTGGAATTCTTCCCTGTCAAGAATACGACCTCAGGCAGGACCCGACAACCGGCCAGGCAGGGAATTTCATTCATTACCTGGGGGCTCATTCCTCCAATGACGGGGCTTCTGGCTGGTTTTCCAGCTCCAAAGCGGGAGCTGTTTTTCTTCTGCTTAAATAGATCAGGAGGCCAGGAATGCCCCACAGGCAGTAGGTCATACGCTGGAGCAGGGAAACAAGGTCTCCATTTTTTGTGATCCCAAAGAGCTGAAAAAGCTCTTTATAGGCGAACTCTCCGGTTCCCAGCCCACCGGGAGTAATGGGTATCGCCATGACGACCTGGGCAAGCGGGACGACCAGGAAAAGGGATAATGGTGAGGCCCATTGGTCTGGGGAAAGAGCTCTGATGAAGAGAAGGTTTGTAAGGATAACGAGGAGATGGAGAGCAAAAGAGAGCCCCACGGCCTTGAGGACAAGAGAGGGATGGGATTTGTAAAGGTACAGGACCTCTGAGGCCTTTGTGAGCGCAGCCTTGAAAGGGAGTTTTGACAGGAGGCCCCTGGCAAGAGGATGGTTGCGGATTCCATGGGAAAAAAAGAGGCAGCCTGCAAGGAGAGCCCCGGTAACCAGGGACCAGACGGCCACAGCCAGGCTCAGGAGTATGGGGTTTTCTTTGACGGCCTCAAAATTCAGCAAGGTCCCAATGCAGGCAATTACCAGCAGGACAAAAAGGCCAAGCGCCCGGTCTATGAAAACGGTAAGGACGGCAGCAGCCTTGCGCTCGGCAGTCCCCTTGGAGATGTAGTAGGCCTTCGCAACATCTCCGCCAATGGAGCCAATGAGAACCTGGTTAAAGAAGACCCCGAGAAGAACCAGGGATTGGATTTCAAGGAATCGGTAATGCAGACCCTGGACCTGCAGGAATAAACGCCACCGCACAGTGGCAATGATAAGAATCAGTGCAAAGGGGAGCTGTGCCAGCAGCAGCCAGGGCCAGCCCCGGGAGAATTCGCTGAGCCCATCCAGGGAGAGCCCGCCTCGCTGGACAAGCCAGTAAATGAGTCCGGCGGCAATGGCCAGCTTGACACAGGGAACCCCCCAGCGCTTCAAAGGTTACTCCTTCTTCCCGGTAGCAGCCCCTGTCTTGGGGGAAAACCTTGCCTGGTAGTACTTCAGCCATTCATGGGTATTTTCGAGGCCGAATTCCTTGCCGGTAAGGCGGCAGATGGCTGAATGGGCTTTCATCCTGTTGTCATAAAACCGGGAGGACTCATCGAAGTAGACCAGGAAGAGGGCCTGGAGGGCTTCCTCCCCCCCGGCCAGGGAGAGGGCCTTGACGGTATCCAGCAGGACGATCCTCTCTTTTTCTACGCGGAGACGGGAGACAAGCGCCTTGACCGCGCCGGGGCCGGGGTGGGCTGACAAGGCCTTTGTTGATTCCCAGCGGATCCCCCAGTACTCCGAGGAAAGGCCCTCGATGAAGAGGTCTGTATTGTCAGTCTTGTTCAATTGGCTGAGGGCGGAAATAGCTCTCATGCGGTTGACGATAACTTCGTTTCTGCTTCTTGCAATGTCACGGAGGAGCTCAACGGCTTCCAGCTCTCCCGTGGAAGGGGCCTCACCTTCCTTCTCCCTTTCGGAAAGAAACCGGCCTAGCTCGTCAATGGAATACCGCCGGGTTGTGCTTTCGCCCTGGTTGATTTC
Source organism: uncultured Planctomycetia bacterium (assembly GCA_964615885.1). Classification (GTDB taxonomy): domain Bacteria; phylum Planctomycetota; class UBA8108; order UBA8108; family UBA8108; genus UBA8108. Next base: position 1,913 of record CAZTRG010000101.1, on the reverse strand, counting down.
GAGAAGAAGGTTGTCAGGGTTCCCCCCGCAGGAGCAGAGGGTCAGGACCAGCAGGGATCCGGGCAGGCTTATCCGATTGGTTGGCATGTTTGATTTTCCTTAACTTTAAGACCTTACGATAGCGCAGTGCCCTTCGCTTGTCTATGCACCGGGGAAGCCTCCTTGCAGGCTAAAGTTTGGCCCCCCTGTAGCCGATAAAATTGTTGTGGGGTTTGAGCCGACCAGTATTGACGGAATACAGCTATGCGGAATTCAATCCTTTGCGTTTTCACCCTGGTGGTCTCTGGCCTCTCGGTGTGCTCTGTTGCCAGGGGCGCTCCAGGGCAGGAAATCCGGGCAATCTGGGTTACCCGGTGGGACTATAAAACAGCCTCAGATATCCGGGAAATTTTTTCCAATTGCAGGTCACTTGGCCTGAATCGTATCTATTTCCAGGTGCGCGGCAGGTCGGATGCTTTTTATAAATCCAGGCTTGAGCCCTGGGCCCAGGAGCTTGGCGGGAAAGACCCGGGCTTTGACCCCCTCGAGGTCGCCATTCAAGAGGCGGGGCGGAATTCTCTGCAGCTTCATGCCTGGATCAATGTCCTCGCCGGGTGGAAGGGCCGGGTGCCTCCTGTTGATAAGACCCATCTTTTCCATGCCCATCCTGACTGGTTCCTGAAGGACCGCTCCGGGAAAACCTGGCGGCTCTCGGAGCACTACACCATGTTGAACCCATGCAACCTGCAGGTGCGTGAGCACGTGGCCTCGGTGGCTGAAGATATTGTGAAGCGGTACCGGGTAGCTGGAATCCATCTCGATTACATTCGGTTCGTGTTTCCTGCCCGCGACCGGCGCGACCAGGTTCCTTATGACAACCTGACCCTGAGTCTTTTCAGGAAGGAGACCACCGGCTTTCCAAGCCGTTACCCCGCCCGCTGGGATGAATTTCGCCGCCGGGCGATCAACTCCGTGGTGAGCGGGATCAGCTCCCGGGTTCGAAAGGCAAATCCGGGGTGTATTGTTTCAGCGGCCGTGATCCGCGACCTCAAAAGGGGGAAGGAGGTCTTTTTCCAGGACTCCCCCACCTGGCTTGAAAAGGGCTGGATTGACGAGGTCATCCCCATGAACTACGAGCTGGACCATTCGAGGTTTGAGGGGCTTGCAAAACTTGACAGCGGACTGGCCGGGGCAAGCCGGACCATTGCCGGGCTGGGGGCTCATTTGTACAGAAACGAAACAGACCTTCGCCGGCAGATTGGGATCGCCAGGAAACTCAGGGCGCCGGGGTATGCCCTCTTTGCCTACACGAGTTTTTTCCCGACTCCGTCACATGCCTCCCGGCAGGGAAAAACAGCGAGGAGCCGGCGGCTCTCTTTGCGCAAAGAGCTTCTTCGCCTCAATCAGCGCTAGGGGATTTCTTCTCCCCGGGTTGCTCCTGGCAGGCCATGCGGCTTTCTGCTTCCATCCGCTGCTGGTAAAGCTGCTGGAGCCTGCGGGTGAGAGGTCCACGGGCGCCGCCGGAATCCCCTTCAGGTCCTACACCTCTTCCGTTGACCATGCAAACCGGGACGACTCCTTTCACCGAGCTGGTGATGAAGACCTCGTCGGCATTGAAGAGGGCTTCGGGGGGGATGTCGGTTTCGCCAATGGGTATTCCTGCCGATTCAGCTTCTTCGAAAAGTACCGCCCGGGTGATTCCATCGAGAATCCCCCAGGACCGTGGCGTCCAGATGAAGCCATCCTTGACGAGAAAGATATTCGCGGTAGTGCATTCGGCGAGGTAGCCATCTGATGTGCAAAGCACAGCGTCATGGGCCCGCGCATCTCGTGCTTCTTTGAAGGCGAGAATGTTGTTGAGGAAGTTGCCGCTTTTGATGCATGGGTCCAGGGCCCTGGGGCTGTTCCTGCGGACCTTGGAGACGACGATGTGT
>CAZTRG010000100.1:0-7014 GCA_964615885.1 uncultured Planctomycetia bacterium | reverse complement strand
ATGAGGGGGTACTCGAGCTCCGAGGCCTCTCCCCAGCCCCGGATGGCGATCATACAGGGGACGATGAGGCCGTGGTCGGCCAGGGCCTTCTCCACATCGCTGACCTCTCCGCCGCGGCCGACATGCTCGTAGACATCGTTGATCCAGAGCTCGATGCCCTCGAAGCCGGCCTCCGATGTGAGACGGATCTTCTCCAGCAGGGTCTGGGGGCGAATCGTGCTGGTGTTCAGGCAGAGCTTGAATGGCATTGGGGATCCTCGGGTATCCTGGCGATGGTTCAGAAGGCGCCCAGCCTGGGCGGGGTCGGGTCCATTGTCAACACGCTTCGATCAAAGGCCTGCTTCAAAAGCTCCAGCTTTCTTTCCTTGTGGCCAGGGTCGTCCCAGAGATTGTTGAATTCACCGGGGTCTTCCTCGAGGTCATAGAGCTCGCCGATTTCGTCACCGTGGTAGACGACGATCTTTTCCTTCCCGGTGCGGAGCATGGTTCCGTAGCTGCGCTCGTGCGTCCAGGCATTGTAGTACTCCGAGTAGACCGAGTCCCTGTGGGATGCGTTTCCGGCTTCCCCGGTCAAGACCCGGTAGAAGGATTTTCCCTGGACCCTCTCCGGGATCTCGAGGCCGGCAGCCTCCAGCAGGGTCGGGCAGAGATCGACCAGCTCGATGAAGGTGTCAGCTCTTTTACCCGGGCAAATCTTCCCGGGCCATCTCAGGACCACCGGCACATGCACAACGGCTTCGTAGAAGTGGGGGCCCTTGAGGTAGATGCCGTGGTCGCCGAGCATCTCTCCGTGGTCTGACATGAAGATGACGAGGGTGTTGTCGGCCTGTCCGCTCTCCTGGAGGGTGGTGAGGATGCGCCCCACCTGGTCGTCGATCAATTCGATCATGGCGTAGTAGGCGGCGCAGACCTGGCGCTGGTCATCCTCGCTCATTCCCGCGACGTGAAAGTAACCCGGCTCATTGTGGGCCCATTCGTGGTCGAGTTTCTGGTAGGGGGGCTTGTTCTCCAGCTCGCCCTCACGGTAATTCGGCAGGGGCATGTCAGCGGGCTTGTAGCGCGAGAGGTAGTCGGCCGGAGGGTCAAAGGGGTGGTGCGGGTCAAAGCAGTTCAGGCTGAAGAACCAGGGCTCCTGGCCGGCCTGCTCCCTGATAAAGTCGCAGCACATCTCGGCGGCCCAGGTGGTCTGGTGGTATTCGGCGGGAATACCGTGTTTTACGTAGGGGGTCTCCGGGCCATCGTAGAGCTCTTCCCAGGTCTTTCCCTTCGCACTCAACCACTGGGTGTAGGCGTTTTCCGGCCAGTCAGGCTGTGGGTGGTGGGACCAGTGGAAGATGTCGTAGCCATCGTCGGTGCGTTCTTCGACTCGTCCATCGGAGCAGGAGGCCAGGTGGAGCTTGCCGGCGAGGCCGCAGGTATAGCCCGCGTCCCGGAACATCTTCGAGACCAGGATCTCTCCGGGCGGGATGGCCTGCCCGTTCTGGCGGCACCTGGTGGTCCGTGGGTAGCGGCCGGTCAGGAAGGAGGCCCGGCTGGGAGCACAGATGGGACTCTGGACATAGGCCCGGGTGAAGGCTGTGCCGTCCCTGACCAGGGAGTCGATCGAGGGGGTGTTGATGAGCGGGTTGCCCAGCGAGGTGATGGTGTCGTAGCGTTGCTGGTCGGTGCAGAGCCAGAGGATGTTGGGCTTTTCAGGAGCTGGATTCATTGGCGGGCCGGACAGGTTTCATTATTTCAGACAGCGGGGAGGACTCAACAGGGTATCCCTGCCTGTTTTCTCAGGTCATCGAGTACCTGCATATTACCAACGGAATCCTTCCTGCTGATCCAGGGAGGCGATTCACCACCGACTACTTCTGCGAAAGTAGCTGCCTCGAGGGCGTAGTGGGGCAGGGGAGCTTCCAGGCTTGTTGTCTCGGAACCCTCCTCTGTGACGAGGGAGAAGCTGCCGCTTCCAAGCCAGGGGAAATCGATCGAGAGATAGCCCTTCGACCCGCAGACGTAGGTGGTGTGGTCGGAGTTGACCCTCATGCCGCAGGTAAAGGAGCAGAGGATGTCGCCGCCGAAGACAAGCGAGCCGACAGCATAGTCGTCCACTCCGCTGGAATGGAGGTGCGCGGTGACGTGGCTGGCCTCCGGCTCACTGCCGGTGAGCGCGCGCGCGAGGTTGATGCAGTAGCAGCCGACATCCATCAGAGAGCCTCCGGCCATATCTGCGTGGTAGCGCGCGTCTGTGTCGCTGGCAGGCCGGTTGAAGGTGAAGTTGGTCCTGATGATCCGTACCTCGCCAATCGCTCCATTCTGGACCCGGGAGATGAACTCCCTGACCGCAGGCTGGCAGCGGTACATGAAGGCCTCCACCAGGACAAGACCTGCCTTCTCGGCCGCCTCGAACATCTCTTCTGCCTCTGCGGCATTGGATGCGATGGGCTTCTCGCAAAGCACGTGCTTGCCGGCGGCAAGGGCCCGCAGGGTCCACTCATGATGCAGGTGGTTGGGCAGGGAGATGTAGACGGCCTCCACCCCGGGCTCGGCAAGCAGCTCGTCGTAGCTGCCCAGGGGCCGTCCGCCGTATTCGGAGCAGAAGCGTTCAGCGGACTCCAGTTTACGCGAGCCCACCGCGGCGAGCCCGGCTCCGGGGGCTTGCGGGAGCTCTCCGGCAAATTTTTCCGCGATAAAGCCGGTACCGATAATTCCCCAGTTTAGTTTTGCTGTCATCTTTCTCAAGGTCGCGTGATGTGGGCACTTTCAGGCAATTTCAGAAGGCCTTAATGGTATTGATAATTCGTGCAGGGTAGTAAGGAAAAACAGCGCCAGGGAACGGTTCTGGTCTATCCGGGGGGCGGGCTTTAAGATGCTAAGCTTATATCCAAAAGCGAGTTGCAGCCATCGAGCGGACCTGGATGGGTTAGGTGGGAGGGCCGTGGGCGAGTATTTTGGACAGGGTTGAGGCATCTGGAGAAGATGGACGGAGAGCTTCCATCTTTTTGTTTGTTGTGAAGCTTCCAGGGAGCTTTCAAAGGTGAGTGAAGGAACTTCAGCCGACAGCAAGGGAGCAGGGACCCAGAGGTATGTCCCGGCTGTGGGGCCACGCCTGAAAAAGCTGCTCTACCTCGTGCTCGGGCTCTTCGCGCTGCTCTTCATCAACGGCGCCTACCTGGTGGGAATCACCGTGGCCGAGTGGTCGACCGGCCAGACGATCCAGAACTATTTTTACCTCAACATGTTCCTGGTGCACCTGGTGCTCGGGGTGCTCATGATCCTGCCCTTCCTGGTCTTCGGTCTTGTTCATATTCGTAATTCGAGGAATCGTAAGAACAGGATCGCGGTGCGGGTAGGCTACGGGCTCTTCGCCACCGGCGTGGTGCTGATCCTGAGCGGTGTTGTACTGACCCGGGTTGATGGGGTGATCGAGGTCCGGGATCCGCTCATCAGGAATATCGCCTACTGGGCCCATGTGCTGAGCCCCGTCTTCGTTATCTGGCTTTTCATCCTGCACCGGCTGGCGGGCCCGAAGATCCAGTGGCGCAGGGGACTCTCACTCGCCGCGGTTGCCGGGGTGTTCGCGGCGGTGATGATCGTCTGGCAGTACCAGGATCCGCGCAAATGGAACGAGGAGGGGCCTGATGCGGGGGCGAAATACTTTCTGCCCTCTCTCTCGAAAACCGCGACAGGAAATTTCATCCCGGCCGGTAAGTTGATGATGGATGCCTACTGCCGGGAATGTCATGCCGATGCTCACGAGGGCTGGTCCCACAGTATGCATCGCTTCAGCTCCTTCAACAATCCGGCCTATCTCTTCTCGGTTCGAGAGACTCGCAAGGCGATGATGGAGCGGGATGGCAATGTCCATGGGTCACGTTTCTGTGCCGGATGCCATGACCCGGTGCCATTCTTCAGCGGTGCCTTTGACAATGACAAGGCCTTCGATGACCCCGCCAATGACCTGCAGGGCCATCCGACTGCGGGCGCGGGGATCACCTGCACGGTCTGTCATGCGATCACCCACATCAACAGCCCGCGTGGGAACGCTGACTACACCATCGAGGAGCCGATGCACTATCCCTTTGCCGCCAGTGACAACAGCCTGCTGCGCTGGGTGAACCGACAGCTGGTGAAGGCGAAGCCCGCCTTTCACAAGAAGACCTTTCTCAAGCCCCTGCACAAGACGCCGGAATTCTGCGGCACCTGTCACAAGGTACACCTGCCCGAAGAGCTCAATAAATACAAGTGGCTCAGGGGCCAGAACCACTATGACGCCTACCATCTCAGCGGTGTTTCCGGGCATGGGGTGACGAGCTTTTACTACCCTCCGAAGGCGGAGTCGAACTGTAATGGATGCCACATGCCCCTGGTCAGCTCCGAGGACTTTGGCGCGGGGATTTTTGACTCATCGGGTGAGCTGAAGATTCACGGGCACCAGTTTCCCTCCGCCAATACGGCCATCCCAAAGCTCCTGGGAATGCCTCAGAAGGTCAACGACGCGCACCGGGAGTTCCTCGATGGGGTCATGCGCCTCGATATTTTCGGTATCAAGAAAGGTGGGCGGATTGACGGCGAATTGACCGCTCCACTTCGCCCGGTGGTTCCGGCGCTTCAGCCCGGAGAGACCTACCTGGTGGAGATCGTGATCCGGACGGTGAAGATGGGGCATATCTTTACCCAGGGTACGGCAGATTCCAACGAGGTCTGGTTGGACGTTGAGCTCCGTAGTGGCGAGGAGCGCATCGGGAGAAGCGGCGGCAAGGGGCCGCAGGGGGAGGTTGACCCCTGGTCTCACTTCGTCAATGCCTATGTGCTCGACCGCGAGGGCAACCGGATTGACCGGCGCAACGCCCAGGACATCTTCGTTGCTCTCTACAACCACCAGATTCCGCCGGGCGCGGCCGACGTGATCCATTACAGCTTCAAGGTTCCCGCTGATGCCAGCGGCACGGTGACCCTCGATGCGAAGCTCCAGTACCGTAAGTTCGACACGACCTACCTGAAGCACATCTACGGTGAGGACCGTGTGAATGATCTGCCGGTTGTTACCCTGGCTGTCGACAGCCTGAGCTTCCCGGTTGCCGGGAAGGAGGCGAAGGGAGAGCCTTCCGCAATTCCCGCCTGGCAGCGCTGGAATGATTACGGGATTGGCCTGCTGCGCAAGGGAAGCAAGGGCGCCCGCAAGGGGGAGCTGCGCCAGGCCGAAGATGCCTTCACCCAGGTTGAGAAGCTCGACCGGGCCGATGGCCCGCTCAACCTTGCCCGTGTCTACGTGAAGGAGGGGCGCCTCGAGGATGCCAGGAAGGCGTTGATCCGGGCGAGTGCCCATCAGGGTCTTGCGCAGCCCTGGACGGTCAGCTGGTTTACCGGGATTGTCAACAAGCAGAATGGCAACCTCGATAAGGCGATTGAAAATTTCCTCAGCGTGGTGAACACCAGGTCCCTGGAGCGTGGATTCGATTTTGGCCAGGACTACCGGGCGCTCAACGAGCTCGGCCAGACCTTTTTTGAGCGAGCCAAGCAGGAGCGCGGCGATGCGGCCAGGGGGGAACGCGACCGCCTGCTTCGCGAGGCGGTGGGCTGGTTTGAGAAGACACTTGTCCTGGACCCGGAGAACCTGACCGCCCATTACAACCTGGCGCTGGTCTTGACCCGGCTGGGAGCTGAACAACGCGCCGCTGAACACCGGGCCCTGCACCTGAAATACAAGCCTGATGACAACGCCCGGGATCATTCGGTGGCGACCCACCGGGCGAAGAATCCGGCTGCCAACCATGCAGCCGAGTCGATCGTGATCTATGATCTGCAGAAAGCCGCGAATTACGAGTTGAAGGGTAAGGCCGGCGAAAAATAAGGTTCACCAGCTAGCCTGGGCGATGGAATCAAGATGAGCGAAGAGCACGAAAGAGAAGAGCCGCTTGAAGGCGAAATCGTAGCCGGTGATGACACCGTCATCCTCAAGGCGCTGAAGGTCTCCGCCTTCGCCCTGGCCGCGATCCTGGTAATCGTCGGCGTGGTTTTTCTCCTCCTGCAGCCCGAAAAGGTGGAACAGGAGGCAGGTGAGGAGCCGATCGTCCTGCCGCAGCCCCAGGATGTCAGCGCAGAGGCTCCGCCTGTGGTCTTCAGCGACGTGACCGCGGCCTCCGGCATCGACTTCATTCACTTCAACGGTGCCACGGGAGAGAAGCTTCTCCCTGAGACCATGGGGCCGGGCTGCGCCTTCTTTGATTTCGACCAGGACGAGGACGAGGATATCCTGCTGGTGAACGGCATGCCCTGGCCGGGAGCTGCTGCGGGGGAGGACGTGCCGACCCTGCGGCTCTATGCCAATGACGGAAAGGGATTCTTCAAGGATGTCACCGTCGCCAGTGGCCTGGCTGTAAAGCTCTACGGAATGGGGGTGGCGGTGGGTGACTATGACAATGACGGCAAGCCGGATCTCTTCATAGCGACGGTCAATGAAAACCGCCTCTTTCGCAACCTTGGCGGACGTTTCGAGGATGTCACCGACACGGCCTCGGTAGCCGGCGGCAAATCAACCTGGAGCAGCAGCGCCGGCTTCTTTGATTGCGACAATGATGGCGTCCTCGATCTCTTCGTCTGCAATTACGTCAACTGGTCGAGAAAGATCGACATGGCCCTCGACTACCGGTTGACCGGTGTCGGTCGGGCCTACGGTCCTCCCACCAATTTCGAGGGAGTCCAGCCCTACTTCTATCTCAACAATGGGGACGGAACCTTCACCGAGGCGGCCGAAAAAGCGGGCTTCCATGTTCTCAACCGGGCGACAGGGAAGCCCGTGGCCAAGGCGCTCGCAATGATCCCTTTCGATTTCAATGCAGATGGGAACCTGGATCTTTTTGTCGCTAATGACACGGTGAGAAATTTTCTCTATCGCAACAAGGGAGATGGAAGCTTCGAGGAGATCGGCGAGGAGGCGGGAGTAGCCTACGATGGGACCGGGAACTCCACAGGCGCGATGGGAGTGGATGCCGGCTTTTACCGCGATGATGAGAGCCTGGGACTTGG
>CAZTRG010000099.1:0-3712 GCA_964615885.1 uncultured Planctomycetia bacterium | reverse complement strand
CGTGCGGTGCCTCCTCCCCCCTCCGGGGACAGGGTGAAATCAGCCCCCCTGCGATGAAGAAGAGCCGGCACTCTGCCTTCACCCGCCTGCGCTGCGGGAGGATCGGCTGATACCACGCTGGCTTTCTCCTGCGGCCCGGGCAGCAGTCTCTCGATCCGGACGGCCTCATCAAAGACCCTCCCCGCAATCTTCACCAGGGGGCCTTCGCAGCCGGCCTCAACCGTTCCCTGTTCTCCACTGAAGAGAACCCGGCCATCTTCAATCGACTTCACCAGGACAGCCCCTTCCATCCTGAAAAACACACGGGGCGCTGAAAAAAGCCGAACCCGCATCTCGAGGCCTGCAGGCTCGAGCTCCAGCGCCGGCTCCTCCTCCCGGTGCCTGCAGGCTGCAGGAGAGAGCAGCAGACAGAGCAGGATTGCGCTGTAGGGATAAGGGCTGGAGCACATAGGCCGGAGGACCGGGCGGAAGGAAAATCGGTTAGAGGTCAGACGAAACTCAGCTGGCTCGAGGGGTCACCATAAAGCTCACCCGCCTTCCTGGTGATGCAGCGGCCGCGTGCGGTGCGGGTGATCAGGCCCTCGCGGATCAGGTGAGGCTCGTAGACTTCCTCGATGGTTCGTTTTTCTTCTCCCACCGAGGCAGCCACTGTTTTCAGGCCGACCGCCTCCCCCTTGTAGCTGAAGAGTACCGCGAGGATCTTGCGATCCACCCGGTCGAGGCCATTCTCATCGATCCCCAGGCGTTCAAGGCCTTCACTGACAGCTGCCATGTCAACCCGCAGAGGATCACCGCTCTTCCACTCTCCCTGGCTCTGCGCCACGTCACGGATCCTGCGCAGGAAACGGTTGGCGAAACGGGGAGTCCCCCTGCTGCGGGAGGCAAGCACATCACAGGCGTCCGACTTGATCTCGCAACCCAGCAACCCGGCTGATCTCTCGATGATCTGCGCCAGCTCGGCCACAGGGTAGCAATCGAGCTTCTCAACAATCTGGAAACGGCTGCGCAGGGGAGCGGAGAGCAGCCCCTCCCTCGTCGTCGCTGCCACCAGGGTGAAGGGCTTCAGGTCGACCTTGATACTCCTTGAGTCCGCACCGCTGTCGATAATCAGGTCGACGCGAAAATCCTCCATGGCCGAGTAGAGATACTCCTCGGCATGGGAGGACATGCGATGAACCTCGTCGATAAAAAGAATATCGCCGCTGGCGAGCTGGGTGAGAGTCCCCACCACGTCCTTGCCGCGCTCCAGGGTCGGCCCGGAGAGCACATGAGTTTTACCTGCCCCCATCTCAGCGCCGAGCAACATGGCGATCGTTGTCTTACCAAGCCCAGGCATGCCCGAGAGCAGTATGTGGTCAAGAGCCTCGCCCCTGTCGAGCGCCGCCTTGACGGCGATTCGCAGGTTGTCAACGACCTGCGCCTGGCCAATGAACTCATCAAAGCTCGCAGGGCGGAGGTTGCGCTCATCGGCCTGCTCCTCGACGCTTCCCTCCGGCATATAAGAGGCTGACTCTGCAGCCTCACCGGGCGCACTGTCCTGCAGGCCTTCGTCCTCTGAATTCACCGGGTAATCCTTGCGGGACAAATCTCTTCACCTCCCCGTAAGCCTCAGTGGTTCAATCTTCCTCCCTGACCAGGTACCTGCCAACCAGGAAAAGCCCGGCCCCGAACATCAGGATGCCGAACTCCTCCATGGCAAAGGGCCGGAGAAGAGCCGTGGGAACTATAATGAGTCCCACGAGCTGGAGAATCCATCCCAGCTCATTCATGAGGGCAATATAACCTGTAGAAGGCCGTGTTGAAAGCGTTTGAAACGAGCCCTGCGCACTGCAGCGCTAAACTCAGCCCCAACAGGCGGTTTCACTGCAGCATGCTGACCAGCTCATCGTGGCTGAGCACGTCCTGGCCGTAAAGAAGAGCGGTGGCGCCCCATTTCCGGACGGGCTGGATATTATCCGGCCAGTCATCCAGGAAAAAGACCTCCTCGGGCTTGATCGTGACCTTGTCACGCTTCTTGATCCTGCGGAGGATTATCTTCAGCATGTCTTCCTTCGCCTTCCAGCCGATCTGCGGATAGGTGAGCCCATCGGAGAGGCCGAAAGCAGACAGGATTTCCATGGTCGGCTTGTGGTCATTGCGGCTGGCCAGGGAGATATAGACCTCCTGCTCCTTGAGGAAATCAAAGAGCTTGTGGACTCCCGGTTTGAGCTCAATCCAGAAGCCCTCGTTGGTCTCCAGCCGGTCCGGAGCCGTCATGTTGAAGGGCGGCTTGAGCATGGAGCAAAGCCCCTCTGAAACCGTCCAGAGGGTTTCGTCCAGATCGAAGACAAAGAGCTTATAGTGCATTGATCGCCAGGCCTGTTTATCACCAAGCTGCAGATAGAGTTACGCGAACTCTGAAGGGGAAAAGGAGGATTGTACAGGCTATCGGACAGGAAACAAGTCCTTGATGGGGCCTGTTTTTTTCAGGGCTGGGAGCTCCCGGGGCCGCCGGGAAGAAAGTCCTCAGTCCTCTCCGAACAGGTCGTCAAAGAGCGCCTGCATGCCCTTGGGCATCTCCTCGACAAAGGGCTCCTGCTGGGGCAGCGAGATCTCCAGCTTTTCCTCCGAATCGCCGGTGCCTTGCTGGCCGGCTGAGTTCAGGACCTCCTCGAGGTCGACCGGGGCGCCGTTGCTCATCCGGATATAGAGATCCATTCCGTCCGAACAGAAGCGCTGGAAGCCGGCGTTGGCGCTGTTGAGGGCTTCAATCTCCTCGGCGCAGTCCCTGATCATGTCACGCACATCGAGAAGCTCATCGCGGTACTCAGGCTCAACATACAGGATCAGCTCGGCGATCCGCATGGTCCTGGCACGGCGGCAGCCCAGCACCAGGCTGATCTCGCCCATTGCGGAGACCCGCTCACCTTCAATCATCGCCAGGCTGGAGAGGATCTCCCTCTCCATTCCGAGGCACTGCTCGCGCTCATTGAAGTCGTCGCGGTCCTCTGCCTCCACCCTGCGGCGGAGCACGCCGGCAAGCTTTCTCGATTGATCGAGCTCCTGGTCGAGGATGCTGGTCAGGTTGTCCAGCATCAGGTGAAGCTCGCTGCGGCCGGTGGCCGTGGTAGTGGTAAAAGTCTGTGTGTTCATGATCTTTGATTGCCTCATCCCCTCTCGAGGCTACAAGTATTCTTCGGCAGAACAGCCCTCCTTCCGAAGCGTTTTTGGGCAGGTAAAAAACTCCGGATTTACGGGAAAAAGCTAAAGTCCCGGACCCGGTTGCCTGCTTCCAGTGCGCGCCCCAAAGACCTATAATTCCGCACTGCAAAGGTATCGCCATCAAAGCGCCCGTAGCTCAATTGGATAGAGTAGTGGCCTTCGAAGCCAATGGTTCCAGGTTCGAGTCCTGGCGGGCGTGCCAGTCTAAAAAGACCCCTCCGCTAAAAACATTACCGGAGGGGTCTTACTTTTCCGCAGTTCTTGGTCTTGACAGAAAACAGCTTCAAGTTCTAATAGCTCTCCCGGTTTACCGGGTTATCAGGACAACACATGCGCTCTTAGCTCAGTTGGCAGAGCAGCTGACTCTTAATCAGCGGGTCCGGGGTTCGAATCCCTGAGGGCGCACCAGTACAAAACCCCGCAGGCAAATGGCTTGCGGGGTTTCTTCTTTTGGGGGCCTGGGGCGCTGCAGCGGAAGTATGTAACAAATATGTAATCTCTAAGTCACCAC
>CAZTRG010000098.1:0-2885 GCA_964615885.1 uncultured Planctomycetia bacterium | reverse complement strand
TCTGGCCTTAGAAAGGTGGGGAACGAGCTGATTCCCGATGATGAGGCGCTTATTTACCGTCACTTTATCCAGGGAGGTGGCCCTCGTGCCATTGGTGTTGGATACCCGGAAGAGGTCAACCTGGCCTTCGACGCGAACTCTCAGCGCATTGCAATGATCTGGAAGGGAGGCTTTATTGACGCCTCACGCCACCGGAACGGAAGAGGGCAGGGCTTCCAGGGCCCACTTGGCCAATCTATAGTCAAGCTCGTGGAGGGTGCGCCTTTTGCGACCCTTGAGACCGCTGAAAGCCCCTGGCCCGGCGAGTCGGGAAAAAAGGCCGGCTTTAAAATGGGTGGGTACAGGCTTGGCAAGCATCGACAGCCAACATTCTTTTATTCCTTCAATGGCATCAAGGTAGAGGATTACCCTGCTCCGGTTGAAAGCGCAGGGGCCGTAAGCTTTAAGCGAACCCTGTCTGTTGAGGGCCCCAAGGGAGCAGCTAATCTCTGGTTCAGGGCCGCAGCAGGGCAGATTGAAGCTCAACCCGGAGGGGGCTACAAGGTCAATGGGAACCTCCTCTTGTCCTTCGGCTTGTCCCCGGGCTCCAAGGTGGTCATTCGGGATTCCGGAGGAAAACAGGAGCTGCTTGTTTCCGTTGGCCTTGAAAATGGAAAGGCTCGTATCGAGGAGGAGATCTCATGGTGAAGGGCTTTTCAAAGGTGAGAACAAAATTGACATCAATGAACAGAGAGCGCGTTATGAAGACCAGGATACTGATTACCCTCCTCCTGCTGCTGGGCACCAGCGCCACCCTTGTTCTTGGAGGGGATCCTCCTGCTGAGCTCAAGTATGCGAAGCGGGCAACGAGAGCGGAGACCCGGAAGGCGACCCTTGATGCCCATGAGAATCCCGGCGAGAGGATCAATGCGCTCCTTGACTACCAGCTTGATGGGGATTTCCCAAAGAACCCGGAAGATAAATATTACCGCATCGTGACTCTTCCGCTTCCAGAGGGCGTCCAGTTCGAGCCAGGTGGAATCGAATTCGATGAAAAGGGGAGGATCTTTGTCTCCACCCGAATCGGTGATATCTGGATGATTGAAAACGCCCTGGAGCTCCCTCCCTACAGGTCGGAGTACTCACTCTATGCAAGTGGCCTGCACGAGGTGCTGGGCCTGGCAAGAAAAGGTGACTGGCTCTATGCAACCCAGCGAGGAGAGATCACCCGGATCAAGGATGTCGATGGAGATGACCGGGGAGACCTCTTCGAGGTGGTCAGCGATGGCTGGGAGATCGGCGGGGATTACCATGAATACGCCTTTGGTTCCAAATTCGACGACGACGGCTACCTCTGGGTGGTCCTCTGCCTGACAGGGTCCTTCAGCAGCCAGCATCTCTTCCGAGGCTGGAGCGTCAAGGTCTCCGCCGATGGGAAAATGGTTCCCATGTGCAGCGGAATTCGGTCTCCCGGAGGTATCGGCAGAAACGATGCCGGCGACCTGTTCTATACCGACAACCAGGGGACCTGGAACGGCACCAGCATCCTGAGGCATTTGAAGCCGAAGCATTTCATGGGAAATCCGGAAGGCAACAGGTGGTATGCCCAGGCCCCCAATATGGGCAAGCAGCCCCCAAGACCGAAGAGTGGGGGGCGCTGGCATACCGAGATGAAGAAAATCCCCGAATTGATCAACCCCGCTGTCTTCTTTCCCCACAACAAGATGGGGAAATCGGCCAGCGGGATCTGTACGGATCGCTCCAGGGGAAAATTCGGCCCATTTGACAAGCAGATGTTCGTTTCAGACCAGGGGCAGAGCATTGTCATGAGGATCTTCCTTGAGAAGATCAAGGGGCGCTACCAGGGGGTCTGCTTCCCCTTCAAGGGCGGCTTCAAATCCGGCAATGTCCCTATGACACAAATTCCTGACGGCTCTATGTTTATTGGCGGAACGGCCAGGGGCTGGGGCGCACGGGGCGGGAAACCTTTTGCTCTTGAGCGACTGGTCTGGACCGGCGAAGTTCCCTTTGAGATTCACGAGATGCGAGTTCGGCCCAAAGGTTTCGAGCTGACCTTCACGAAGCCGGTGGACCAGGAAACGGTAGCCGCCCTGGAGTCCTACACCATCCAGACCTATACCTATATTTACCAGTCCAACTACGGTAGCCCCGAGGTCGATAGGACCACGCCTAAGATCCTCAGCGCAACGCCCGGTAAAGACGGGAAATCGGTATACCTTGAGATCGAGGGGATGCAGGAGGGACACATCCATGAGCTGAAGGTCCCCGGCATCAAGTCCAAAGAGGGAGAGGGAATCCTCCACCCGGTGGCCTATTACACCCTGTTTTATTTCCCGGATTCCTGAAAGAGCTTAACCAGGGGGCGACCTCTGAAGCAGGTCATCCAGCTTATCTGCGACCTCCTCGACAGGGATGGTTTCCTGGGCGCCACTCTCCAGTGCCTTGAGCGTGATGGTTCCCTGGGCAAGCTCGTCTTCGCCAATAATCCCAGCGCAGGTGGCCTTCACCCCCGGTCCGTCCGCGTACTGGAGCTGCTTGCCGAGCTTGGCGGGCTCCGGGTAGATCTCGATTCTCAGGCCTTGTGCCCTGAGTGCTTCGGCAACCGAGAAAACCTTTTCGGCCGGAAGACCCATCGAGCAGAGGACGATCTGGGGTCCTGCCTGCAGGGGCGGGTACATCCCACGCTCCCCCATAACCAGCAGAATCCGCTCGAGGCCCAGGGAGAAACCAACCGCAGGGATGGCCTGCTTTCCGAACATGCCTACCAGCCCATCGTAGCGGCCGCCACCCCCTAGGGTCCCTGCAAGGTCCTCTACCGTGATCTCGAAGATCGGGCCGGTGTAATACCCCAGACCCCGCGCAAGTGCAGGATTGAGACGCAGGTG
>CAZTRG010000097.1:0-19017 GCA_964615885.1 uncultured Planctomycetia bacterium | reverse complement strand
GCTTGCTGTCGCCCTTGCTGCTGTTGTCCCTGTTGGCCTTGCTGCTGACGGCCTTGCTGGCCCTCTTGCTGACGGCCTTGTTGCTGTTGCCCCTGCTGCGAGGGTCGCCCGGTGCCGGCGGAATTTCTCCGGCTCTCAGGAGTTTCGCTTTCGCCCTGTTCTGTCCGCGGCTGTTCACCCTCCTCGGGACCGGTCTCCTCACGGTTTTCTTCTTCCTCACCGGAACGCTCACCGGGTTCATTCTCACCCTCTTCTCCAGCCTCCGGTTGGTTTTCCCCCTCCTCGCCGGCCTGGCCCTGCCTGCCCTGGCTGGATTGGCCGGACTGTCCCTGCTGCCCACCCCGGGCACCCGGCCTGGAGCCGGCCTGCTGCCGTCCCGCTCCGGGCTCACTCTCCCCGTTTTCTTCATTTTCGCGAGCTTCTTCGCCTTCACGCGGCTCGCTTTCTCCGCGCTCTTCACCCTCGCCCGGCTGCTCCGAATCATTCTCCCCGGGCTGGCTCTCAGTATTCTGCCCCTGGCGGCCGGAGGCCTGTCTTCCACCCGCCGCGGTACGCCCCTGCCTTCCACCGGGGTTCCTGCCGCCCTCTGCAGGATTTCCCGGCTCGGAAGGTTCGGCCAGCGCCAGCTCAACAGGCTCCTGCCCTGCATTCTCCTCCCCCTCCCTTGAGCCCTCCTCGGCTTGTCCCCCATCAGCAAGCTCACCCTGGCGCCCCCCGCGACCGTCTGAAACCTGGGGTGTTTCAGGGAGCTCCTCCTGCAGGCGCAGGAGTTCCTTCACCAGCGCTCCCTCACGGAATGTAAGCTCCTCGAGGCGCTCCTGTGCCTTGATCCGTACCTTGTCGAGATTCTCCTTCAGCTTCTGTGACGAAACAACCGCGAAGGTGATCTCCTCTGAAGAGCTCTCCTTGTAGCCGCCCGGGGCATCATTATCCCGAACCAGGCCACGAAAGCTGATATTCATACCCGGCTCAAGGGCCAGGCTTGCCAGCTCAATCGAACCGGATATTTCAGCCACCACGCTCTCCCCTGTACGCACAAGCTCCCAGGGTGGCAGCTTTGCAGGCCGGGGCTTTCCATCCTCGAGATCAACCGGCTGGAGTCCGTCGATCAGAAGCTGCAGCTGGGAAAAGCCGAAATCATCACTGGCACGAAGGGAGTAATCGATTCGCCCCTTCGGCGTAACCTCGCGGGCCTCCCCGGCGATCTTGAGCTCAATCTCGGGCTGTGCATCGGGCAGGGCGACCATCGCCAGGCGAAGCTGCTCACTGTCAAAACCCCACTCAGAACCCTCCACGCTAAGCTCCAGGAACTCACTGGACTCGACCACGAAGGAATAGCTGAAACCCTCCTTGCCGGTGAGGTCTGCCTCGCTCCTTTCATCTTCTCCAAAACGCCCCCAGGCCTTCCTGATCTGCCGGTCACAGCTGCCCTCGAAGATAACCTTCGAGCCGGCAACGACCTCGACCTCTCCGGTGGGATTGGCAATCTCCTGCTCACCACGGCTGGTGTGCTCCGGCGCCCGGACCCTGAGGCGGGAGGATACGATCCGCGGCTTGTCATGAACCAGGACCTGCGTCCTCCTGCTGCGGTTATCGCCTCCCTCAAAATAGAATTCAAACGATTCAAGCACATTGGGGATGGTGTAGTTCAGCCTGGAGGCCTTGAAGGGCTCCGCCTGTTGCGGCCCACCCTCGACCACCTCAGAGGCGAGCTCCCCCCCCGGCTCTTCGGGGATTTCCAATACCAGCCGGCTCTTGCGGGTACCGGATCTGGAGTTGATCACGATAAAGACATCGCCCCCGCGCGGCGCGCCGGCCACCCAGGCCCTCAGGTCAAGGCGGTTCTTGCGCGGATGATCCAGGCTGGCGGGGTTGTCGAGAAAGAAGTGCGTCTCCCTGGGCCAATGAACCGATGAAAGTGCAATGTTGCGCTGAACCCAGAGCGCTGCCTGGGCAGGGAAAAGAAACCCGAAGGAGACCAGGAAGAGAACCGCTACCAGGGCGGCAAGCTGGTTTCTTCTTACCGAGCCCGCATCCAGTACGGCTCCGACCTCCAGGGCGCTGACCGCCTGTTGAGATTCGCGAAGGGCCCTGTCAAAGAGCTCCTTCTCGAGGCCGGTTCGAGGCTCTGCACCTTTGCCTGCAGCAGCCAGCTCCCTGCGCAGCTCGACAATATTCGCCAGCTCGCCCTCAAGGCCATTCGAGCTGTTCTCCACGGCAGCGAGCAGATCTTCCTTGGACAGGGCGGAGCGCAGACGGCGCCGGCCCTGCAGAAGAACCCGGATCCAGAGCAGGACGGCAACGATGATCACCGCCACCCGCAGCCACTTATCGAGCTCGAAGACTGAATCAAGAATAAAGGAGACCGAAGCGGTGGCTGCCAGCATGAGAAAGATGGACGCAATCCCATGCCAGGCCAGCAGGTGGTAATACCTGCGCTCAAGGCGGCCGAAAAGCTCGTTCAGAGCCGGACCGGGATCAGCTACAGAGCCCCTATGCTTCATGCCGCCCTCCGCTTTCAAATAAACCCGGTACAAACCCGGTACCGCCTTGATTAAAACCGCTGGAGGCCCGGGCCATCAATTGAGCCTCCAGAGCTTCCTGAGGATCCACTCTAACACCAGCAGGCCGGTAAACAGGAACATCATCATCGCCGAATCCCAGACCTCCGAGGCGCGACGTGCGGTCACCACTTTTCTCTCCACCTTCTCAATCAGCTCCGGCAGCTGCTTGAGCTCCGGGGAGACATTGAAAAACCGGCCGCCACTTAATTCCGAGAGCTGCTCAAGCGTCTTGAAGTCGGGAGAGAGGTCGTCCATCTCGGAGTAAATATCGACAACCTCGAAGAAGCTTTTCGCCTCATCTCCAAGGCTCACCTGGTAGTGGCCGGCCTGCGAGGTCCTGAAAATTCCGCTGTAGCTTCCGGCTGATCCGGGCACCGGCGAGAGAGTCAGGCGCCTGCGGCTCTTGCCCTTCTCCCCTCCGGCAGCTTCAGCCGGTTTCTCCGCTTCCTCCTGCGCGGCGGGTTTTTTCCCTGCCTCGACAAAGATCTCAACCGAGGGGTTCTCCACCGGACGCCGGCGTGAATCAACCACGCGGACATTGATCCGGACATCCTCCTCCTTGCTGTAGCGGTCACGGTCGGTTTCGACGGTCGCCCGCCTTGTTCCCGCCTGCTGTTTGCCAAGCGAAAGCTGGCGGATGACCGCGGCCCAGAAGCGCTCGTGGAGCCCGACATCGACTGCACGCCAGCGCCAGAAATCATCACTGCCGAGGTAGAAAACCTCGGCGAATCCGAGACGTTGCGTCGCGGCAACGATATCAGCATCCTTCTGCAGCAGGGAGACCCCGCCGGGGCGGAGCTTGCTGGCCTTGTACCAGAAGTAAAACGGCGGAAGATGCTGCCAGAGCTCGATGTTCTCAACCGGCTCATCCCGAAGCCGGCAGAGCGGGTAATCCCGGCCCCTGGCGGTCAGCGCAGGCAGCCAGGGCTTGTCAAAGACCCTCCCGGCCAGGGGAGCCCGGCCCGAGGCCAGGTCGACCGGCAGCAGCGAGCGCAGCTTCCTGAAGCGGGACTCGCCTGCCAGGGTGTGGGTGTTGATCTCACCGGCAACAAAGGCGAGACCACCTCCCTGCTCGGTAACAAAATCCACCAGCGCCTCCTGGAATTGCGCGGTCACCGTCGAGGGCTGGGGATCCAGCAGCAGCACGACATCGTATTCGCGCAGGGCCTCGCTCGTCTGCGGCAGCTCGCTGATGAAAATGTCACCATCCTGGGGATACTCGGTATCCGCGCTGCTGAGCCAGCAGGAAACCTGGATCCCATCATCGCGGATTGCCAGGTTCCTCAGGAAGCGGTATTCGTTGGTGGCATGACCCGCCATGAGCAGGACCCGGCGCAGCTCGCTGGCGGCCGTCACCTCTGCAATCTGCTGGTTGTCACGCCACTCGGTCTCCGAGGGGTCCCGCGCAATGCTGACGGTGTAGCGGTACTTCCCCTTCTCCGGCGGGGTGTCGGTAAAGCGCAACCTCTCCTCCAGGAACTTGTTCTTCGGAGTGAGCTTGCGGAGGTCGATTCTCTTGCGGTCACGGCCATCCTCCCTGCTGCGGTAGAGCTGGACCTGGACCTCACGCTGGATGCCGGAAAGAACAACCTTTGCATCGATCTCGAGGGGATATCCAACCTCCACCAGCGGCGGCAGGTTCAGCTCCTCTACCGTGAAGTTCTTCGGCAGCTTGTCCATGCCCAGCCCGACCGTGTAGACAGGAACCCTGCGGCCGAGAGAGATTGCATCGAGAGCTTTCAGCGGCTGGGTGCCGGAATTGTTTCGCCCATCGGAGAGAACAACGATCCCGGCCAGGGGAACCCCGCGATCGAGATCCTCGACAACATCCTCGAGGGCATTGCCCAGCCTGGTCTCATTCTGAGCCGGCTGCGGTACAGCACCCTTCCCCCGGAGGCTGAAGGGACTGACCTCCCTGGTCTGGGAGCCGAAAGTGTAAAAACCCAGGCTGTTGTTACGCTCAAGGCGCTCGATGAGCGAGGACGTACCCTCTTCCTCCTGCAGTTGATTGCTGAGGGCGGCCACCGCGATCTGCGAGCGCGCGTACTTGTTGCCCTCGCTGAGGCCGGTAAGCTCTGCCACCTGGCGGGCCTCCTCCTCGCCAAGCTCGTCCAGCTCCTTCATGCTCTTTGAATTATCGAGAAGAAGCAGTGTCTTGCCCCGGAAGATATTTTCCTTCTGGGTGAGGATGCGGGGATTGAGCAGGATCAGGACCACCAGGACCAGGCAGGCAAGCCTCAGGAAGGCGAGGACTGTGCGCTGGAGTGTGCCGAGCTGGCGCTCCCTGAAATAGAGGGCGAAAATAAAGACCAGGCTCGCCAGCAGCAGAAGAGCAGAGGCTGCCAGCCAGAAGCCCTGGGGCATGCTGGAGAACTCCCAGAAGGTCTCACCTCCGGCAGGAACCTCTCCCTCATCCAGTCCGAGTATGGTCCTCAGCCAGGAGTTCACTTGCTCACCTCGTGATCAATTCCAGTCATCATACCTTCCTTCCGAACCACCAGGCTGCGAAGAGCTCAAGAAGGAGAAAGAGCCCGGCGGCCAGTGCCAGCCAGCGCCAGATCTCTCCTTCCTGGTCCCTGCGGAAGGCATCGACATCGACGTTGCCGCCAACCGCAATCGGGATCTCCGGAAAATCGCGCTCGAAGGTTTCACGCAGCTTGCTGATATCACGCTTGGTCAAATCGCTCTCAGAATCCACCCGGCGAACCGAGTACCAGAGGGAAGATTCCGTGGCGGCTCCATCGAGGTAGCGGGCCGGCGAAACCCTGAACAGCCCGGCCAGCTCCGGCGTGTACAGCTCACCATGGCCCGGGCGAATCCAGGTTGCAGGCGCAGCGCCGGACTGCCTCTCCCCGGGAGAGGGCGGCGCGACGATCCTGTAGTTGACCCCGGCCTTCTCCTCCAGCCGGAGGGGCCCGCCTACCTGCGAGGTCCGGTCCCGGCTGTAGCTGCGGGAGAGATAGCGAACCCACTCCTGCATGAGAATCGGGTAGGTGTAGTCGGTCGGCCAGTCACCCCAGTCCCTGTCAGCGGATGTGTTGAAGACCACCAGGCGCCCACGCCCGGCAGCCCCCTCCGGCTCGCTGGTTTTCTTTTCTTTCCCGGGGGCCGCCTCACCAGGGGCTGCCCCTGCCGGGGCCGAATCGAGAAAATACCTGCCCTCGATAACAGCCGCAGTGGAGAGCTTATCATCAAAGCTGCCGACCACCTTTGCGCCCGCCAGGGGATCGAGCAGAAAGAAACGCCTGAAGACAACATGGCTGAAGGAGGGGGTCTTGAGCCCGCGGAAGAGCTCCAGGGTCGGATGCTCGAAATCAGCAAAACCGAGATGGAGAGCGCCCGGGGGAGCCGGCTCTTTCAGGACTGCAGGGAAGAGAGGCGGCTCACCGGCCAGCGGCCGGGCCAGGGGAAGATAGCTGTTCACATCGACCTTGTTGCCGAGAAAATAGGCGATGCCGCCGCCGGAGCGGGCAAAGTCACCCAGGGCATCACGCTCAGCGGAGCTGATCGAGGAGCGGTTCAGTATGAAGACACAGTCGGCGCCGGCCAGCTCCCTGCCATCCACCTCTCCTTCAACCAGCAAGGTCGAGACCCCGGATGGAACATCTCCCCGGGGTGAAAGGGCCGCCCTCAGCAGGCCCGATTCACTGGCAAAACGATTTGCCGATGGAGCGCCATCGACCAGTGCGACCTGCAGGGAGTCACGTACGACAACCACCATGGTGCTCTCATCATCGCGCGCCAGGAGGTCGGGGGATATGGAAGCCCGCAGGTGGTACTCGCCGGCCTCGGTAAAGATATGCTGGATCTCAACCCGGACAGTCTCCCCGGCAGGGATACTGTCAATCAGCGGAAGAGGAATCTTATGCCGGGCTTCGAACTCCTCACCGCCGGACCCGCCAACCTCGATGTTCCCCTCAACCCGAACCCGGGGGAGCTTGCCGTAGTTGGTGACCTCGACAGCAATCCTGGCCGGCACGCCGGCAAGAACAGGGTCTGATTCGATCGAGAAACCCGTCAGCGCCGTATTGTCAACCGAGCCGGAGCTCACATCTACAAACTGGAAATTGAAGCTGTTCTTCAGCTTCTCTTCACGCACGATCTCCTCGAAGAGAACCGCCAGTGAATCCTTCAGGCTCCCATCCTCCGCAAACCAGTCCCGGTCCCGGTAGTCGCTCACCAGCACCACCGAGCGAACCCTGGGAACCGGTGAATTCTCTGCCTCATCAATCAGGCGCCTGAGGATCCTCGAAAAATCGAGCTCCAGGTCGCTGGTTGCCAATTCCGGAACAGAATCCAGCAGGTCGACAGCCGCAAGAGAGGCGAGTGTGTCACTGGAGGCCTCGGAGGCCTGGTCTCTCTCTACCACCCCTCCCCGGACCTCCCCCTCGACCTTTCCAACCGCCTTCCCGGGCCGGCTCCCGAGCCAGACACTGACGGGGATCGACCCACCCAGGGCATCCTGGACCTGGTTGACCACGCTGTCCTGGGCTGCCTTGAATACCTTCCCCGCACCGAAGTCTGCACCCATGCTGAAGCTGTCATCAAGAACGACAACCCGGGTGTCTTCTTTCGAGCCGGCCAGCCCCCTGAGTACAGGCCTTGCAACGGCCATCACCAGGAAGCCGATGATCGCCATTCGAAGCAGCAACAGGATCAGGTCCTCGAACTTCACCCGGCGGCGGTTGCTCACCTGCGCGGCAAGGAGAAAATCCATCGCCGCCCAGTCATGCACCCGGTAGCGGCGCTTGTTCAGGATATGGATGATCACAGGGGCTGAGACCAGTGCCAGGCCGAAGAGAAGGAGAGGATTGATGAACATAGCGCCTAGCCCCTATCCATTCCTCGCCGCAGCTTTACGGCGCCGCGCTCTCTGCGCAAGCAGCTTGGCCAGGGCCTCGGAGATCGTCTCGGGGCCGGTGATGAGCTGGTAGTCGAAGCCGCAACCCTCGCAGGCCTTCTTGAGATGGGCCAGGGCCCCTTCGAGAACCTCCAGGTAGCGCTCCCGCAGGCGATGGGGCTCGGTGAGAAGCTGGCGGTTATCCTCGAGTCCCTTGAAGAGGATATTAGACTCGAAGGAAAACGTCCGCTCGTCGGGATCGAGAACCTGCAGGACGACCGCATCGTGGCCCCGGTAGCGAAGAAAGCCCAGGGTCTCTTCGATCTCTTCCTGCGATACGAAAAAATCGGAGATCAGGACAAACAGGCAGCGACGCGGGAGCTCCAGGCTGACCCTCTCGAGAACCTCCTTCATCGAGGTCTTCCCCTCGGGCTCGAGACCCTGCAGGCGGGCGGCGATGCTGGCGAGGGCCAGGGTCTTGGCGCTGGGAGGGACGAACTCCCTGAGCTCCTGGTCATGAACGGCGAGCCCGACCGCATCGCGCTGGCGGTGAAGGAGATGACCGAGAGCGGCGGCCGTGGTGGCCCCCACCTCGAACTTGCTGAGGGTGCCGGACCTGTAGGTCATCGAGGCACTGGCATCGAGCACGAGCAGGGCCGTGATGTTGGTCTCTTCCTCGTAGCGCTTGATATAGTAGCGGTCCATGCGCCCAAGGACCTTCCAGTCGAGATGGCGCAGGTCATCGCCGGGAACGTATTCGCGATGTTCAACGAACTCCACGCTGAAGCCGTGGCGGGAGCTCTTGTTCTTGCCCGCCAGGAAGCCATCGACGATGCGCTTGGCTACCAGCTCCAGACGCGAAAGGCGCGCAATGAGCTCAGAGTCGAAGAATCCTTCGGCTGACTTCATCGTATTCATTCCTGGCATTGAAGGTCGGCACATCATCAACGAGTATGCTGACAATCTCATCGGGGCCGAGGCCCTCGGCCTCGGCGTGAAAACTGGGTACGATCCTGTGCCTGAGAACCGGCAAGGCCACAGCTCTTACATCAGAGCGGGTGACGGAAAATCTCCCGGACAGCAGGGTGTGGGCCTTGGCCGAGCGAATCAGCGCCTGCGCAGCGCGCGGACCGACACCCCAGGCGATGTACTCCTTGACCCATGCCGAGGCATTCTCCTCATCAGGCCGGGACATCCTGCCAATGCGGGTCGCGTAGGACTGAACGTGCTCAGTCACCGGGAGCGCGGGCAGAATACCCTGCAGCGCCAGGAGTACCTCGCGGCCGAGAACAGGCGATGCTGCGGACTCTGCATTGCCGGTGGTGCGCTCAATGATCCTCTCCTCCTCTTCGAATTCAGGATAGTCGATACAGATCTTCATCAGGAAGCGGTCGAGCTGCGCCTCGGGGAGAGGATAGGTACCTTCCTGTTCGAGAGGATTCTGGGTCGCCATCACGCAGAAGGGCTTAGCCAGCTTATGGACCCGCCCTCCCACCGACACCTGGCTTTCGCTCATTCCCTCGAGCAAGGCGGCCTGGGTCTTTGGCGGGGTGCGATTGATCTCATCGGCAAGCAGGAGATTTGTGAAAATCGGTCCCTTCCTGAAAACGAAATCACGCTCCCCGGCTCCGACCTTCTCACGAAAAACCAGTGTCCCGGTCACATCCGTCGGCATGAGATCAGGGGTAAACTGGATGCGGCCGAAATCAAGCGAGAGAGACTGGGCGATCGTATTGACAAGCAGGGTCTTGGCCAGGCCCGGCACTCCCTCCAGGATAGCGTGCCCTCCCACGAGCAGCGTCATCAGGAGCTGGTCGACCACCTTGTCCTGGCCGACAATAACCTCACCAACCTCTCTTCGCAGGCGGCTCATGAGGGCCGGCATGCTGTCAAGCAACTCGACCCCGCCAGGGGTGTCCGGCCCAATCCCCGTATCAGCCGCATGTGCGGCCGTCACCGCTGGTATACCGCCAGGCGGTTATAGGGAATCTGCAGACACAGCAAGGCCAGGGTGGTGCCGTACAGCTCACCGCCATCGGCTCCATCCCAGTACCCGTCCAGGGCCTGCTCGGAAATGAACATCTCTGCGCTGCGGCGGTAGAAGGGCAGCCATTGCTTACCGCCGACAACAAACTTCGCCTGCGTGAGGTAATACTGCACGTACTCCGCATGGTGTCCGTAGCCCCACTGCGGATCGATGTTCCGATGCATGTAGTCGGTTATTTTCCGGATCAGCGGCTCATCGTATTTTCCCGCATTCCACAACGCGACAACCGCCGCGGAGGTAACCCCGGGGCGCACCTGGTAGCTGTTGATCCTGTAGCGCACGCTGCCATTGGAGTTCGCCGACTTCTCGATGAACTTGACGCCTTGCTCAACAACCTTCTTTGAGACAAAGATCCCCACATCGCGGCAGGCACGAAGCCCCTGGAGCTGGGTGACCACCAGGGTGCCTTCATCTTCATAAGCATTGGGTGAATAGCCCCAGCCCCCTTCCCTGGTCTGCGAGCGCTGGGTGAGCTTGACCGCATCCTGGAGCACCTTGCGGATCACCTCCCGCTGCCGGGGGTCTTTCTCCTGGGCAAAAATCTGCGAGAGATAGGTCATGGCGAAGGCATGGCAGTACATCGGCCGCTGCTCGCGCGCATTGGAATTGGCGAGCAATCCCGGTGCGTAGGAATAGGTCCCGACGCAATTGTTCAGGAGGTAGCTGGTGATTTTCTGCAGGTTCCGGGCATAGGGGCCGCGTGTCGGGGTGCTGCCACTGGCCAGGAAGGCAAGACCCGCCAGCGAGCTGATCGCCGTCGGGTAAATATTGGTGCTCCAGGTTGACTTGCCGTAGGAACCATTGGGCTCCTGTGCCCGTACGAGATAGGCCAAGCCCTTCTTGATCGAAGCCTCGATCGCCGGGGTTACACCGGGGGGCCTGAGATTCTTCTTTCCCGGGGCCTGGGCCATGATTCGCGCCACGGGAAGGCTGAAAACAGCAAAAACGAAGAGGCCCAGCAGCAAGCAGGCACCTCGTGCTCGAAATTCACTTCCTGGGCATCTCATCCTGGCTTTTTCCCCGGTTAAACAGGTTCCCGGACCTGGCGTAAAACACTCCCGCAAGGCCTGCGCCGCATTAACGGCACCCTGATAACCTTAAGCTTTCAGGGCGGCTAACTCCAGCAAAGAACCCCTGTGGAGCAAGGTCTGGTGACACTCCGATTTCAGAACCTCGACGGGGCTGGGGCTGTGTTATCGTTGCCTGCTTCTGATCACAACCAGTCAGCCCGCCGGGCGGAGTTTTCACCAACCCCGGAACGCTGGAGGAAAATACCATGGATCGCAGGGAATTCGTGAACAAGGGTGTTCTCGCCGCAATGGCAACAGGGGCCGGGGCAAGCTTCTCAAGGGCATCTGCCGGGGAAGGGGAGCCCGGCTCACCAGCGCGCAGAAGCGTAAAATCTTTCGGCGCACGGGGAGATGGAAAAACCGATGACAGCACGGCGATAGAAAAAGCTCTCGCCAGCGATACCGGCACCCTCGTTTTTGACCGCGGCGAGTACAAGCTCAGCAGAACCATTGTCGTCGACCTGTCAAAACGGGGCTGGACCGCCATCGACGGCACCGGGGGGGCAAGGGTTCGGATGGCAGCTGCCGGCCCGGCCTTTCATTTCATCGGCACCCACAAGGGGACCGCAGACCCCGGCTCCGTCACCGGGCTTACCTGGGACCGTGAACGCCTGCCGCTGGTACAGAACATCGAGATCCTCGGAGACCACCAGGAGGCTGTCGGCCTGCGCCTGGAGAGAACCCTCCAGGCCACCCTCAGCGCCGTGCTCATCCGCAGCTGCTCCACCGGCATCCACCTGGTCAAGCGCAACCGAAACATCATCATCTCCCATTGCCACATCTACCAGAACCGGAAGATCGGGATCCATTTTGACCACGTAGACCTGCACCAGGCCATCATCTGCTCAAGCCACATCAGCTACAACCCCGTGGCCGGAATCTGGCTCCAGGGCGGAGGCATGAGGAACTTCCAGTTTGTCGGCAACGACATCGAATACAACCACGATGCGAAGCTGCAGGGCTCCGCTGACCTGCTCATCGATATGAGCCCGGAGGGCAGCAGCTTCCGCGAGGGAACCATCGTCGGCAATACGATCCAGGCCCGGCCGACGCCCGGGGGCGCAAACGTCAGGGTCCTCGGTGGCCGCGGCCTGCGCACCGGGGGGCTGCTTGCCATCACCGGGAACCTCATTGGAAGCCAGACCGACCTGCTGCACCTCGCCGACTGCAGGGGCATCAGCATCAGCGGCAACTCCCTCTACAGCGGGAAGAAGAGAACCCTCAGCGCCGAGCGCTGCGCCAACCTCGTCTTCTCAGGCAACTCGATCGACTGGAACCCCGGCCACCGCGAAAAGAACCACGACGATGGCATCCGGATCTCCGATTGCGATGGAGTCCATCTCGGCTCAACCATCATCGAGAACAGCTTCCAGGGAGAGGCCCGGCGCGGGGGAGCCATCGAGGTGACCGGGAGCCGGGACGTCACGATCTCCGGCTGCCAGGTGCTGGACCCCCGCCACCGGGGTATCTGGCTCGAGGATGTAACCCGCTGCAGGGTCAGCAACTGCACCCTTGTAGACCGGCGCCAGGAGAAGACCATGAAGGCATCCATCGAGCTGCGCGGAGAGAGCCGAGACAATATCGTCTCGGGCAACATCATCAGCCGCGGCAGCCTCAAGGCGGGCGAAAAGAACGCCCTGGTCAGGGATAACCTGGAGGTCTGAGGAGCCGGAGGTCTTTCAGTCGAGGTTCCTGAACCGGAAGGTTTTTTCAACCTGGGCCCCACCCGGCTTACCGTCAACTTCCAGGTAGGGGTAGATGAAGAAATTCACCGGGCCGCCCTGCTGCTTCGGCTCAAGCACCAGGTCTCGTCCCGAGCTCATCGAGAACCTGTTCTGGCAGATGTTACCGAAGAAATACTCGGTCTTTTCAGGCGCCTTGTCGGCCTCGGAGATGTCTACCGGCTTCCAGGATTTGCCATCGGAATACCAGGCCCAGCAGTGGTAGCCGCCGACAGCGCCCTCCGGCTTATCCGAGGGAATCGGAAAGCCGATCTCGAAAAAGGCGGGTATCTCCAGGCTGCGGGCCATGGCGATAAAGAGCGTATGGTAATCGGTGCAGTTGCCCTTGCCGATCGAGCAGGCATGCTCGAGATCTCCCCGCCCCCAGCCCTTGCCCGACTTGTCATAGGCCATGTCCTCAAGAACCCGGTCATAGAGTCCCCTGGCAACCTGCGAAACATCACTCTTTCCTGCAGCCGCCTCTTTTGCCCTTTTTTTCGCCTCGTCACTGAGCGGGGCCAGCCGGTCACCGGCCAGGAGACGGTCCCCTGCGCCGACAGCACGCAGGCTTGAGGCGCTGGAGACCTCCAGGCGGCGGGCATCGAAGGAGACCTGGACCTCGACCTTCTCAGGAAATGGAGCCTGGAGGCTCACGTAGACCATCTTGTTACCGTAGACCTTCTCGGTGGTGAGACGGTGCTCGCCCGGAGCCTTGATCTCGAGATTGCTGATTTCCTGGGTCTCATCATTACGGGGAACAGGAATCCAGAGATCGACCTTCTTGGCCCCCTCGGGGACTCCTGAGATCACGGCGCCGTAATCAAAATGAAGAGCTCTCACGGCACCCTTCGGGCTTGAGCAGGAGGAGGTCAGGGCCAGGAGTGAAACGACCAGGGTTAAACGCAATGCGGCAGTTGAATTCATGGGGACACCGGGTTCATGGTTAAAAAAAATAAGGCTCAAAAGGAAATATAACTGTGCATACGGGACCACCGACAATTAGAAGTATTGATAAAAGTAATCTTATAAATAGAATTATTCTATGGATTATAACTTTGGATTGCGTGAGCTCGAGGCCTTCGTAACGGTCGCCGATTGCGGCTCCTTCACCGATGCTGCCCGGCGCCTGCTGCTTACCCAGCCCACCATCAGCCTGCGTATATCCTCGCTTGAAGCATCCCTCGCCACGAAACTTTTTGACCGCTCACGCAGCCGCACCAGGCTGACACCAGCCGTCGAGGCCCTCATCCCCCTCGCCATCGCCGCGCTCGCTAAACGAGCTGAGGCCATCGAGGCCGTCCGCGACCTCGAGGAAGGAAGACAAGGGCCACTCAAGGTCGGTGGCTCCTCGATACCAGGCGCCTACCTGCTCCCGCGCTACCTGGCAAGGATCCAGGACCAGCACCCCGGGCTCGAGCTGCAGCTGCAGGTTGGCGACACCGACACCATCCTCGCAGCGCTGAGCGCGGGCGAGCTCGAGCTGGCCATCGTCGGACGGCGGGCCGCCGGCCGCGACCTGGAGACCACCGAGGTCGAGAAAGACCGGGTGCTGGCCCTCGCTGCGCCCGGCTGCCTGAGAAACCATGGCTTCAGGATTCCCCGGAAAAAGAACGCCCCCTTGAGAATAACAAGCGAAGAGCTTACCCGGCTTCCCCTGGTTCTGCGTGAACAGGGTTCCGCCACGCGCGGCCTCGCCATCAAACGACTGGCGGACTGCGGCATACAGACATCGGCCTTCGCATCGCTGCTGGAGGTTCCCGGCAATACCGTCGCCCTGCAGGCAGCCATCGCAGGACTCGGCCTCACCTTCCTCTCAGCTTTCGCCGTCCGGGAGTCGATGGCGCTGGGCGAGCTGCGAAGCCTGGAGATCCCGGGCTTCCAATCAGAACGCCCCATCACGCTGACCCGCCTCAAGGGCAGAACCCTCTCACCCCCGGCGCAAGAGCTTGCCGGGCTGCTGGAAAACGAGGGCTCCGGGTAAACTCAGCGAAGCTGCAGGGGCTTCCCCGCGGCATCGGTGATGCGAAGACAGAAGCCCCAGGGGCCACTCTGCTGGCCGATCTTCAAGAGGATCCGGTTCTCTCCCTTTTTCAGGCTGACCTTCACCGAATCCTGGTCGACCTTCAGGGTGCGCGGAGCCGGGGCAAAATGTACCCGCTCGCCATTGACCCAGCAGGCCAGGCCGGCATCGCTGCCCATTTTGAAGACCGCATCGGTAGCTTCGGCAACCGTGACCACCGTATAGCCGTAGGCCATGACATTCTGGCTGCGCCGGAAAACCGGGAGCAGGTTGACGCTTCCCTCGAGGCTCAGATCCTGCA
The DNA here is from genome assembly GCA_964615885.1 of uncultured Planctomycetia bacterium. Classification (GTDB taxonomy): domain Bacteria; phylum Planctomycetota; class UBA8108; order UBA8108; family UBA8108; genus UBA8108. Next base: position 4,454 of record CAZTRG010000097.1, on the reverse strand, counting down.
GCTGCTGCCAGCGGTAGCGGCGCGGTCCGATCCGCCAGATCTTCTGGAGATCGATTTTCTTTTCCGGCTCGAACACGCGAGAGAAACCCTTCCCATCGGGGTCCTGCACCGGCCCGGTCAGCCACCAGTCCAGGACGAAACCCTGGCTCTTAGCCTTTTGCTGGGGATCTCTGCCGATCTTCCGGAGCTCTCCCGCCGCGCTATTGACAAGATCCCTGGGGAAATTTCCCGTCACGATCTTGAGCAGGTGAGCCTCGGCCGCATCCTTGTTACCGGCAGCACCGATGGCTGCAGCGAAGCCGACATAACCCCTGGCCGCCTCGACCGACAGGCCGGTATCGGAGAGAAAGGGCTCCAGCCTGGCAATCGAGCCCTTGTCGGCTGATGCGATCAGTCCTTTCAAGGCCCGTGAGCGAAACTCCCGGTCCTCCGCGAGGCTGAGAGTACGGCTGAACATATCGAGAGCCTCTTTTTTCTTACCCCCACCGAGCTTTCCTTCCGCCAGGGCCAGGTAGCCCTTGAGGGCAACCGCCTTGCCGGCCTGGGTGCCGGTGCCGGCAACCTCAAGATAGGTCGCCTCGAGCTCCGGCTTGACCAGCTCACCCTTTACATCCAGGGCGGTAATCTTGAGCTCGGGGTCCTTGCCCTCCGCGGCGCGGGCGAGATACGGCTCAGCCGCCTTCGCATCGCGGGCTGAAAGCGCCCTGAGCAGCACGGGCCTCTCCCGCTTCGCGGCCTCCTCGTAGCCCTTGACCAGGGCCCCTGTAACGCCGGGCCCATCCAGTGCAGCAAGCCGCCTCATTGCAAGAGTACGAACCTTCTCAGCGCCATCTGCGAGGCCCTGCAGCAGGACCGGAACAGCTCCCTCTTCGCCGGAGGGACAGAGCTGGTGCAAGGCGCGCTCTCGCTGGAAATCTTCCGGAGCGTTCTTCAGGGCGAACTCGTAGAGACGTCTTGAGTCTTTTACATTGCCGGCGGCTGCCAGCCCATCGGCCAGGCGCAGCTCTTCCTGGAAGATCCTGCGGCTGAAGGGGTCATCACTTTTTGCCGCCACGGCAAGAAGAACCTCTACCGCCTCGGGAGCTGCAAGCCTGGCAAGCCCTTCGAGAGCGGAGAGACGAACCCCATCATGGTCGGAGGCGGAGAAGATCACCAGTGTATCGATCGCATCGCGATCGCCTCTCTTGGCCAGGGTGAAGAGCAGATCGGCCCTGAGCTCTTCGTCGGCCTTGCCGATGGCGGCCATGAGAGCGTGGTGGGCAAAGCGGCCGGGTATCCGCTCAAAAACAAGGCGGGCAATTTCCGCGACATGTTCGTCTTCATCCCAGAGGCATTTTTCGGCCACCTTGACCGAGGCCTCATCTCCGCCGATGAAGCCCATCAGCCAGAGAGCTTCGCGGCGCAGATAGCTGTTGGAGGAGCCCTCGACGAGCTTGCCGAGCTCCCGCAGTACGGGCCCTCTCTCCTTTTTGGCGCCCGGCCGGCCGGCGTGATGAACGATCAGGGTCAGGGCGTGGCTTGCGGTGATGCTGGGTTCGCGGTCTGCGCCGATGAGAATCTTTCCGAGTCCGGCGATCGCGGCGGCGCCGTGAGCCGGCGCGGAGAGCCGTGCCTTCATCCGGACGCCGTGATCAGGAGAACGGATGCCGTCAAAGAAGGCCCCGAGATCTTCAGCGAAAGAGACCCTGCCCGGCAATGAGAGGGCTGTGAAAAGCAGAAGCCCGAAGAAATACGAATTACGGCGACTTGTTATTTTATTCATCTTGGTTCCTTTCTCCTCAAACCCGCCACGGTGAACGGTTGGGCCTGGCGATGAGGCGGTTGGCCGCCTCGTCTCCAATAACGCGCTCATTCTTCGCGTCCCATTTCAGGCCGCGGCCGAGCCGGTAGGAGATATTCCCGAGGATGCAGAGCGTGCCGACGGCATGCCCGGCCTCGATGTTCATGATCGGCTTCTTCCTGGAGCGCATAGAGTTGATAAAGTCCTGCTCGTGACCCGGGCTCTTGTAGGGGGTGTTGCCGCCGGCAGGGATCTTGTACTCGAGCGCCTTCTTCTCAGCATGGGTGCCTCCGTCGCCGCCGCCGACGACCAGGTCACCCTTGTCCCCGACATACTTCGACCCGAAGCCGTGCACCTTGCCCGGGGCATGCGCATGCCCCTTGCCCGGCTGGCGCCAGTACATCACCCAGTCGGGGTCCTTGAACACGTACTTGATCTCCATCTTCGTCGGGCAATCCCAGATGCCGTGCTCAGGCGCCTTGCCGGTCGCCTCCACGTAGGTGGGCATCTGCCCGTCGGCGTTCATGATAAAGAGCGCGCAGGACATCACGTGCGCTCCACGGTCGCGGATCTGGCCGCCGCCGAATTCGAGGAACCAGCGGAAGTTGAAATGGACGCGCTCGACGTTGTAGTCCATGTAGCGCATGGGGCCGAGCCACATGTTCCAGTCCAGGTTCGAGGGGGCCGGACCATCGGGCTTGCCACCACCGACGGGGTTCTCGTAATGCCAGCAGTCGACCTCCTTCACCTTGCCGATCATTCCGTTCCTGACATAAGAAGCCGAGGCATAGGCCGCGCGGGTGGAGCGGCCCTGGGAGCCGACCTGCATCACTCGCCCGCAGCGCTGGGCCGCATTGACCATGGCACGGCCTTCTTCGATGGTCGAAGAGGACGGCTTCTGGACGTAAACATCCTTGCCGGCCTCGCAGGCCATGACCGCCATCACCCCGTGCCAGTGGTCCGGGGTAGCGATCACGACGCCATCGAGATTTTTCTGGTCCAGGAGATCCCGGAAGTCGCGGTACTTCGGCACATAGCGTCCGATGATCCTCGCCGCCCGGTTGAGATGGCTCGTGTCCACGTCACAGAGGGCGCCTGCGTATTTCCTGAAAAAATTCAGGTGGCCGGTGCCCATCCCACCCAGCCCGATATGGCCGGTCAGGATCTTCTCGCTGGGAGCCTGGGCCCCGAGAAAGCCGGCAGGGAAAATGGCGGGAGCCGCGAGCCCGCCGCCAAGAGCGAGGGTGTTCCCCAGGAAACCGCGACGACTGGTTGTTTTTTTCATCCGTATCTACCTCGTTGTTCGCCGCCAGGCTCCCGGGCACTCAGCACCGGGGAGTGGACAGCCGTTACTTGTTGCAGCAGGGAAGAGCCCTGCATCATACCCTTGGGGGGAGGTCTACGAAAAGACCCCAGCGATGGAAACCTTCACCTTCAGCGGTCTATCTCGCGCGCCGGGGCCTCTTCCTCGTCCGCAAGGGGCAGCTCGACCCGAAAGCCCGTGCCGGCCCCCGGCTCACTCTCGACCCCCACAGCTCCGCCCATGCTCGCGGTAAAGTGCTTGACGATGGAAAGACCAAGGCCCGTGCCGCCAACCTCGCGGGAGCGCGCCTTGTCCACCCGGTAGAATCGCTCGAAGATGCGCTCCTGGTGCTCGGCCTCGATGCCGATACCGGAGTCCTTGACCCGCAGAATTGCGCTGCCCTCCTCGACCTCGATACCCAATGAGACCTCTCCGCCTCCCGGCGTGTACTTGATGGCATTGTCCAGCAGGTTGTCAACCACCTGCCTGAGCGCCTCATCATCTCCATTCACGTTGACCGCATCCTCGGGGAGTTGCGAGTGCAGCTGGATGCCCTTTTCCTCGGCGGCGACCATCGCCCGCCTGGCCGAGTCGATGGCGATGAGCCTGAGATCCATCCTGCGCAGCTCGAGCTGCTGCTCATCCCTGGCCTCTACCCTCGAGAGAGCGAGCAGGTCAGCAACCAGCGTAGACAGGCGCAGGGACTGGTTCTGGATCTTGCCGAGAAAACGGGAGCGGGTTTCCTCGTCCATCTCCTCGCTTTCGATCAAGGTCTCAACAAGCCCGCTGATCGCGGTAACCGGGGTCTTCAGCTCGTGGGACACGTTAGCCACAAAATCCGTCCGGACCCGCTCGAGACGCTGAATCTGGGTCAGGTCGTCAAGAACCACCAGCCCACCGGAGAGTTCTCCATCACGGCCACGAAGGGGAGATACGTGCGCCTCGAGCACCTGCTCCTGGTCCTGGTCCGCTTTCCGAATCTTCAACTCCTCGACCCGGTCAACTCCATCGTCCAGAGTCTGGCGCAGCAACTCTTCCACCTCTTCGACCTCGATCACATCGTAGATATACAACCCCTCCGGATCATCGACTGAAACGTTCAGGATCTCGCAGGCCGCCTTGTTCATGTGAAGGATCTGCGCATAAGAATCAACAGCTACCACCCCCTCAACCATGCCGGCAAGAATTGTCCGTACCTTGTTCTCTTCACGCGAGAGGACCTCGATACGCTCCTTGAGCTTGTCCGCCATGCTGGTGAACGCCCTCACAAGAGGGGCAACCTCACCGGCAGAGCGCAGGCTGACCTGCTCATCGTAATTTCCCTCAGCAAGCGAATTCGCCGCCTGGGGCAGTGACCTGAGAGGAGTACGG
>CAZTRG010000096.1:0-7437 GCA_964615885.1 uncultured Planctomycetia bacterium | reverse complement strand
CCCAGGGAGATGACATTCTCACCATGGCGAACCGGCAGTAGCTCAAGGTACTTCCACAGCCCCCCCTCCCTGGCAGACAGGGATTCCCTGTCAATGGCCTCACCGAGAGCTTCGAGGTCGTAGCGAACCAGCAGCGGCTTGCCTTCACGCGACAGGCCGTGAACACGGCCGGCCTCGTAGGTCTCTCCTGTGTAGCTGCACTCGAGGTGGGTTACGAAATTCCTGTGCACCATCAGCGGGCCTTCCCCAGGCGCAGGGTCAGCTTCTTGATGCTTCCGGAAAATTTCCCGGGCGCCTTGTATTTTCCCACCGCGGCGTCTCCATCGTTGCCGACATGAAGACCCTCGATGGGAACCCGCTGCATTGAACCCGCCACTTTTCCTTCACCAACCACCTTGCCGGCAGCCCTGAGAGTGACCTTGCCGTTCTTCCCGAGCACAGCCTCAACCTCGAGGTCTCCGCCGGGGAGCTTCCCCTCAGCAGTAACCACCTGCAGCTCCCCATCTCGGCGCACCGCCAGCGCCAGGCGTCCCCCGGTAACAAAGAGCGCGTAGCCATCCGCTGTCCCACCATGCCCGATGAGAACACCATCTCCATGACCCGCAGCAAGGCTGGCCTGGATCTGCAGGCGCTTCCCCTTGACGTTCGGCGAGGCGCTCCCCTCGAGGCTTTGCCCGGCTTTCAATTCGAACACCTGCTTCCTGCTGTAGCTTCTCGCCCGGCCGGTCTTCCTCGGATAGACCGGCAAGACGTTGGCACGCTCGGCATAGGCCTGCCAGAGCTTCCCAAGCCGGGCTGCAAGCTCAGGCTTACCGGCCGCGAGGTTCGACAGCTCGGTACGGTCCTCAGCAATGTTGTAGAGCTCCCAGGGAGAACCTCTCCCCTTGGAGACCAGCTTCCAGTCCCCCTCGCGCACGGCGCGGTTGGCCTCGTGTTCCCAGAAGAGAGCTCGACTCCCAAGCCCCTTGCCGGCGAAGGCCGGCAGCAGGCTCACTCCCTCCGGCGGCTTGATCTGCCGCCCATCATGCGCCGCGGGGTACTTCGCCCCCGAAACAGCAAGACAGGTCGCCATGATGTCGATGAGGTGCCCGGGCTCTGAGCGAAGCTCGCCGCGGGCCTTCATGCCAGCCGGCCAGTGAACAACCAGCGGGGTCGAGATTCCACCCTCGTGCACCCAGTGCTTGTACTCGCGAAAGGGCGTGTTCGAGGCGTTCGCCCAGGAAAGCCCGTAGCTGGCAAAGGAGCTGTCCTTGCCAAGCACGGCGTTTTTATTGCGCTCAAAACCCCAGATTCCTCCCTCAGCACAGCCGCCATTGTCGGCGAGGAAGAAAATGATCGTGTTGTCGAGCTGCCCGGTACTCTTCAGCGCCGCCGTGATCCGGCCGATGCCCTGGTCGACGCGGTCGATCTGGGCAGCGTAGATCGCCATGCGAAGAGCCATGTCGGCCTTGCGCTCAGCAGGCACCTCTTTCCAGGGCGGAGCGGCCTTGTCCCGTGGGGCCAGCTTCCAGCCCTTATCGACCAGCCCCATGCTGAGCATCCGGGCGTAACGTTCAGCCCGAAGCTCATCCCAACCCCCAAGGTAGCGCTTGCGATACTTGTCGATATCCTCATCGAGGGCATGCAGCGGCCAGTGGGGTGCCGTATGCGCCACGTAACAGAAAAACGGCTTGCCGCCTTTCTCCCGGGAGTGCTCCTCGATGTATTTGACCGTTGTGTCGTTGATGGCATCGGAATAGAAGAAGTCCTCCGGGTGCTCCTTCAGCTGGGTGTTCTCCAGGGTCAGGGTGGAGGGAGTGTAGAAGCTGCCGGCTCCTGAGATCGTGCCGAAGAAACGGTCAAAGCCGCGCTGGCGCGGCCAGTTGTGCTTCGGGCCATCGGGCCCTTTGTGCTTTGTGAGATGCCATTTGCCGGCCATATAGGTCGAATAGCCTGCCGTGCGGAGTACCTCGGCGATCGTACGGCAGCTCGAGTTGAGATCACCACGGTAGCCCTCGTGGCCGAGATCTGTCGTCATCCAGCCCATCCCGGCCTGGTGGGGATAAAGGCCTGTCAGCAGGCTGGCCCGGGTCGGACAGCAGCGCCCGGTATTGTAGAACTGCGTGAATCTCAGCCCCCCCGCAGCAAGGGCATCGATATTCGGGGTCTGCACCTCTCCCCCGTAACAACCGATATCGGAATACCCCATATCGTCTACCATGATGAGAACGATATTCGGGCGGGGAGCAGCCGCCTCGACAAGAGCGGCACAGAAAAACGCGGCGAAAACAGCGGCGGTGAGTTTCATGGTTCCCTCCGAACGGGCTTTACAGTTCTGATAAAACAGGAACCCGACAGTATACGGAGGCGCGCCGGCAGTACAATCAGCCATTGGGGCCAGGCTGGAGCTGCTGGCGGTGGAGAAAGGCATAAAAAAAGCCGGGCGCGCCATATAAGGCGCGCCCGGCTTACGATTCGCGTAGTGAAGCTACGCTGTTCAGCTTAGCGCTTGAACAGGTAAAGGATCACTGCAAGCGAGAGCAGACCGGTAAGGCCAGCACCACCGAGTTTTCCAACCAGAGTCACTACGTTATCGACAACGTTGCCGACAAACGCGAGCTGAGCAGCTTCGCCGGTTCCGAACAGGATCCCAGCAACTACACCCAGGGCCAGAAGGTAGATTCCTACCTCCGTCACATCACGAATCAAACCTTTAAGGGTTCCAAGGACATTATCCATGATCCCTCTCCTCTCAAAAAACGGTTTCCCGATCCAGGTCCGATCTTCAGCACTCGCAGAGATCTTTTCCGAATCTTAATGAACCAGAATACAAGGCCGGTTTAACTTTCAAGTCTCGCCAGCCACAAAAATTCAAAACAACTACTAATTCAGTCAGTATTCGCGGACTTGACGATCCCAAGGATCACCATGGCCGAAATCAAGCCAGTCAAGCCGGCGGTGCCGAGCTTGTCGATCAGGCCCGTAATGCCCTGAACAACTCCGCCCTTGGCCATGAAGACGCCCTGGGCCTCAGCCCCAAGCAGCAATTCCATAACCACACCCAGAGTAATCAAACAAACCGCAACGCCTGTCAGTCCTGCGACTGCACTTTTAACCGTACCGATGATGTTTCCCATCATATCCTCCGTTGAAAAAAACTTGCCTGCCTGCAAGTGACCCCTCTCTGGAGCCGCCCGCGGGCCTCAATCTGAACTTAGTACTCGAAACTCAAAACCCGGAACCGTCAGCCAGGCCCTGTGGCCCTTCAGCAAACCGATCCGGAATACCCGTCCAGATCACGCAAGCCTTTCAGCTATACGTTTAAAGCGACTGGCTCTACCTTTCTGTTCGAAACCCCTCAGGGCGGTTTCTTTCCTTCAGGCGCCGCTTCTCACTTCTTTTCGTGCGGCTGAACCAGTTGGACGAATGCTACAGGCTATACATAAGAGCCTTCAAGAGTGTTTTTTCCCGCCAGGACCCGGCAGCCGGTTCCGATATATCGAATCACCGATAAAAACGAAAAAAATGCTTTCCGGCCTGCTGAAATAAAAAATGACGCTGAGCTGGCGTCATTGGATCTCCGAGCCTGGGAGCGGCTGGAGCTCCTCCGGAGAGGTTTTTATCTAAATCACCTGCATTTCAGAATTTCAGGTTTAAGAGTCACCTGATTTACCTGATAAAGACTGGCTTTTTCGGGGGCCGGCCGGGCACCGGATTTGAACCTGGAAACCCCTCTAAGGAGCCCGATTTGTACTGTTCTTTTTTTGTACGGCAGGCCGGGGGGCAAATTCACCTCATCCGGCCTTTGAGGAATTACCGGTACTTTAGACAATACCGGGAAAATCCCAACCCGATAAGCCCTGCTGCCGGGGCTGAAAAAAAGAGTGAAAAAAAAGTTCCCGTTTCAGGGCCCAGGTTAGTTTCTGCCATTTTCGTCGGCATCAGCAGAAAAAGGGTCCGGAGCACTGGATGCCCGAAAGGCCCTATTTCCCCCTTAGAAGGCCGATTACAGGTCTTAAACCCAATCGGTGGTTGCCGCTGACCGCTGATTCAATGGCAAATCGGTTACCCGATCGGCAGCTGCCCGACTCGTAAAACCAGCCTCCTCCGCGCACGACACGGTAAGCTCCAGCCCCTTCGTAGACCGGATCGAGGCTCATGGCCGCTTTCGAGCCATAAAAACCCTCCTGGTAAACATCCAGGCACCATTCGTAGAGGTTTCCGTGAAAATCATGCAGCCCGTAGGCATTGGGTCGTTTGGTTCCAACTGCATGGGGACGCCCACCACTGTTCTCGACATACCAGCCCATATCAGCAAGAACGCCGTTTCCACCAAAAGGGCCACTTCTTCCCCCCCGGCAGGCATATTCCCACTGGGCCTCACTCGGTAGCGAAAAGCCGCTCAAGGCGCTGAATTCGACCACATCCTCCCAGGAAACCTGCTCAACCGGAAGATTTCCGGACCCTGCTCCTTCCTCGAGCCGGTCCCCCTGGAAATAAGATGGATTGGAGCCCATCACCCGCTCCCATTGTGCCTGGGTCACTTCGTATTTACCCACCAGGAACGCACTCAAGGTCACAAGATGAAGTGGCCCTTCGTCTTGCCAGCGATCCTCCTCATCAGGCGGCGTTCCCATCAGAAAATCACCTCCAGGCAGAAGAACAAAGAGAATCCCTGTTTCCTCATGCTCGAATTCCGTAAACCCCTGCTCGTTACGCCCCCTGGAGACCAGGCCGTCGGGGATCTCCCAGGAACAGAAATCACCCGGAGCCTCTCCAGCGAGAAAGAGGTATTCGATCACGGCAAGCGCATCCGATAACCTGACCTCCCCATCACAATCGGCATCCGGGCGGGAACCCGCTGCAAGGGGAGACGCTCCGCGGTAGAGATAGTTCAGCAGGTAGACCGGATCGGCTACATCCAGGGAGTTATCTCCATTGGAGTCCCCCAGTATGGAGGCAGACACTCTCCCGGCAAGGCCACCGGAAAGCACGGCGCCCAGAAAAACACCGGAAAGTAACAAATACCTGCAGCTCACGATCCCGATACCTCTTTCAGACCTTCCACCAAGACTAAGCCCTGGCGGACCCTGAGGCAAGATCGGTCAACTCCCGGGTGTTCAGTGCTTGTGCGCCTTGAAAAGCTTACTCTTCATGTCGCCACCTGCGAGCACATAGGCAATGAGATCAAGAATCTCCTCACGCGAGAGCCTGTTGAGAAGCGCCTCGGGCATGAGAGAGTTCGGCAGCTTTCTGCGCGCAACGATCGCTGACTTTTCGACAACCGCCGGGGCGGCCTTGGCGAGCGGATTGACGATCACCTTGACCTGCGTCGCTGTCTCCTCAACGATCATCCCGGTCACCACCTTGCCGGTACGCTGCACCAGGGCATAGGTCTGGAACTTCTCATCGATATCCTTAGAGGGCTCAAGAAGGGAGCGGAGAATGTGTTCGGCCGTCCGCTTCTTCGGGTCCAGCTTGGCGAGGTCAGGCCCGAAGACCTGCCCCTCGTTGTTGAGGCGATGGCAGGCAACACAATTGGAAACCTTGAAGACGTTCTTGCCGACCTCAAAGTTCCTTCCTTCCAGTTTCCTGATAGGAGCAGCCAGCTGGTTGAAGGTCCAATCGGTATTGCGCTGGTTGAGCTTGAGCAGCTCATCCTTCAGGGGAAGAGGGTTCTTCGACAGGTAGGCGGCCGGGTTCGCACGGTAGCCCTTCAGATCAGCGACCACGTAAAGCGCCCCGTACATCCGCTGCCAGTGTCCCGGGTAGGTGCAGACATAGGGATAGATTCCCGGCTTCACCGGTGCCTCGTAGGTCAAGGCCTGGGTCTCCCCGGGTTGCAGCAGGCGGCTTGACAGGAGAACCTTGTCGGTCTTCGGGATGTAATGACGCTCGATCGCGTCCTCGGCCGTACCTGTTGCCTCCGCCAGCTTCCCGACCTCTTCCAGTGCACCCGGCACCGTGATCGCAAAGTTATGCGGCATGCTGTCGGTATTGGTGAAGCGGAACTCAACCGGCTTACCCGCCTGCACGGCAATGCGCTCCTTGTCGTAAATCATCCGGTGGGGAACCGTTCCGAGAGCGATGATGCGCACATCAAGATTCCGCAACCGCGAGGTGACCTCCCGGGCCTGCTCCGACGGCAGCGCCTGGGCCAGCTTGACGGTCAGGAAGAAAGCCGCCGTTGCCGTATCGGAGTTTCTCTCGCTGGCGGGAAGCTCGCTCTGGTAGCCGACCAGGTTGTCGACCAGTGCACGCACCTCTTCCTTCTTCCAGTCTTCCCTGGAAATGCCGCGCAGCACCTCGATCGAGGCGGCTCGATTCTTTCCGGCCTTGAGCTGCGCGGTCAGGGCTGAAAACTTTTCCTTCCCGTACCCTGGTATCGTGCCCAGGGTCCTGATCGCAAGATCATGGATCTTCTCGTCACCGGCTTCCGGCTTGAGTCCGGATGGAAGCTCTGAGATCAGGGGCAGAACCCTTGGATACAGACGACCACGAACATCCTCATCGGACACACCTGAAACCGCGGCCAGGAAATCACGCAATCCGTCCTTGCTGGTGGAGGCCTGCAGGAATGCGTCATCTCCATTGCCGACAGCCGAGATCAGGGCGCCGTAACAAAGCTGGCGCACCGCCGAGGTCTTCGCTATGGCCGCCAGCGACTTCAGCTCTGCCAGTGCCCCGGCGAGCTCGTCGGACGGCTGGATTTCCAGCAGCTGCCCAAGCCCGGTGAGCCCACTGCCGGCCCCATCCTGTGCGTCCTTGATCAATCCCATCAGGATCGCGACCTTGTTCTTTTTCTCAAGCTTAGCCAGGCTCGAGAGCGCGGCATCGAGATCAGCAATCTTGACCTTTTCGCGGCTGAGAATCGCACGGCAGACCCCCTTGGTTCGCTTGAGCTTCAGGAGATCGGCAATGCTGGCGTTGCGAAGCACATAGGCCTCGGCAGCGGGGGTCAGCTCCCTGCCGGAGCTCACCGCATCCTTGACGACCTGGTCTACATTGATCCTCTTGCGGGCGTACTTGAGAACCGTGTTGAGCTCGCCGTCGGCCTGGCGGGCGGAGGCCTCGAAGATCACCTCAGCGGAAACCAGGCCCTTGAACTCAACAGCAGCCTTGAGAGCCTCTGCCCTCACCAGCGCGGAGTCGTCTCGTGAAGCCGAGACCAGGGTGTCCTCAAAGCCCTTGACCTTGCCGGCCCAGTGGCCGAGGGTCCGGATCGCGGCGGCGCGCACGCGCGCCTCCCTGGCCTGGAAGACCTTCTTGAGCAGGTCGAGGTTCGGAATGCGCTGCTCCTCGAAGACCCACAGGCACTCGAGCAGTGCCTGGGCCTCGTTGCGGTCCTTTGAGTCCTTCGCCGGACTGAGCTTTGCCGCGTAGGCGCCCACCGCTGTCTTGATCTCTCCCATCTTGCGGCCGCTCAATTCGAGCCGTGCCCGGTAGCGGGTGCTCTTC
>CAZTRG010000095.1:0-59173 GCA_964615885.1 uncultured Planctomycetia bacterium | reverse complement strand
CCCCGAAGGTGGCGGCGACCGTGGCGGCAGGCCTGAAGGCCGTGGACGCCCCGAAGGTGGCGGTGACCGTGGTGGCAGGCCTGAAGGCCGTGGACGTCCCGAAGGTGGCGGCGACCGTGGCGGCAGACCTGAAGGCCGCGGACGCCCCGAAGGTGGTGGTGACCGTGGTGGCAGGCCTGAAGGCCGTGGACGCCCCGAAGGTGGCGGCGACCGTGGCGGCAGGCCCGAAGGCCGTGGACGCCCCGAAGGTGGTGGCGACCGTGGCGGCAGGCCTGAAGGCCGTGAGCGTCGCGGACGCCCCGAGCCCAAAGATGATGAGGGCGAAGTGATCATCAAAGGTCACTCGCCGCAGCAGATCCTGGGCCTGTTCGGCTTCAAGGGAGTCCAAGGAGCCAGCGAGTCCCTGAGGGCGAGCTACCGGCGGACCTTCGGTTTCACCGATACAAACCGCGACGGCAAGCACTCCAGGAAGGAATACGTCGAAAATGGCCGCTACATGACTCCCCAGGCACGCGCAGGCATCTTCCAGGCTTCAGACTCCAACAAGGATGATGTCGTCTCCGAAGAGGAATATGTCCAGAACCGCATTATCACGGACGAGGCCAAGGAGATTTTCAGCTCCATGGACAGCAACAGGGACAACAAGCTGACCGCAAAAGAGCTCCTCTCCAGCAAAAAGATCGAAGACGAGCAGCTCGCCGGAGAAATTTTCAAGGCACTCGACACCAACAGCGACGGTTCACTGGTAATCCCTGAGTACCTGCGCGTCTGGGGTCGCTGGGCAAGGAGCTGAGTCGAAAACCGCTGGTTAGACCAGCACTGGAAAACGGGACCCTGGCGGAAGAGGCCGCTGGAATCCCGGTTTTTTTTTGCCCTTTTTTTATTGGCCCACTGGTCTCTGCATCATGTCCTTGACATCCGGGCCTTTCGGTGTTTTTTTGAGGGATTGTATTCGGCTCCGGAAAGCCCGGATCATGGCAACAGCATTGAACTTACGCGCTCCTGAACAAAGGTGCGCTGCCAAGGAGTTATTGAAATGGGAATTGACGCAAAGAGCGTAAAAGAACTTCGTGAACAAACCGGCCTCCCGATGATGGAGTGCAAGCAGGCCCTCGAGGCCGCTGATGGCGACATCGAGCGGGCCATCGACGAGCTTCGCAAGTCAGGCGCCAAGGCAGAGGCAAAGCTCTCCGGACGTAAAGCTGAGCAGGGCCTGATTGGAAGCTACGTATCAGAAGACGGCAAGACCGGCGCCCTCGTCAGTGTCTGCTGCGAAACTGAGCCTGTCGCTAACAATGAAGACTTCCAGAAGTTCGTCCAGGACCTCATCGATGTAATCAGGGACTCGAAGCCCGCCGACAAGGATGCGCTCCTGGAGGCTCCCATGGCTTCCGGCGGCAACGTAAAGGATGGCGTTACCGAGCTGATCAACCGCCTGCGTGAGAACATCACGATCGGTGATTTCTCGCTTATCGAAGCTGACGCCGTTGTCCAGTACGTCCATTTTGATAACCGCAAAGCAGCCATGGTCGGCCTCTCCGGTGGCAGTGCCTCCGATGAGCAGGTCAGCACTCTCGGCAAAGACCTCGGCATGCACGTCGTGTTCTCCCAACCCGCATGCCTCTCGCGTGACAAGCTCGACCCCGAAATTGTCGCCAAGGAAAAAGAGATCCGCCTGGCCGCTGCGAAAAACGACGAGAAGAACGCCAAGAAGCCCGAGGAAATCCTCGAAAAGATCGTCGATGGCCAGATCAACAAGTTCATCGCCGGACAGTGCTTCCTCGAACAGGAGTTCATCCGCGACGACCAGAAGCGCTCGGTTCAGGATTCGGTCGAGGCGAGCGGGGTTGGCGTAACCGTCACCGATTACTGCTACCTCGCCACCGACGCCGCCGGCGAAGCCGAGAGCTGATCGACTAGAGGCTCCAGCTTCCTGCTCCCCGGGCGCGGGCCTAGTTGCCGTCCTTGCGCTGGGTGCCGCGTTCGCGCTTGCGCTCCTCCCACCAGTGCTTGAGCGATTTAGCCGCTGAACGCTTTGCCTCCGCATCGTTGAGCAGGGAGTATTCCAGCTCGATGCCGGTAAGGGAGGAAAGTGTCTCCATCGCATCGAGGGCGAGATCATCGCTTCCCGATTTGAATCTCCTGATGAGAAAGGGCGTCACATCGAGAAGGTTTAGCCGGACCACGATCTCCCCGAGGTTCCCCAGCTCGCTCAGGGTGCGCTCATCCTCCTTGATCAACTGCACCAGGAATTTCCGCTGGCTCTCATCTCCACCCTTCAGATATGCCGCGGCAGCCCAGACCCGGTGGCGGATTTCATCTGATTCAAGAAAGGAAGCCACCTTCCCGCCACTGTCGGTTGTTCCATCAACACCAACCCCCGCCAGCGCCTGGAGAGCCTCATCCCTGACGCCGAAGTCCTCGTCATCGGCAAGCAGCAGCAGGGTCTCGATGCCGGCCTTGCGGTCCCCGCAGAGCTCACCAAGAACAGCCGCCACGTGCCTTCTCTTGCGGGTAACGGGGTGCTTTGCCAGGTCCAGCAGCATTGAAAATCCTTCGTCGCCGAGGCGCCCGAGAACCCTGAGGCAGATCTGTGAGCCGAGCTCGAACTCTTCCGGCCGCTGGGAGAAAAAATCACTGAGGGTTTCCCGCAAGACCTCCGAATCGCTCTGCAGGAGAATCCTCTCCGCGTTGACCCAGGCCTGGCTGCCGGAAAACTCACCGCATTCCTCGATGGCGTACAGTGACAACACAACCTTTGCCGGCAGATCGTGCTCCCACTTGTACTCCTTCCTGATAAAGATCAGGGACTTGAGGTAATTGGGGCGCCAGGGGTTGTGCGGCTGGTTTTTTTCGATCCCCGCCAGCGGTAGCGCATCGGCCAGGCGCCCGAGGCGAACCATCGGCTTGGGGCTGAAAAACCGGCCCCGGTCGACCACCTCGACCCTGGTCCCTCCCTCGCGGACCTTGAAAGGACCCTCTCCCTGGGGAGGCGAACCTGAAAACAGGAAATTCCAGCCTTTACTGCTGTAGTAGGCTCCCCACTGCCGGTTGGGATCATTAGCCAGCTCCTGGTAGACCGCCTTCGGCGCCTCGAGAGAGGGCACGAACCAGTAGCGCAGATCTGCTACATCAAATTCAGGGATGTACATCAGCTCAAGCGTCAATTCCTCCAGCTCGCGCTCAAGAGGGACCTCTTCGCCTGCCAGTTCGCTTGAATTCGGCTGCTCACTCATCTCTTTGACACCAGAAAACTGTTTCCTGAAAAAATCTACCGCAACCCCGCCAGCCGGGGAGGATATCCTAAGAAGTGCGCTTTAGGGTTCAATAAAAAAGCCCTCCGGATAGAATCCCTGTATATCTAGTTATGTACCGCTGGTGGATCGCCTACAAATATATCTGCTCCCGTTTCATCACGGTTGCTGCGCTGCTGGCAGTAACCCTGAGTGTCGCTGTCTTGATCATTGTTGTGGCGGTGATGGAGGGCTTCCGCAGCGAGATGCAGGATCGCATCCGCGGCACCACCAGCGATATCATCATCGAAAGCGAGATCTTCCTCGGGCTCGAGAAACCGGGCGAGCTGAGCAGGCTGGTCGAAGAGATCGATGGAGTCAAAAGCGCAGCCCCCTTTGTGCAGACCTTCGCCCTCTACACCCCCCCCTCCAGGCGGGAAAACAAGGAGGCCGTCGAGCTCAAGCTCTCCGCGATGGACCTCGCCAACAAGACCTCGCGCACAGAGCTGGACAAGATCCTGCAGGCCCTGCCGGCAGAACCGGACTTCAGCCATCTTGATTACATCTTCAGGGGGGAAAGAAGCTCGCGGGCGAACAATGATTTCGTCTGGCCATACCGCAAGCCGGTAAAAAAACTCTTCGAAAACCAGCCCCGCAAAGCAGAGGATCTCTTCTCAAAAGAATGGATCGAGAAGGGCCTCTGGGATGCGCTGGAGGTCGACCCCGGAAAAATACCCTCGCCCAATCCACGCGCCCTGTTACCGCCGGTCGTGCTCGGGATCGAATGCTTCCGGCATGTCGATCCTTTTCTCTTTCTTCCCGGTGAATTCCCCCGGCTTCAATCGCTCCTGCCCGGCTCAACCATCAGGCTGACCTCTTTCACCGCAGATGGCGCCCGGCCGGCTGAGCAGGATTTCCTCATCGTCGGGTATTTCAAGACCGGCCTCTACGAGCTGGACTCAAGGGGTGTCATCATGCCACTCAAGGCCGCAGATAACTTCCTCTCACTTACAGATGCCACGGCCGGAACGAGAGTTTCCGGTATCCGGGTCTCCGCCCGGCCAGGCAACAGCACGCCACAGGGGCTGCTGGCTCTCAAACAAGAGATAGAACAGAAGCTCTATGAGGCCGAGACCCTCTTCGTAAAGACCCAGACCTGGACAGAGGCAAAAGCCACCCTCCTCAACGCGGTGAGGGCCGAGAAGGTCATTGTCAGCATCATCCTCGGTGTGGTCATTCTCTTCGCAGGCTTCATGATCTTCATCATCCTGACCGTCCAGGTCGTTGAGAAGAGCCGTGATATCGGAATCCTCCAGTCGATCGGCGCCACCTCCCGGGGTGTTTCCAACCTCTTCTTCTTCGCCGGCACAAGCATCTGCCTCACCGGGCTGGCGCTTGGAACTCTCTACGGAGTCTCCTTCGGCCTCGGCATCAATACGATCCAGCGCTGGATTCACCTTCTCACCGGGCAGGAGATCTTTCCCCAGGACATCTATTACCTCGACCACATCCCGGTGAAGTTTCTACCGGAGGACCTGGCCTTCATCATTCTCACCACCGTTGCGGTCAGCCTCCTGGCCAGCATTATTCCCGCCCGTCGGGCGGCAAAAAAACTGCCGACCGAGGGCCTGCGCTACAACTGATCCGCTGCGCCTGTGGTGAAAGCGCGGACAAACGGCGCCGCCTGCGATTCTTCCCGCTTGTAGCGGCACGGGTCTGTAGTTTGTAATAGGCCTTTGGCCGTCACTCCCACGGGGGTACGGCGATCTTCTTTTCCCTTCCACATCCATGTTCTACGACCAGGAGTCCGATTATGAAGTCACGTATCCTTCTTGCTGTTTCATTGCTGAGTATTCTCTGTGGCGCAACCTTCCTGCTGCAGCCCGGCTCAAAAGTCTCTGCCGATGAAGGACTCAAGGCCCGGGTCTTTGAGATGCGGACCTACACCACCGCCAATGGCCGGCTCGACGTGCTTCACAAGCGCTTCCGCGAGCACACCAACTACCTCTTCGTCAAGCACGGCATGACCCTGATCGGCTACTGGACCCCGACCGACAAGCCTGAAACCCTCGTCTACATCCTCGCCTATCCGAACAGGGAGGCCGCCAAGAAATCCTGGAAGGGGTTCATGGGCGACGCGGCCTGGAAGAAGGCCTGGGCTGACTCCAAGAAGGACGGGCCGGTGGTCACCAAGGTCGAATCCCAGTTCTTCAACCCGACCGACTACTCACCCATCCGCTAGGACTTCGCGGACCCTATGAAGAAACCTGCCGAACCGGGAGGCCTGCGGCACCGCTGCATGCTTCCCGGCGCTCTCATCCTCCTGCTCGGCATACTGGCCGGCCCGGGCAAGCAACCGGCTCTTGCCGCAGACCCCTACGTGCCGACTGAAAAGGAGCTCGGGAAGATCCGCGGCAAGCTTGCCGGCCTCAGAAAACGCCTCGACAAGCTCTGGAAAAAAGCCTCGCTCATCCGGATCGCTGAAGACCGTTTTCTCGATGCGGAGATCTACGCCAAGGCGGGCGAATGGCTGCTGCGCTACCCTGGAGAGTTCTACGACAAGAGCTACGTCCAGAAGGCACTGAAGGTCCTCGATACCGGCCTTGAGCGCGCCGCGGCCCTCGAAGCGGGAAAGGCACCCTGGGCGCAGGCGAGCGGACGGCTCGCACGTGCCTACCGCTCGAAGATTGACGGCAGTGTCCAGCCCTACGGCCTGGTCATACCGGAGGGCTACGATGGAAAGACCCCCCTTCGTCTCGACCTGGTCCTGCACGGGCGAAACGGCCGCCTCAGCGAGGTCAGCTTCCTCGCCAAGCATGATTCCCCGCAGCCCCCCACCCGCAAACACTTCGAGCTGCATGTCTTCGGCAGGACCAACAATGCCTACCGCTGGGCAGGCGAGGTTGACGTCTACGAGGCCCTCGCAGCCGTCGAGCGCCAGTACCGGATCGACCCATCCCAGGTCATCCTGCGTGGCTTCTCAATGGGCGGGGCGGGTGCCTGGCATATCGGGCTCCACGACCCGGGCAGGTGGGGTGCGGTAGAGGCCGGCGCCGGCTTCAGCGACACCATCAAGTATGCCCGCCTCAAGGACGTCCCGCCCCACCAGAGAAAGGCACTGCATATTTACGACGCGGTCGACTACTCCCTCAACGCCTTCAACGTCCCGGCCATCGGTTATGGGGGTGAGCTCGACAAGCAGCTGCAGGCCTCCGTCAACATCCGCGAGGCCTTGCAATCAGGCGGCTTCGATTTCAACAAGGATGGACTCAACTGGAAGATGGCACAGCCCCCCGCCGATCAAGAAGCCGGGCTGCGGGCAATCTTCCTCGTCGGCCCGAAGTCCGGGCACAAGTTTCACCCACAGAGCCGGAAAATCTCGGCGGCCTTCATCAGGAAACAGCTCAAGGCGCGGCCGGCTCAACCCGAAGAGCTGCGCTTCACCACCTACTCAATGCGCTACAACCGCTGCCGCTGGCTGCAGATCGAAGGGCTCAAAAAACACCTGGAGCGGGCGGAGGTCCGGGCGGTCTACAAGAAGGCAGAGAAGCTCCTCGTGGTATCGACGAAGAACATCTCCCGGTTGAGCCTCACCCCTCCCTGGGAAATATCTGCCGTCGAGCTAGATGGGCAGAAACCGAAGCTCGAAAAAAGCGCCGGGGGGGAGACGCTGTCCTTCCAGCTCCTGGAGGGCCGCTGGCTCCCGGGCCTTGCAACAAACCCGGGCGGACGGGAGCTGCTCAAGAAGCACGGGCTGCAGGGCCCCATCGATGATGCCTTCATGGACTCCTTTACCTGCGTGCGCCCGACCGGCAAGCCGCTGCATCCGGAGGCCCACGCCCGGGCGCTGAAGGAGCTTGAAAGACTTGAAACAGAATTTCCCAAGTGGCTGCGCGGCGATGTGAAGATTGTCGAGGACCGCAAGCTCCGGCTGGAAAAGGCCCGGGGGCACCTCATCCTCTTTGGAGACCCCGGCAGCAACACCCTGATCGCTGAATTCCTCGCCGAGAGCCCGGCCATTCTCCAATGGGACCGCCGGGCGCTGAGGGTCGCCGGGACAGGTCCCTTCGATCCAGCCACGCATTTTCCCATGCTGATCTACCCGAACCCGAAAAACCCGCGCTACTACGTGGTCATCAACAGCGGCCACACCTTCGGCGAGAGGGAGTTCAGGGGCACGAACGCCTACCTCTATCCGCGCTGCGGCGACTATGCAGTCTTTGCTCCGGGGACGGGGAAAAAACAGCCGGGAAGCTTGAAGGCAGCAGGCTTCTTCGACTCAAGCTGGCAGCCCTGAGCCGGCCTCAGCGCACCGGCAGGACCACGTCAGCACCCCGCAGGGGCACCGTGAACTGCCGCAGGACGGAGCCCAGCTCGCTGCGAATCGTAAAACGGTAGGAGCCCGGCAGGAGCAGGCCAAACTCCAGGCTGGAGGACTCGATCAGCTCAGAATCCTCAACCCCCCGAAACCGCTTTCCATCCCACTGCCAGTGCTCAAAGCTCAGCACCGCTCCGGGGTAGCGCAGGAGAAGATTCCTGTCGAGCTCAAGCCGGAGATTGTGGCCGCTTGCGGCAACCTCCAGGGAGCCGCTGCGCAGGGAGCTGCGGTAGTTCTTCACCTCCACCGGCAGGGCTTCGCCCCGGTAGATATTCTGAACCACCTGGTTCTTCTCCTGCGGTATGACCGCCGCCCAGGCCCGCAGAACATTGGGAGGGTCGACCAGCTCGAACTCACCATCGATGATGCGCCCCACCCTGGCGCCTCCGTTCTCACCGGGGTTGTGGGTCAGGATCACCCAGCCCTTCTCAACCGGGAGCCCGTTCAGCCGCGCCCGTCCCCCCACCACGAGGCCCTCGATAAAGAAATCCAGCCGCGCCAGCCCGCCGGCCGGGAGGAACACATCTTCCCAGGCGGGAGGGACCGGCTCGTAGAGGTCGCGCAGCCCCCACTTCACCCGGTACTGCCCCGGACGAACACCCTCGAATCGATGCAGGCCGAAAAACTCCGGCGGCAGCTCGCCCAGATCCACCCGGGAGCCGGGATCTGCCGGATCCGCCTGGTACTCGAGCCGGAAGGCATGGTGGTCCTGCCGGGGAGGATTGGCATAGCCGATGTTGAGCTCCAGCACCGCCTCGCGGTCGAGAAAAAGTTCCCGTGAGAGGGCATCAAGGACTGGATCCTCCTCGACGGCATCGCTGAAGCCATCGAGATGGGCCACCAGCGCCCAGCGCGGAGGCAGCGCCAGGGGAAGCTCTCCCAGCTCAAAGGAGCCCTGCTCATCTGTCTTCGTCTTCCACCTCAGCCGGGCGAAATCAACCGGGTCGGCGCCCGGATAGCGGTAGGCTTCGGCAATCGGCATCAGCGCCACCACGGCCCCGCTCGCCGGCTCCCCTCCATCGAGGTAAACAAAACCCCTGAGTGCACGGGTCTCTCCAAGGCGCAGGACACCGAGGTCAAGGAGCCGGCGCTCCTCGGCAGGAGCGAGCCTGCGCCGCAGGAAGCTGCTGGAGTCCCTGGCCCGGAAAATAAAATCCCGGGGCTGGGGGAGAAGACCATCCGCCCGCAGGCGGCCATTGAGAACCTCGACCTGCAGAGGCTGCCCATGCCGGATCACAGCGGGAGTCAGCGGCGTCCAGTCAATCTCCAGGATCCCGTTGAAGGGCTCTCCCCCGGTATCGAGAACCCTGCCGATGACCCGGACCAGGTCGCGGTAGAGCACGATGTTGCGGGGAACCACCTCCCCCGGTGCAACCCGGACGAATGCCGGCAGATACCCTGGAGCCTCGACCGAGAAGGCGGTCTCCTGCCGGGTCCTAACCGTGGCAAAGAGCCGGTTCTCGAGCGCCGGGTGCCCGGCCCCCAGTCCCGGCGGCAGCAGGGCGTTCTCCTGCACCACCCTGGCACCCTCCACCCTGGCCCCCCGGCTGTCGACGACGTCGATCTCAACCACCTCCACCGGCAGAAGCCGCCTCTCTACCCGGCCGCGAACCTTGCCCCCGAAGGAGTTGCGCACCTCGAAAAGAAAGCTCTCCTCCTCACCACCCACTCCTCTCCAGCGCAGAACATAGCGGCCCATCCGCAGGTTGTCGATCACCAGGAGCTGGCCGGAGAGCCGCAGCCGCGAGGCGACCTCGTTTCCCGCCTCACCCTCCAGGGAGAGATTCAGCGGCGGCCAGGCGAGAGAATATCCCGGGATGTAGAACTCGAGCTCGGCGTGCGGCGGACGGCGCAGCGCCAGCTCGCCGAAGTCGAACTCCGGCGGGCCCTCGCCGCGCGAAAGCAGGCTCTTCGTTCCTCGTTCATCCGGGGTACAGATGTTGATCTCCACCGCCTCGACTCCCCGAATTTCCCGAACGCTGCCGAACACGCCATCCATTGAGAGGGGATAGGGAGGCATCGCCAGGGGTTCCTCCCGCCCGGCGATAAAATAGCGTTCCACCACGGTCACATTGCGGGTCTCAAGCGGCTGCAATCCGCCAACCACACCGGCGACCCGGACAAGCTCTTCCGGGCTGAGCTGCAGAGGCAGCCGGAGGGGCTCATCGAGGTTTTCTTCAAAGATGGTCGCCGCCAGCGAGAGGGACTGGACCAGGGGGCCATCTACCGAGAGCAGGTACTGTCCGGACTCGAGCCCGCCGATCAGGACCTTCCCGGCGGGGCCAGGGCGGTAGCGGTGAACCTCCAGCCCATCGAAACCGGCCGGTATCCCCGCTACCCGGCTGACCGAGAGCCTGGCACCGGCCAGGGCCTCCGGGCCGGCGCCATGGAGCTGAACCTCTCTCTGCCAGCCCCGTGCCAGTGACAGGTCCCCGATATCTACGTCACGGCTCAGGGCCGGGGGAGCAGCCGCGGGCAGAAGAAAAGTAACCGGCAGGTAGCCGCTGCGAACAATACCCACGCTGCTGCCGGGAGCGGGAAGGGTTCCGCACCAGGAGACCTCGCCCTGGGCACCCAGCCGCAGCAGGGTCATATCGAGCGTGGTCCTCAGGCCATCGGCCGCCACCGGCGCGGGAGCTTCGCCGCTAGCGCTAACCAGCCGGAGCCCCAAGGTGCTGGCCGGATGGGCCTCGATGAGCACAACCGGATCGACAGCGGGAAGGGCCAGGTCGACCGAGCGTTTCCAGTAAAACGGCGACAGGACCGTCAGGCGGCCGGCTCGACGGTTGTTGATGCTGACCGGGCGCGAAGAGCCCGGGAAGGGATGGATTCCCAGCTCGAACCAGCCGGCGGCATCGGTACGGGTTCTGAGGACGGGCATGCCCTCGAGCTCAATTTCGATTTCGCAATGAGCCAGGGGCCTCTCCCCGAGGTCTACCAGCTGGTGGCGCACGATGGAACCCTGCTGTGCCTGGAGGACCAGCTCTCCTGCGGCCGGAAGCAGAAGCCGCTGAATACCGACTGTTTCAGGAAAACCCTGCTGGCGGCGGCCGTAGAGGAAATAGAGAGGGTGGAGAAGCTCGACATCCCAGGGGTTCTCGGAAAAAGGCAGCCTGAGAACGCCCTCTTCGTCGGTATAGAAAACGCGCCACGGACCGGGCCTCACCAGGCGGCCACTCCAGGTCCATTCGATCTCGGGCTCCTCCAGGAAGGAATGGTCCTCACGCCAGGGGCGAACAGCCAGGGGAGCATGAGCGAGCCCTCTCCCATCGGGCCCCAGCAGCCGGAGGGGAACGGACGGGGTCCTGCGCAGGTAGATCTCCAGGCGGGTTCCCAGCAGAACGGGGTCCGGTGTGTCGGCGGAGACCTCGACCTCTGTCCAGCTGCCGCCGGAGTCCTGCCGGCCATGGAGAACACAGACCCGCGTTGCATAGCCGGGATGGGAGACCTGGACATGAGCAAGGAGGCGGGGATCTTCGGGCTCGACCAGGGGAAGATTGAAGGAGCCATCCCCTGCGCTCCGGTGAATCGCCGCTCCCAGGGGAGAGAGCCCGGCAAGGGAGAGCTCTGCTGAACCGTGAAACCAGGTCAGCCGTACGGTGGCGCCGCCAATGGGCTTGCCATTGACTGCGTCCAGGATAGCTCCGCCGGTTGATGAGTCCACCGTCGCAGAACCCTGCAGACCGCCTGGGCCCCCTGGAGCAGGCGTGAGACCAGCCGGCGGGAGCTGGCCCCCCCCGGGAAGCACACCAGCCCCGGCTGCTCCGGCAGCATCCCCCTGGCGGGAACCCGCTGGCTGAGGCGTCCGTCCCGGGCCGTCCTCAAGCGATTCCTTTCGAAGCGCCTCACCGCCACCAGCCACCACAGGCTCCTCACCCGGACCGGAACCCGGGCCACCCCCGGCGCCTCCAGGCCCGACCAGCGACACCCCCAGGCCCAGGGCCACCAGGATGAGCACGCCCATCAGCAGGCCCTTAAAAAGCCAGCGCGGCCTGTTCTCCTGGGGTCGATCGGCTTCCATCCCTGGGCTCCTGCGGCTGAAAACAGCGGTAGATAACTACCAAGGTTCTAACCTCTATGGTCTTGCATCTCCACCTTGTGAGACGTAGCAGGACCGGGGGTGTATTCACACCGTTTTTACAGCGCCGGCCTTTGTATCTCCGGCGGCCCGCGGACGGGGGCTGGAGACAAAGGGATTCAGGATTTCCCGTCCGCGATGGCGTTGGGGCCTACGCCGGCGGTCTTCTCGTAATAGCCCTTACCCATTCGCTTGTACTGGGTAAAACCATTAGCCTCAAGGTTGGAGGAGGTAAGGGGATCGCCCTTGCCGACCATGAAACCAGAGATCAGCTTGCGGATCTCTTCATCGCAGCACGGGCAGGTCGGCAGTGCGTCCTCATGAATGCTCTGGAATACCTCGAAAGGCTCAGCGCAATATTCACAGCCCTCGCCGGAAGTGATGTATTCGTAAATCGGCATAACCTTCAGCCTACAGTAAAAAAGTGATCATCCAAATTTTTTGGCAGTCAGAATGCGGCTCAAAGCCTGGTCAAGAAAGCGAAAACGCCGCTCCTTGCCATGATTTGGCCCCGTGTTAGGATAATCGACCAATCGAGGGGTGAATCTTTCCCGTTCCGGCGGAAAATCCCCCGATCGCAGCATAAAGAGGTTCCGGCGGCGGAATCCGTAACCAGCATCTTCCGGATATAATCGCTATGGGCGAAGCAGACCAGGCAGAGACCACCAACGAGCATCCGCATCGTTACACCGCGCAGATGGCCCAGGAGCTTGAAGCAAAGTGGCAGGACAGGTGGGAAGAGGAAGAAACCTTCCACGCCCTCAACCCCGGCGATGAGGGTTTCGATCCGCAGAAGCCTAAAAAATTCATCATGGACATGTTCCCCTACCCCTCCGGGGTCGGGCTCCATGTCGGCCATCCGCTCGGCTACATCGCCACCGATATCTACTCGCGCTACCAGAGGATGCAGGGCTGCAACGTCATCCACCCCATGGGCTACGATGCCTTCGGGCTCCCCGCCGAGCAATACGCGATCCAGACCGGCCAGCATCCGAGGATCACCACGGAAGCCAACATCGCCACCATGAAGGCGCAGATGCGCCGCCTCGGCCTCGGCCACGACCCGAAGCGCTCGCTGGCGACCACCGACGTCTCCTTCTACCGCTGGACCCAGTGGATCTTCCTCCAGATCTTCAACTCCTGGTACGACAGCGAACAGGACAGGGCCCGGCCCATTGCCGAGCTCGCCGAAGAGCTGGAATCCGGACGAGTCGCTGCCTCCGATGAGGAGGCAAACCCCGGGGACAAGAGCTGGGCTGAGCTCGGTGAGCTTGAGCGCCGCAAGGTGATCGACAACCGGCGCATGGCCTACGTCGCCGAGATCCCGGTGAACTGGTGCCCGGGACTCGGAACTGTGCTCGCCAACGAGGAGGTCACCGCCGAGGGACGCAGCGAGAGAGGTAACTTCCCGGTCTACAAACGCCCCCTGCGGCAGTGGATGATGCGAATCACCTCCTATTGCGAGAGGCTGCTCGATGATCTCGAGCCCCTCGACTGGCCCGAGCCCATCAAGCTCATGCAGCGCAACTGGATCGGCCGCAGCGAAGGTGCCGAGGTCGACTTCCTCGGTGTCGATCCGGCCGGCGCTGATGATTCAATGTCAGCAGAAGGCTGGCTCGAATCGCGCGGCTCCTCGGGCTGGCCCGGAGGCACTCCCCCCGAGGAGCTGGCAATCAGGGTTTTCACCACCCGCCCCGACACTCTCTACGGTGCGACCTACATGGTGCTGGCGCCTGAGCATCCGCTTGTCGACGCACTGACCGCAGAGCAGTATGACGATTCAAGCCCCCAGGGCTGGCGCGGGCAGTTTCCCGGCAGCCCGGGTGAAGACGCCACACCCGCGGAGATGGTCGCCGCCTACAAGGCCTATGCCGATTCGAAAACCGACATCGAGCGCCAGGTGGAAGAAAAGGAAAAGACCGGGGTCTTCATCGGATCCCTGGCGGTG
Organism: uncultured Planctomycetia bacterium; assembly: GCA_964615885.1. Taxonomy (GTDB): domain Bacteria; phylum Planctomycetota; class UBA8108; order UBA8108; family UBA8108; genus UBA8108. The sequence continues at coordinate 45,536 of CAZTRG010000095.1, read as the reverse complement.
AACCCGGTGACCTCGGAAAAAATTCCGGTCTTCATCGCTGACTACGTCCTGATGGGCTATGGAACCGGCGCCATCATGGCGGTGCCGGCCCATGACACCCGTGACTTCGAGTTCGCCACTCAATTCGGAGTTCCGATCATCGAGGTCGTCAAGGCACCCGCAAATGCCGAGACCGCTGAGGGAGAGGCCTTCGCCGGGCATGGAACAGCTGTCAACTCAGGGCTCATCGATGGCCTTGAGACCCCGGAGGCCAAGAAAAAGATCGCCCAGTGGCTCGAAGAAAACGGCGTCGGCAGGGCTACGGTCAACTACAAGCTGCGGGACTGGCTCTTCAGCCGGCAGCGCTACTGGGGAGAGCCCTTCCCCATCCTCTACGATGAGGCTGGAATGCCCGTCGGGCTCAAAGAAACGGACCTCCCCCTCGAGCTCCCCGAGATGGATGACTACAAGCCGGAGGTTGATGAGGATCCCGATTCGATGCCGCGGCCGCCGCTGGCCCGGGCAAAGGAATGGTCGGTCGCCTCCATTGACGGCAGGGATTTTCAACGTGAGCTCAACACGATGCCCAACTGGGCCGGCTCCTGCTGGTATTACCTCAGGTACCTCGACCCGGAAAACCAGGACCGCTATGCGGCAGAGGAGACCGAGAGCTACTGGATGCACACCAGGACCGATGGCGGCGCCCCAGGCGGCAGCTACGACTCCGAGACCTCCAGGATCGGCGGCGTCGACCTCTATGTCGGAGGTGCCGAGCACGCCGTACTGCACCTGCTCTACTCACGCTTCTGGCACAAGCTCCTCTTCGACCTTGGCCATGTGTCCACTCCGGAGCCCTTCCATAAGCTCTTCAACCAGGGATACGTCCAGGCAGCCGCCTTTACCGACGAGCGCGGAATGTATGTCGAGGCGAGCGAGGTCGAGGAAAAGAACGGTGAGTTCTTTCATGATGGCAAGCCGGTCAACAGGGAGTTCGGCAAGATGGGAAAGAGCCTCAAGAACGCCGTAACCCCCGACGAGATCTGTGCCGACTTCGGCGCCGACACCCTGCGCCTCTACGAGATGTACATGGGGCCGCTGGAAGCATCGAAGCCCTGGAACACCCGTGACATCATCGGCTCCCATCGTTTCCTCCAGCGTTTCTGGAGAAACCTCGTCAATGAAGAGAGCGGAGAGCTGCGCATCTCCGCGGATCCACCGGATGAGGAGCTCAGGAAAAACCTTCACAAGACCATCGCCGGAGTCCGCGAGGACATGGACTCTCTCGGCTTCAACACCGCCATCGCCAAGATGATCGAGCTCAACAACAGCCTGACAGGACTTGACTCCATTCCTGCGGAGGTCGCCGGGAGCCTGGTCAGGATGATCTCCCCCTTCGCCCCCCCCCTTGCCGAAGAGCTCTGGGAAAAACTGGGCCACTCCGGCAGCCTCACCTACGAACCCTACCCGGAAGCTGATCCGGACTTCCTCGTCGAGGACCAGGTCGAGATCGCCATCCAGGTCATGGGCAAGATCCGCGCCCGCATCAGCGCACCGGCGGGGCTCGATGCCGAGGCCCTGGAAGAATTCGCCCTGCAGGAGGCCGAGGTCAAAGAGGCCCTCGAGGGACTGACAGTGCGCAAGGTGATCGCCGTTCCCGGAAGCCTGGTTAATTTCGTAGCGAACTAGGCTCTCGGAAAGTCCCCCGGGGAAGTGCTTTTTCGGAACTTCTCCAGCAGGTTGTATTTACAGCCTTTGCAGTACAGGCTGCAGGAGAAGCCTAAGGGCCTTTTTAACGGATTTGTTTTAGCAACAGGGCGTTGCATCGCGGCCTCCGGGGCATTATGCTCTTCTGTTTGAATCAAGCTCCCGGAGACGGAAATGGCCAAGAAGAAAGATCGCGTAGAACAGGTCTGGCTGACATGCGAGGAAAGCGGTCAGCGCAACTACCTCGTATCCCGCCGTCGTGGGCTGAAGCTGCGCCTCAAGAAATACTGCCCCACCCTGCGCAAGCACACCTGGCACGTCGAGAAGCGCAAGTAAGGGCTCCCCGCTCTCTGCCTGCCCTCAATCGCCGTCCTTAACCCCGGGAAGCACTCCGCAGTGGACCAGCGTGGGCGCCAGCCTGCCTACACGCAGGCCTGCCTCCTCCATCCAGGCTGTGTATTCAGCCACACTGTAGGCGCGCCCCTCCGTCAGCGAGAAGAGCGCTGCTGAGTAGAGCGCGATCGGCAGGGGGCCATCGAGCTCGTCGTTGAGAAAGACATCGTGCACGAGCAGCCGGCCCCCCGGCGGCAGGGCCTCTGCCAGGCGCCCCACCAGCGCGCGGCACTCCGGAACATCCCAGTCATGCAGAACATTGGACAGGAGAATGGTATCGACTCCGGCAGGAACCTCGTCGACGAACATGTCGGCATCGATGCATTGAAGCCGGTCGCCAAGCTCGTACCCGGCCGCGAGGTCGAGAGCGACCTTGACCACCTCCGGACGCTCCCAGACAATCGCGCGGAGACCGGGGTTCTCCTGCAGAAGGGCAGCACTGTAGATCCCGCTTCCGCCGGCAACATCGAGCAGGAGGCTGCTGCCTGGCAGCGGCAAGGCCCGGGCAAGGTGCGGGGCCACGTTCGCCGCCCGGCCGGCAAGCGCCATGGTCAGAAACCGCGCTGCCTCCCCGTCATCCATTGCCGACTTGATCCCATCCCGGTAGATATAGGCGGCTCCGGCCTCATCGGCGTCGCTGCCTGGCGGACGGTTCGTGCGCAGCAGGTCAACCAGGTTCAGGACACCGGGACTGTCTGCCGCCAGCCGGATATAATCGCCAACGTAAAATTTTCCGCCCTCCAGGAGGTGCTCCCGCGCCAGCTCCGTGAGCTCGAGCGCGCCACCCGGCCTGCCTGCGATGAGCCCGAGAGCCTTCAGCGCCGTAGTGAGCACAATGAAGGGGCGCCCGGCCAGGCCGAGAGCATCCTGCAGGCGGGCGGGTTCCAGCTCTCCCCCCGCCAGCTTCGTGAAAACATCGAAATGTGCTACAGCCGCGGTCAGGAGCTCGGTTGAATGACAGCCCCTGAAGGCTTCGAAGATGGGCGTGGGATCGCCGCGCGGCGCTTCAAGCGCAGAACTCGGCGAATGGCGCGGATGATTCTCAGCAGAGCTCATGAGCGTCTCGGCCTCCCCCAGGCGGGAGGATCAGCCTCCTGATCCGGGCATGATCAACTCGAAGTCATCCCTGCTGCGCTCGAGATTGAGAACCTCTACCTCTGAACGGGCCCCTCCCCCTCGAACGATAGCAAGCAGACGGTAGCGCCCGGCCGCGATACCGGCAATCCTGAAGCGGCCCTCGGCATCGCTTGTATCGCCCTTGCGGACGTAGCGGTTGTCATTAGCAGCGCCCCGAATAAAGACGACAATTCCGCGCCTGGGAGCACCTGACTCATCAAGCACCTGCCCTGAAATATTGATTCCCGGCGAGAGAGCGAATTCCATCTCAACCGCATCTCCGAGCGAGATCTCCACGCCGCCTCGCTCGAGCTGGACATAGTCCGGATGGCTGATGAGTACCCGCTGGGGGCCCGCGGGAACGGTGTCGACCAGGAAGCTTCCGTCGCCGGAGGTCCTCTTGGCTCCACCGAGGTTCCTGTTGCGGAAATAATCGAACATTGCCCGGGTGTCCTCTTCGCGCTCCTGCGCCTCATCGACAGCCTCGGGCTCGGCAGGTTTTCCAACCCGTGGAACACCCTCTTTCTTGCGAGGCTGGGTGGAGTCGACCTCGCGCGCCTGGTCGGCAACGAGCTTCACGTAGGCCCCGGCCAGTGGGGCCCCGGTCGCCTGGTCAACCACCACGCCGGCAAGCCGCCCGGCGCGCACCAGGGAGAAGTTCTGTTCGAGACGCTCGCCCTGCGCGATACCCAGCCTGGTGGTAAAGGGGACGTAGCCGGAAGCCTCCAGCGTGACCTCGTAGCTGCCCGGGTCGAGATCTTCACGTTTGAAGCGCCCATCGGGGTCGTTGACCTCCCGGGTACCTCCCCAGGGGAACCTGTTCTCGGAAGCTTCATTATTCATTCCCAGCCGGAAGCTCGTCAATGGAGCCCCGCTGGCCTGGTCGGTAACCCTGCCGACGAGCGCCGCGGAGAGAACGAGGACAATCCTGATTTTATCGTCACCCGGGCTGACCCCCTCCAGCTCGCCCTTGCGGAAGCCCTCCTTTTCACCGACGACCGCATAGTTCCCCTCGGGAAGGCCCTCGATGATGAAGCTGCCGTCATCCTCTGCAAGGGTCGACTTGTAGGAGCCGCCGAAATATTTCTGCGCCCGCCTGAAGCCCTCCGACTGGTTGTCTATTTTCAGAAGCCGGACCCGGGCCCCCGCCACCGCCACACCAGCGGCGTCCACCACGGTACCGGCGACACTGCCGCCGGGGTCGAGATCAAAGTCGACGTTGTGCTCATCTCCACCATCGATACCCACGCTCTCCTCCGGAGACTCCTTAAAGCCCGCGACCTCGGCGCTCAGGGCATACTGGCCGATACCGACATTGCGGTAGACGTACTCACCCTTGGAGTTCGAGCGTGCCTCCTCACCGCCCTTGGGAAGGCCGAGCATACCCATGAACATCTTCTCCTGCTGGGACTGCTCCCTGAAGCGGCGCAGACGAAGCGTGGCCCCTGCCACCGGCTGCCCTCCGCTGGTGACCAGGCCCTTGATCTCTCCACCGGCCTCCAGCTGCACCTCGACCAGGTCGTCCGGGTCAAACTCAGCGCTGAAGGTAAAGGTCTCCGAATAGCCGCGCGCGTAGGCCACGTTGTCGGCAATCACCCGGAACTCGCTGACGCCATCACGGGAGGGATTGCTGAAATCACTGAAGGTAAACCGGCCGTTGCGGTCGGTGACGGTAACCGCGAGAAAGATCATGCTCGTATCGAAGAAGCCCATGCTCTCCAGCTCCCTGGGAAAGGGAAAGGTCAGCCGTACCAGCGAGGCCGGGGCCGGGTTTCCCTCGGGATCATAGACAACCCCGGTAATCGCCGGCGCCGGGGTCAACTCAAGCTTCACCAGGTCCGGGATGTCCTCAAAGAGGAGCTCCACCCTGCTGGCCGCATAACCCTTGAGACGTGCAGTGACACTGAAATCACTGTCAACTCGCTCTTCTTCCTCCGCCTCTTCCCCATCTTCTCCCTCTTCATCCCTCCGCGGCGGACGGCGGCCGAAAGGCCCGCCACCACCCTCGCCTCCGAATGGATTGAAGCCACCTCCGTCAGGATCGCGCTGAACAACGCCTTCGAGCAGGAAATAGCCTTCCTCGTCGGTTTTTGCCCTGACTCCCCTGGCCTCCACGCTGACACCCGCCAGCGGCTTGTCTTCTCCTGCCAGGAGAACCCTGCCCTTGACGGCAAAACCCGGTCCCAGCACAAGCTCAACCGGCTCGCCGTTGCCGGCGAGAATGTTTTTCTTGCTCGCAGGTGAATACCCCGACCGGGTAACGCTCACCTTGTAGCGCTTGCGGCGAAGACCCTGGATCTTGAAGGTGCCATCCGGGCCGGACTCAACCTGCAGGCGACCGGTGGCAAAATCATTCATCATCGAGCCCATGGTCAGGAAGTTGGAACTTTCGGGCGCGGCGATAACCGTGGCTCCCTCGATGGGAAGCCCGTCCTCGGTACGAACCGTACCCGAGATGGTCTTACCCCGGTTGACCCTCACCATCCCGATCGACAGATTCTGCTCCCAGTCCACCGTTGCCTCTTTGACCGTCGGAAGCAGGCCCGGCTGCTCAATGCTGAGACGGTATTTTCCCGCCCCCAGCTGCCGGTAGGTAAAGGTGCCGTCAGACCTGGAGAGTGTCTTCTCCGGCGTATAGCCAAGGTAATGGTTGAAGGTATTGGCGAGGTCTCCAAAGCCGGCGGCCATCGGCGGCAGGGTGATGCGATCCTCGATGGGTTCGAGGTTGACGGTAACTCCGCCAACGGGCAGGTCCTCATCATCGACAAGGAAGCCCTGCAAGGAGGCCGGGCCACCCAGGACGACCACCGCGCCGTCGGTACCGCTCTGGACCAGCTCGAGACGGGTCTCCACCCCCGCCACCCTGCTGGCGGCAAGATCATAAAGTCCCGAGGGAAGTGAGTTGAGCGCGAAGCTGCCATCCTCGGCAGTCACCGTCTCAAACGGCCCCTTGAGAAACTCACCATTGACCATGCGAAGGACCCGGCGAACGATCTTCCCGATGCCGGGAACGCCGGGGGGACGGTACTCGGCAACGACCGTGGCCCCGGGAATTCCAAGACCGGAGGTCGAAACAACCCGGCCGCTGATCCGGCTGCCGCGCTCGAGCTCGATCGTGATCTCGGAGTTCCTCTCAGGATCGATGCTGACCACATCGCCGTATTTAAAGATCCAGCCATCGGCGAGGGTCAGGAGGAAATACCCGCCGGGCTTTCCCTCCAGGAGTTCAAAGTAACCTTCTTCATCCGTAGTAACAACGGTACCGAGTGTCCGGAAGCGGTCGAGCTCACCCCGGAGTGCATCGATGAGCCTCGGGATATTGGGCATCTGCCCGCCCTGGGGAACAATGCGCTCAACCCGGCGCATGAGGACCTCGATCTCGCCGGTGGAATAGAGCCGGACGCTGGCGCCGGCAATACCCTGACCTTCACCGACAACACGCCCGGTCAGCAAAGGCTCACCAGTGCCCTCCTCTTCCTCTTCGGCCTCAGCCTCGCTCTCGCCGGCAGCCGGTTCCGCCCCTGTAACCGCATCCTTCTCAGCCGGGTCAGTGCTCTCTCCACCTCCGGCTGCCAGGCCGGGGGCCTGTGGATTCACCGGGTCGTAATCATCGTTCTGAGGCGCACTCAACAACAGCAGCAGCACGACTGCTATGATCGTGACGGCAAAACTAAGAGGAATCAGTATTTTACGTTTCATATCTTTCCATAGCCCGGCAATGAGCTGCCCATTGAATCATCTCTTTCATACAGCCTGCGCGTCTGCCGCAGCCTGGCTGTCTACCTGTCTATGCATTGTATTCACCCGGCGCCGCCTGCCCCACATTGCAGCGATCGTTCCGACAAAAAACGACAGACCCGGGGGCGGCGGCAGGAGGCGTAAAACTGCCTCTCAGCACCCTGACTGCGACTCCAGCTCATCGGCGAGGGCCGGCAAGACCTCCCCGGCGGGGCCTTCGAGCTGGAGCTCAAAGACCGGGTTTCCCGGTGATGTCTCGAGGTTGACCTCAACACAAAGCCCTCCGGCAGCATGAACCAGCCCGGCCAGTCCGGCAGCCGGGTAGACCACCCCGCTGGTGCCGATGCTGAAAAACACCCTGCAGCCATTGCAGGCGGCCGGGATGTCTTTTTCAAGGTGGAAGGGAATCTCCCCAAACCAGACGATGTGGGGACGCATCCGGCCGGAACAGGAGCCACAGGCATCAGCGAGTGAGAGCTCCTCCTTCCATTCGACAACCCCGGCGCAATCGACGCATCTCGCCTTATAGAGCTCACCATGCATGTGCAGAACCCGGCCCGCCCCGGCGCGCTCATGCAGGTCATCGACATTCTGGGTGATCAGCGAAAAACGCTCACCGAAGAGCCGCTCGAGCCTCACCAGCGCCCGGTGCCCTTCGTTCGGCTCAACCGTTCCCAGCTGGGCCCGCCGGGCATTGTAAAAATCGTAGACCCGGGATGGGTTCGCCGCGAAAGCTTCCGGCGTCGCCACCTCCTCGATGGGATTCTCCTCCCAGAGACCGCCACTGTCGCGAAAGGTGCTGATGCCGCTCTCAGCGCTGATACCGGCACCCGTTATCACGGTCACCCCGCCGCCCTGGCCGGCGGCCGCGAGAATTCTCTGTGCTGCGTCTTTCATGAGGAAAGCCTGGGGGCTCCCGGAGGCTTTAGCAAGGCCATCGAGAAGAATACTTACTCCCCGGGGCCGGCATCTCCTCCTGCAAGCGGGCCATAGAGGTCCGGGCGGCGGTCGGCGATCCTGTCGATCCAGTGTTTCCCCGGTACCCGGTCGATCCTCTTTCTGCGAGCCTCTGAAGGATCGATGGTCGCCGTCAGAACGGTCTCGGACTCTCCATCTGCCTCGGCCAGGGTTCGCCCATGGATGTCGCAGATCTTCGACAGCCCGATGAAACGAAACCCCCTCTCCTCCCCCACCCGGTCGGCGGCGAGGTAAAACATCGCGTTTTCCATGGCCCGGGTGTTGATCGCGTAGGTGGCGAATTCTTCAGCCCCCGGAGGCCAGTTGGTCGGCAGCACAACCAGGTCGGCACCGGCAAGGGCCAGCAGGCGGGCACTTTCGGGAAAGGCCCCGTCGTAGCAGATGTTCATCCCGAGCTTGCACAGGGGAGTCTGGTGAACCCTTGACAGGTTATCACCCGCATCAACGAAGTGGTCGATCCCGAGATGGGGAAGATGAGCTTTCCGGTAGCTGCCGAGCAAGCCCCCGGGGCCGACCAGCGCCAGGGAGTTGTAGAGCTTCTCTCCATCGCTCTCCAGGAGTCCGAAGACCACATGGAGGCCCAGCTCACTGCAGAAATCCGACACGAACTCAACGGCTGGCCCCTCGATCGGCTCGGCAAACTCGAAACCTTCTTCACGGGACTCAAAGCAGTATCCCGCCAGGGCGCACTCGGGAAAAACCACCAGGGCGGCCCCCTCACCCGCAGCCTGCCGGGCAAAGCCCGACATGCGGTCAAGATTGGCTGCTTTTTTTCCAAGCTGCACATCCATCTGGACCGCGGAAACTTGAAATTCTTCAGTCATTCGGTGTCTCGCTTTCTGATCATTTCACCCTGGCAAAACTCCTGCTGCGGGAATTCTGCACGATCACCCTTTCGATTTACAAGCAGGCAGACGGCCTGTTTGGGCGAAATAACTGGAGATCAGGTATATCGGGCGTTTAGCGCCAGAGAATGTACTTGAGCAGGGTTTCCTTCGCTGTTATTCTCGTGCCCTTATTCTCAGCGGCAAGGAACTACGCAATGGCACACCGCAAACGTAACGGAAAACTCAGCTGGCGCAGCAAAAAAGCCAACCATGGCTCGCTGCCTGCCCGCGGCAAGGAAAAACGCTGGGGCAAGAAAGCCAAGCGCACCAAGTAAGGCGTACCAAGTAAGGCGCTTTGCTCAACGGCTGCCCTCTTTTCCTCCAGGTCCACCCGGACCCCCACGCTTCGCCCTGCGCGCAAGCTGCTTTGAAAAAACACGCTTCAGCCACAGGGGAATCACCCGCAGCTTCCAGTCGGGACCCTGGTACCTGTCGTTGAGCTTGTCCCTGGCCGCAAAGGCCGTCCAGCCCCGGCTGGAAAATCCGTACTCGCCATCGGGGTCGCTGTACTGCCGCGGATGCCAGGCAAGGCACCCGACCGGCTTGCCCTCCTGGTGAACCATGCACTGCCTGTCCTCAAGCAGCGGACAATCAAAAGATTGCCTCTCGCTGTTATCGGAAAGCCCCACCAGCACCTTCTCGAGCCGGCCGAGAACGGCTGGTAATCTTTTCCGCAGCTCCGGATCGGTCTTGAAGGCCCTGGCGATCGATTTCGCCTCCAGGGGAGATATCCGCATCTGGTTGTATTTGCTGGTGCAGCACAGATGCGGGTCCCTTCCATTCAGGTAGGCGGGATCGGTGACGAGTTTTTTCAATTCCCTGTAAAGAGGCGCCCGGATCTGGTCGAGTTCCTTCATAGAGGCTTCCTCGGCATAACGATTGCCGGGGCCTCCAGGGGGTCTTTTTCGAGGCATGGCTGTCTTATCGATAGTTAAAACCAGGTGGCCGCTCTGAGAAGCGGCAATACTGTCACCCGGGTGAATGCTTCCGGGACACAGTCTAATACTTTTGCACAAGGAATGGAAAAGGGGCAATGACCAGGGAATTCTTCAGTTGGCTCGCCAGGCACCAGGTGCTGGCAATCAGCGCGCTCAATGCAGCACTCATCATCTGCCTGGCTGTGGTCATCGGCCTGGGCACAGACAGGACCAGCTCCAGTCACCTGGTCTGGGCACTGGACAAGAGCGCCGAAGCTCAGCCCGCCAGGAAGATGGATCGGAAAGATTCCAGCAGGCAGCCGCCCCGGGAAGCTCTCGCGCTGCCTGGGCCCTCCCCACTCCCCGGAAAAACACCGGCTCACCAGGAGCCCCGCGAAGAACCCGCCTTGAAACCAGTCGAGCTCGTCGAGCCCCCCAGCACCTCAGCGAGCCCGGAAGTTCCCATTGCAGTGGAGACCGCTGCGGAGGACCTGGCCGTCGAGGAGCCGGATGAGCCGGCCGTGGTGGTCGAAAAGGCGCCTGCTCTGAGACCGCCTGCGAAGAAACAGGGGTTTCCCCTCCGCAGCAAACCTCAGAGGCCTGAGGTCAGGACCCTGCGTGCCCGGCCGGTTCCTCCCACTCAACGGGGACGTATTCTCCGTCCCAGGCAAGAGGGAACATCATCAGTTCGCGCCATTTCACCACGGCGCGGCCGATGAAACGAACCTTGCCGGCGAGGTCGTAGCCGTAGGTGGGATGCTTGAGATTGCTCACCTTCTCGAGGCGCTGGTCCGAAGCCGCCAGGGCCGGATGTTCGGCAAAGGCATGGTCGAAGCCATCGAGGTAAGGCCGGAAATCGGCGACATTCCCTTCAGGTGTTTCGTAGACGTAAAGTTCCATCGAGTAAACAGGCTCCCTTAGACTGGCCCCGAGTATAATCGGTCGCCGAGAAAAAGAAAGCACCTGCAGGCCGGCAGAAAGCGGGCCGGGCTTGCCCGCCTCCCGGACCGGGGTTAAGCTCTCCCATACGGCGAAACCACGGTCAGAAAAACCAGGGCAGCGATGGCAGAAAAAACAAGAAGCGCTGATACCCGGGCGGGCCTGCAGGAATTCCCCGAGGCCCTTGAGCGCTCCTGGCTGAAGCGCCTTGCCTGGCACTTTGACCACGTCAACTACCAGTACCTCGGCTGCGCCCTCAAGCGCCCCGTCTTCATCCTGGGCGACTCGAAGAAAAAGCTCGGCAGCTGGGACGGCAACCGGCGGACCCTGATGATCAGCCGCCATCACATCCTCAGCCACGACTGGGAGACCGTCGTCGACACCCTGCGCCACGAGATGGCGCACCAGTACGTGCAGGAACACCTCGGGCTCGGTGCCGCGGCCCCCCACGGCAGGGAGTTCAAGGACGCCTGCGAGCTGCTGCGCTGCGATCCGGCGGCAAAGGCCGATGGCGCCGCGATGGGAAAGCTGGAGGATTCCCCGGCCGAAAAAGACCGCAAGCTCGGCCGCATCAAGGAGCTCCTGGCGCTGGCCGGCAGCCCCAACGAGCACGAGGCCGCCACCGCCATGCGCCTGGCGCAGAAATACCTGCTGAAGTACAACCTCGACTTCGATGACCTCCCGGGCGAACGCAACTACGACTTCCTCTACCTCGGCGACTGCGCCTCAAGGGTGCAGGAATACCAGTACGTCCTGTCGAACATCCTGCAGGAATATTTCTTCGTGCTGGCGATCTGGACCTACTCCTACGACCCGCGCCGCGACAAGCCGGGCAAGCGCCTGCAGATCTGCGGTACGCGACAGAACCTCGAGATCGCCTCCTATGTCTACGACTACGTGATGGGAGCCGCCTCACCCCTCTGGGAGGCTCACAAGGCTGCCACCGCGACAAAAAAGAAGCGCCGCGGCACCCGGCTGCAGTACCTCGCCGGACTGCTGCAGGGCCTCAGGCAGAAGCTCGAGCGCCAGAAGGACACCCTCGAGCGCGAGCAGGGTCTTATCTGGGTCGGCGATACCCGGCTGAGTGAATACTACCGCCATCAGAATCCGCGCATCCGCAGCGTCTCGGGCTCCGGCGTGGCACGCAGCCGCGGCTTCGCCGACGGCATGCGCGATGGGCGCAAGCTCAACATCCGCCGCGGCGTCAGGGACCGCGGCCGCAAGGGCGGTGGACAGATCGAGGGACCGGGTAAAGGATCCTAGGCTTCCTCAGCCCCCCCCGCGTCATCTCCGGGCGCAGCAGCTTCTTCAGCTTCCGGAAGCGGACGAATCACGACCGCCGCCACCACCAGGAGCGCAACGGCGCCGACCCCGTACCAGCCGGATCCGAAGTAGAAGGCAGTCTTGCTCCAGATCGCGAAACCTGCGCCAATCGATGCCGCCACGAAAGCAACCCCCATGGCGATATTCATCGCCATGCGCTTGCCTCCCTGCAGCATATTGTCACCCAGCACCGTCCGGTTGTTCATCAACAGGATAAAGGTGATATAGGCCAGCGGCAGCAGGCAGAGCCCGAAAACGCTGGTTGGAATAGCCAGTGCCAGCCTCGACTCGGAATCACCCCAGAGAAACAGGAAGCCCAGGGCGCCGGTGATACCCGGCAGGAAGCTTCCAACCCGGTAGGCCGTCCCGCTCATCGGCAGGTTGAACATCTCGCAGATCGTGAAACCGTTGATGAGCATGAGAATGATGATCGTCGAGATCGCCATCCCGAGAACTCCTATGCCGAAGATGAGCTGAGAGGAACCCGAACCCTCCCCCGTCAGCCTGTCGAGTGAACCGGCAAGCTGCCACGCATCGCGCTTCACCAGCATCGAGGAGATTTTCTTTTCGGCCACGGAGATCTCCACCTCGGACCCAAGCGCCTTGACCCGGGCATCGAGTCCCTTCTGGTACCCTCCCGCCAACTTGGCGGACTGCTCGGTCATCTCAGCCTCTCCCACCAGGCCCTTGTCGTACTCACCATGGAACTGGGACGCCGAGGCGATGACTACGCAGCTGGTGGCCAGCACGAAGGGAATGAAAAGACCGGTGGAGAGATCGAAGCTCGCCAGGCCGCGGAAATCCTTGCCCCAGCCGCGCTTGAGCATCGAGTAGGGCAGGAGGAAGGTCATATTGATACCTACCGCGGTACCCGCGGCTGTGATCATGATATCCCTCTGGAGGGTAAGAATTCTCTCCCGCCAGAACTCCTGCTGCTCTGCGGCAACCGCCTCCAGCGCAACCCTGAACTCCTCAGCCGGTTGGGTAAACAGGCTGAAGTCAGGAATAAAGCCCGCCAGGATCGTCCCCAAAGACAGCCCCGTGCCGCTGAGGCCCATCGAGACCACCACAGCGAAGAAGGAGAGCACGATCACCGCCACCATGCTCTTGAGCAGGATGTCGAAGAACTTCCCTCCCTTGCCGCCGGCGTCATAGAGCCAGAGAATTCCACCCGCGACCGCAAACAGCAGCAGGGCGGCGAGGTATTTCCCGTTTTCACCCAGGGATCCGTCCTTTCCGAACAGGTCGGGAAGCAGGTTCTGCTCGAGCGCGGCGCTGCCGAGTCCGAACTGCGGCATCGCCCAGACCATGTTGGCCAGCAGCGTCGCGATCGCCCAGCTCCAGCCCAGCACCGGGCTGACATGGCGATTGATACTTCGAAACGGCTTCTCTCCGGTAGACAGCGTGACGTAGGCAATGGCGCTGAGCATGATGACTCCGAGAACCATCATCAGCGGCTGCAGCCAGAGCATCTCGGTGCCGCCGATGACCCCGATGTAGAGACTGGCGGTGAGTGACCCGCCACCGAGGGTGATGGCGCCCTGCAGCCAGCCGGGGCCGGACAGCTTCGTATAGGTCTTCAGCGTCGCCCCGGTTCCCTTTTCGCGCGCGGCGACGATCGCCTGGCGGTCAGCTTCTACCTTGTTGTCTATTTCGCTCATTACCCGTTTACCTCGCCTCGATGGATTAAACTCAGATCGCGCCCATCAAAATAGGTAACCTGCATCGGACTGTCAAGCTCCCTGAGGCAAGCGGTGCTGTAGACCGCGCCCCGCCACTGGGCTACATTGGTGTGCTGAACAGCGCCTCTTACTGACCTGGAAGGTATTTTCTGAGCTCATGCGAACCCTCAGCGCCCCGGTATTCATCCTCACCTTGATCCTTGCGCAGGGAATCCCTGCCGCTGAGGAGAAGAATGGCTTCATCTTCGCCGACCCGGATGTCTTCAGGATCGACAAGATCGGCGGCGATGCCCTGGCCACCAACATCTACTCCCTGGCGCTCGATGCGCGCGGGCAGATCCACGTCAGCGGACCGGGCTACATCCGGCGACTTGAGGACACCGACTCCGATGGCATCCTCGACCGGGCTGTCAACTTCTACAAGGGCCCGGCGCGCGGCTGCCAGGGAATGGTCTTCCACGGCAGCTCGCTCTACACCACCGGCGGCAAGGGGCTCGAGCGCTACGATGATGCCGATGGAGATGGTGTCGCCGACGGCCCCCCGAAGCTGCTGCTGCCGCTTTCCACCGGCGGTGAGCACGGCTCCCACGCCCTGCGTATCGGCCCCGACGGCAGCCTCTACTTTCTCGGCGGCAACTACTGCGGGCTCCCCCACTCGCGGGTCAAGGGCTTCTCTCCGGTCAAACACTACTACGCCGGGATCTTCTGCCGCATGGACCGCGAGGCGAGCTCGATCGAGGTCTGGAGCGAGGGCATGCGCAACGCCTACGACTTTGACTTCTCCCCCACCGGCGCTGTCTTCGGCTGGGATTCCGACGGCGAGCGCGACGAGGGCCTGAGCTGGTACCGCTCCTGCAGGATCTACCACTTCACCCCCGGCGCCGACTGCGGCTGGCGCTCGATCGGCTCCGGCAAGGTGCCGACCTGGGCCCTCGACAGCGTCCGGCCGACCGCCGAGGTCCATCGCGGCTCGCCCACCGGCGTCGAGGCCTACGACCACGAGCTCTTCGATGCCTCCTACCGCGGCGGCATCTTCGCCCTCGACTGGACGATGGGACGGATCTATCTCTTCAGGCCCACGGCCGCCGGGGCGAGCTACCAGGCGGAGCCGGAAACTTTCCTGCGCACCAACGGGCGGGTCTCCTTCGCCCCCAGCGACATCGAGACCGCTCCCGACGGATCCCTGCTGGTCTCATCCGGCGGGCGGGGAGTGGCGGGCTCGATCTACAGGATCAGCCTGCGAAAGAAACCCGTCCCGAAAAAAAAGGCCGCCTCCTCTGCCCTGCTGAAGGTGCTGGACGCCCCGGAGCCTCTGAGCGCCTGGTCGCGAACCGCCTGGCAGGGCGAGGCCCGCAAGCTCGGCGTCGCCCCCTTCCTGGAATTCCTCGGCTGCCTCGCTCCGGGATCGGCAGAGTGCGGCTCCGCCCGGCGCTGCCTGCGCGCCCTCGAGGTCTGCCTCGAGCTCTTTGGCGACTCCGCCGCGCACGCCACCAGGCTGGCGGCGGCCTGCAAACATGCCAGTGTTCGCGCCCAGGCAGCGCGCTGGCTCGGCGTTCACGGAAAACCTGCCGGGCTCGCGCCCCTGCTGAAGGACTCATCGGCCCTTGTCCGGCGCAACGCGGTAGAGAGTGCCGCCCGCTTCTGGGGCGACCCGGCCGCCAAATCTCTCATTGAAGCCGTCTTCGGACTGGGCTCCACCGCCGACCGCCGTCTGCGCCACGCGGTGATCGCCTCCCTTGCGCACCTCGATCCCGAGGCCCTGCCGAAAGCGAAAACTGCAGGGGAAAAAATTGTCCGCGGCTGGGTGCTGGCGAAGAAAACGGGCCGGGGAAAGCTGCCCGCTGAGAGCCTCGCACTCGGCCTTGCCGTACTTTCGGACAAAGACACCGGCACCGAAGATCAACTTGACGCCCTGCGCCTGCTGAACGCCGCATTTGACCGCCTTGAGGCGGGCGAGGATCCGCGCTACGCGACCTTTGACACCCAGTGGGACCGTGTAGACCTCTCCAGCCACCAGGGCCCCACAGGGCAAACACTGGCAGCCATCGCAGGCCTTATCAGTGCCAGGGACCGCCGAATCGCCATCGAAGCCCGCCGCCTGGCCGGCAAGCTGGGTTCCGCCTCTGCCGGGCTCGCCGCCGGTATGGCCGCCGACACCTCGGACACCTCCGCTGCTGCCGACGATATGTTCCTGCTCTGGTCCCTGGCAAGGCTGAAGGGCCAGTGGCCTGCACAGACGGTTCAAAAAGTGGCGGCCATCGGTCTCGACCTTCCAGCCAAGATCCGCTCACAGGGTGTCGGGCGGGACAACAAGTGGAACACCTACGCGCGGGCGATCTGGGAGAGACTCCTGCAGCGCCACCCGGAGCTTGGCGACGCCCTCATCAGCGATCCGCGCTTCGGCGACCCGGAGCACCTCGGCATGATCTCCGCCGCAGGAAAAGATAGCCGCCGCCGGGCCGCCGCCATCCTGCTGGAGAAACCACTGCCGGAGTCCACCTCCGCCATCGGCAAGGTTCTCGACTTCCTCAGGTCCCACTCATCGAAAGAGGACCGTCCCCGGGTCCAGGCGCTCCTGAGAAAGCTCGTCAAGCGGGGAGGCCTGCGCCTGAAGGCCATCGAGGGCCTCTCGCGCAATCCTGCTTCCGAAGACCGCGAGCTCTTTCTCGCTGTGCTCTCAGGTGATGACCTGCTGGCAGCGCCGGCCGCCCTGAGAGGACTCGAGCGGCTTGAAAGACCCGCCGACCCCGCCACCGAGGTCTTCGAGCTGGTGCGCCTGCTGCACCTTGCCGATACCGACCCCACCCATCTCAGTCTGCGCGATTCGCTGGCGAGGCGGGCTGAAAAGCTCACCGGCACCAGCTGCGACTACCGGAGCGGACTGAAGAAAAGCCAGCGGCAGGCACTCGCCTGCTGGGTTGAATGGACTGAAAAAGCCCTGCCCGAAAGAAAAGCTGAGCTCGAGGAGACCCTGGGAGCCCAGCTCGCAGGAGACCAGCTCATCGAGAAGCTCCTGGCTTCGGCGCCGTGGGACTCCGGCGACCCCCGGCGCGGCAAGGCGGTCTTCGAGGCACGCTCCTGCGGCAGCTGCCACCATCTCGACGGCGGCGGACAGCGCGTCGGGCCGGACCTGAAGGGCGCTGCGAGGCGACTCGGCAGAAGAGCCCTCCTCACAGAGATCATCCTCCCCGACAGGCTGGTTGCGAAACGCTACTACCTCACCGAGCACATTCTCAAAAACGGCGAGGTGGTCCAGGGGCGGTCGGTCTACTCGGCGCGCAACGCGCTGATGACCATCACCCGCCAGGGCCTCTACCGCCGGCTCGACCCCGCCGCCATTATCCAGTCGAGAACCCGGGCCCTGTCGCTGATGCCGGCCGGGCTCCTTTCCGGTCTCGGGCCGCGCGCGGTCGCTGATCTCGTCGCCTACCTGGAGAAATTCTGAGCAACGAGATGAGCAGCAACAACCCGGTCGAACGCAACATTCTCTTTTTCACCTGCATCGCCCATGCGATGACCCATGTCTATATCCACCTCTTCACCGCGATCCAGCCGGAAATCCGACGCTCCTTCGAGGGCATGAGCCCTGAAGACCTGACCTCCCTGGCCTCGATCAGCCTGCTTGTTTTCGGGGCAGGAGCCATTCCCGCCGGGTGGCTGAGCGACCGCTACGGCGAAAAGCCCCTGCTGGTAGCTTTCTTTATCCTCTCTGCAGCAGGAGGCGTGATGACCGGCTTCGCCAGCCAGACCTGGCACCTGGCTGCCGGCTTTGCCCTCATCGGGCTGGGCACCAGCATCTACCATCCCGTCGGCCTGGCCCTGATCTCCAAGGGGATCCGCCTGCCGGCCAGGGCCATGGGGATCAACGGGCTCTTCGGAAGTCTCGGAACGGCCCTCAGCCCGCTGGCGGCGCTGCAGCTGACACACTGGACGGGTGACTGGCGCTGGGCCTTCATCGGCCTGGCCATTCCAATGGTCATTCTCGCGGTCCTGCTGGGCGCCTCCGATACGGGAGGAAAACGAACCCGGGATGCCGTCGAGGGAGAGGTGGAAGGCAGCCGGGGCGGCATCAAAGCGCTTGTCGGGTTTCTCCTGGCGGCCATGCTCTTCGGCGGCATCTACTACAGCCTGATCATCACCATGCTGCCACAACGAATCGGTGAAGGAGCCGCAAAGGCTCCCTTCCTCCGGGAGCTCGTTGGTGAGGGATATCTCCCCTTCCTTATCTTCTTCATCGGCGGCATCGGGCAGGTGCTGGCCGGCTACTGGATGGAGAAGCGTGAGGGACGAGGCCTGTATATCCTCATACTGCTGGGCTCCGTTCCGCTGATCTACCTCACCGGGATACTGGACGGTATCGAGCTGCTGATCGGCGCAAGCGCTATGGCCTTTTTCATGTTTGCCGTCCAGCCGGTGGAAAACACCCTCCTGGCCCGGTATACGGCGCCCGGGATGCGCGGAAGAATCTACGGCCTGAAGTTCATCCTGACCTTCGGGGTCGGCATGGGAAGCGGAACCGCCCTCAGTGGCTGGATCGAGGAGGGCAGCCTGGCTGCTTTCTTCGAAGCCCCCACCCTCTTCAGCGGCCTGACCGGAGTCTTCAGCGCGGCGGCCTGTTTCGCGGCAGCCTCGCTGGCGATGGCAGTACTGGCCTGGGTCGTGAAGAGAAAATCCGGCGGGCCACAAGCGGATCAAGGGGAAAGCACCCAGGCGGAAGCCGGGAGTAATGCGGGGCTGACCTAAAGAAATCCTCGACAGGACCCCTGCAGCAACAGAGGATGTTGGCCTGCAGGCGACGAAGAAAGCTTTCACCGGTTCAGCATTTTCTGTACAGGCAGACCCCCGGCATTGAAGTCATGGCCTTGATCAAAGTCTCCAATCTCTCACGCAAGCCCCGTGGCGAATGGGAAACCCGCCGCCGGGAAAAGATCCTGTACCCGCTTGAGCGGGTCTGGGCAGCACTGACCGAGCCTGAACAGCTGGCGCAGTGGTGGTGCGATGAGGCGGAGATCGAGCTGCAGAAGGGCGGGCTCTATGCCTTCAGTGGAAAAACCGTCTTTCCTGCGCCTCCCCCTGCGGGAACGGAAGGCAACTTTGAGATCCTCAGCATGGATGTTCCCAACCGCCTGGAATACCGCTGGTTCATCGGCAAGGTGGAGACGACCGTTCTCTACGAGCTGGAATCGAACCTCGAACAGACCGAGCTGGTCATAACCCAGAGCGCTGAGCGCTGCCCGGCCTGGCCGGCCAGCGACTGCAGTCCGAACTGGTGGTGGCCCGCCCTGCCCGCCCTGCGCTCCTTTATCGAAGACGGCACCCCGGAGTTCCGTCTCGACTACTCGAAGGCGGCCGGCGAAGCCCCGGTGCGCTTTGAGGCCACGGTCCCAACCTACCCATGGCTCATCTGGAACAAGCTCTCTGACCCGGCCGAGGTTCAGCGCTGGTGGCCCCAGTGTTCCCTGGCCGCCATCCCGGCAGAGGGCTCCTCGCCACCGGAATGCGGTGGGCCCGCCAGCCGGGAGGTCCTCAACCTGGAGCCGCCCACACACCTCGAGCACGACTGGCACTGGAAAAACGAAACGGTCAGCCGGGTTGAATGGGCCATCGATGAAACCGAGGACGATGCGATCATCTCCCTGACTGACCACAACCCGGCCAAAAAGGCTGCCAACAGGGTCCAGAGGGCAATCTACTGGGCAAGCACCCTGCTCAGCCTCCTGCAGATAAGCCGTACAGGCACCGCCCCGGGCGAATACCAGGAGGACTGATGAAGCCCCCCATCTCCGCGCAGGAACTCGCCGCCGCCCTCGGCGGCTTCTCCAGGCTTCGAGTTCTCGTGCTTGGCGACCTCTTCCTCGACGAATACCTCGAGGGAGAAATGTTCGAGATCTCCAGGGAGGGCCCCATCCCGGTGGTGAAGCTCACCTCCCGGCTAGGCACGGCGGGGGCCGCCGGCAACCTGGCCTGCTCGCTGAGGAATCTCGGGGCGCAGGTGTCGATTCTCAGCCTCATCGGTGAGGACCCGGCCGGCAAGGATCTCCTCAGCCAGCTCGAAGAGAAAAACATCGGCAGCGATGCCCTTATCCGGCTGCCCTCAAAGCCGACCCTGACCTATACGAAGATTCGCGCCCGGGTAGCCAATGCGCCATCGAGAGAAATTCTCAGGCTGGACGTGCTCCCGGAGGAGCCCATCGACAGCGACATCGAGGACCGCGTTCTTGCTGTACTTGCGGAGAAGGCTGCTGAGCTTGACGCGATCATTGTCCTCGACCAGGTCCACCACCTGGTAACCCGGAGAATTCTCGACGAATTGCCGGCCCTGGCGGGTGCCCACAATATCTTCCTCCAGGGAAGTTCCCGCCAACGGCTGGAAGAATTCCATGACTTCAACCTTGTTATTCCCAACGAACAGGAAGCCCGGGCGGCGCTGGGAAACCCGCAGCAGAATATTTCTCCGGCAGAGCTGGCCGGAAAACTCAGGCAAGAAGGCTCCCACCGGGAGGTCCTTTTAACCCTCGGGCCCGACGGCATGGCCGCCCTGGGCGAGGACGGCAAGGAAGCCGCCCTCCTGCCAAGCCTGGCCGCAGAGGTGGTCGATGTTACCGGGGCCGGTGACGCGGTCTCAGCCGCTGTGCTGCTTGGAAGGCTGGCGGGATGGGATCTTCACTCAGCTGCCTGGGTAGCCAGCCACTGTGCCTCGATCGCCATCTCCCGCACGGGTACCCATCATGTCACCCTCGGGGAGCTGCAGGAGGCCCTCGGCGGAAGCTGAACCCTCCGCGGGGAAAACCCTGCCCCTGGAAACAAGAAAAGCCAAGACCCGCTGGGGACCTCGGCTTTTCTCTTTACCACCAGTCTCTTCACTTCCCCTCCGCCAGGGCGGCCACTCGGTTGAGAAGGCCATCGGCGCGTGACTCAAAACAGAGCCGGTTGGAGTGCAAACCTCCAACCATGGGAAGCGCTGGTGTACCACCACTTGTATCTTCAAAACAAGACGAGCCCTCAAGCCGGTTCCAGCAATTCCCGGATCTACTTCAGGCCTCTCTCGTTCCTTTTCGCTCTCTCACCCTTGTGGTTGATCGGGATCTTACACAGCCGGGCCGGATGCGTCAAAGCCTTATTCCCATAACGCTGCGGTTCCTGCTCTAAAAACGGCCTGGAACGGCCTTTTTCGGGAACTGCGCCGGCCGGCAGGAAGAGGGAGGCAAGGGACCGGCGCCCGGGTGCAGGCGGAGGGAAAGCAGCGGTTTACCTGAAGAGGTATTCGAGGTCATCCTTGCTCAGATCACGAATCACGCTGTCGGAGCCAGAGACGATGGAGTCGGCCAGCTTCCTCTTTGAATCCTGGAGATCGGCAATCCTCTCCTCGATCGATTCCCCCGAAACAAACCGGTAGGCGAAGACCTTCTTGTCCTGGCCGATCCGGTGGGCCCGGTCGATCGCCTGGGCCTCGACGGCGGGATTCCACCAGGGATCCAGGATGAAGACGTAGTCCGCGGCGGTCAGGTTGAGCCCGACTCCACCGGCCTTCAGGCTGATCAGGAAGAACTTCACGTTCGGGTCGTTCTGGAAGTGGTCTACGCGCCCCTCCCGGTTGGTCGTCTTGCCATCGAGGTATTCGTAGACCTTCCCCTGGCCATCAAGCTCCTTGCGCAGCAGGGCCAGCAGCGAGGTGAACTGGGAGAAGATCAGCACCTTGTGGCCCTCATCTTCAACCTCGTTCAGCATCGACAGGAGGGCCTTGAATTTTCCGGAGCTGTGCTTGGCGTATTCATCATCGATGAGGCCCGGATGGCAGGCGGCCTGCCGCAGGCGCAGCAGGGCCTCGAGGATATGAAGCTTCGACCGTGCCACGCCCTGCTGGGCGACCTTGTTGAGGATATTGCTCTTCGTCGCCCGCTTGAGCTTGTTGTAGATCTTCTTCTGCTCCGCCTCCATCTCGCAGGTGATGGTCTCCTCGATTTTCTCCGGAAGATCGGTGGCAACCTGCTCCTTCTTGCGCCGCAGGATGAAGGGACGCAAGGTGTCCCGCAACCACTTGATGCTGGCGGAGTCGGCCTCCATGCCGGATCCAAACCGCGTCTTGAATGCCGAGGCCGAGCCGAGCATGTCGGGGTTGAGGAAGTTGTAGAGCGACCACAGCTCGCCGAGGTGGTTCTCGATCGGGGTACCACTCAGGATGAGCCTGCGCTCTCCCTTCAACAACATCGCTGACTTGGCATTTTGCGATTCAGGATTCTTGATGGCCTGGCCCTCATCGAGGATCACGTAAAAGAAATTCTTCCCATGGAGCTTGGCGATATCCCGGCGCAGGGTTCCGTAGGTCGTCAGGACAATATCGTAGTCATCGATGTTGTCGAAGATCTTGGATCGTTTCGGGCCGGTATAGGAGACCCCCTTGAGCTTGGGGGTAAAGCGCTTGATCTCGCGCAGCCAGTTAAAGATCAGGGACTTGGGGCAGACAACAAGGCTGGGGCCTTCGCGGCCTTCCTTCTTGAGCAGGTCGAGCAGGGCCAGCGTCTGGACGGTCTTACCAAGACCCATATCATCGGCGAGGCAGCCTCCCCAGGCCATCTGGTCGAGAAAGCGCAGCCAGCCGAGACCTTCCTTCTGGTAGGCACGAAGCTCTCCCTCGAAATCCTCAGATGTCTCACATGGCTCGATACCCTTGAACCCGGCCAGGCGCTCGCGTTCGGCCTTGAAACCATCATCGAGCTTCGACTGGATATTCTCCGCCAGGAGGGAATCAATAACCGGCGACTGGTTTTTGCGGAAGATGAGCTTCTCGCCACGCAGCTCTCCCATTTCCAGCCAGGGAGCATTCTTTTCGAGCCACTCGAAGGGAAGCACTCCAATCTGGCCTTTTCCAAGGGTGACCCAGCGGCTGTCATCTTTAATCGCACTGATCAGGGCGGGCAGGCCGACCTTCAGGTCATCAAAATGAACTGTCACCTCGAGCTCGATCAGGTCCGGCTCCGTCTTGATGTCCACCTCCATATCGGTGGGCGGACGGAAGGGAATGCCCTTGCCGGTGATGAGCCAGTGGCGCTCAAAAAGCTCAGGAACCACGTTCAGGAGCTTGTCTTCATCAAGGGTGACCTGGTGGTTCTCGGGATTGTATTGAAAACCCAGCCCTACCAGTCCAGCCGCCTGGGCGCCCTCCTGGTCGAGGTCGCGAACCACGATATGCCGGGTCCTGGAGGAAAAGAAGCACCTTCCAGGCCGGGCGGTCCGAACACTGTCATCTTTTCCATAGCGGAAGATCACCTCGCCGATAACCCCCTGGTGAGCCTGCTCGAGCTTGAGCTCCGGCCGGGGCGCCTCATCCCGGACCATCTTGATTGACAGGTTGGCCGGCGCTCGAAGCGGGGGAAGGGTCGTCGATCGCTCGAACACCTTGTAGAGTTTTCCAAGGCTGCGTCTTGAAACCCGCTGGTACCTGCCCCGGCGTAATGCACGCAACCACGAGGCCGAGCCCATAAAATCAATCTCGGTAAGCCGCCCCGACTTTCTTACCAGGTATCCCTTTTCTCCATCCGCCACCAGCAGGGCATGCGATTCGAAGGGTAGCTGGCGCCTGTCCCTGACAAACCTGCCCGTCAGGTGGTACTCGCCCGAGCGATTACCAAACTCCAGGGAAAGCTGGAATTCATAGGGGTCGAGGGTCTCCAGCTCAAGTGGCATGGTCTGCAGCCCGGCTCCCGGTTCCACGTAAACTCTGCCGGTCTCGACCAGGAGCGGAATCAGGCGCCGCCAGTTATCTTCACTCACATAGCAGGCCGCGCCTCGGAGAAGGGCTGCCTTGCCGTAATGATTGTTCGGAGCCCCCTTGCGCCCCGGACGGGAGCCCTTCCTGGTTTTTTTGCTCGCGGCATTTGCGGCAAGGGTCCGGGCCTTGGGCAGGCGTGTTACCAGGGTCGCGATCTGCCGGTCCAGTGGATCGGTGAGGCGATTCACCAACCCCCTGTCAGTGGAGACCGGAACCAGGTTGATGTCCTCGGCGGCCTCGTACTCCTCGGTGAAATAATTGTAGGCATAATTGACCGCTCGCTTGCGTTCATACATCTCGATATAGCCTTCACCCGCCAGGGGGGCAAAGCCTCCGATGACATAAACGATGCCGTCTTCTCCTGCTGGTACCTTTGGCAGGTTCCTGGCCTCATCCCGCAAAGCTCCGCCGGCTACCAGGCCCTTGCCGTTGGTGCCGTTTTCTGAGGGAGTCCCGGAAGACCTGCGTCCCTGCCTCCTGCCCTTCGATCTTCCGCCCCCACCCTTGCGGGAAAACTTTGAGCCGCGGCCGCGGCCATGCTTTGCAGGGCCACGCTTTTTTCCTTCATCGCCGGAAGCCTTCTCTTTTGCCTCCCTGGCAGGTTTTTTCTTAGCCTTCCTGGCTTTCCTGGCTTTCTTGGCTCCACGCCTGTCCCCGGAGCCGGAAGCCCCTTCACCAGGAGAATCGCCATCAGCAGCCATAAGCTCTCCGGTGGGAGACCTGCCGGGCGACAGCTCCGCGGAGTCCAGCCCATCAATGCCCTCAACAGGCTCACCGGCAAAACCACCGATGGCATCGGGCGTATCTGGTTGATTCGTTTCGTTCAATTTCTTTTTTCTTTCATCTCTCCGGCTCAACCGGAATTCGGGGGGCCCGGGAAGCCGGAATTCCTCCGTGTTGGAGGCGTCATCCGACAGGCCGGGGCCGGCAATACTTACTGAACCCTGGCTGGTCTCTCTGCCGTACTTTCTTCACGGCGCTTACCTGCATGGTTCTGCTGCAACCCGTAAACCGGGTTGGTTCGGTACAAATGATTCTTCTGCTATCACTTACCGGTTTCGAGGTCTCTATCAGAACTGCGCGATTTCATGACCTGGAATCCGCGCTTCAAAGCACTGCCCGGGTAGACCGTCCGTCACTCGACGTCCTGGACTATGCTTATCGAGACGATCCCCTCCCACAAGGATCACCACACCGTGCCGGAACATTCCACCAGGAACGCACCATTGCCTCCCTCAGAAGAATCGACGTCCGAAATGCCCCTGGGCCACTATGAATCGGCCCCTCCGAAACGTCTTTATCCCCGACACTCAAGTCACTATTAGCATAATATATATCGGCCGGGTAAACACTTCTTATTGGCAAAATAAGCAGATTTCGGCGGTTTGCCCTGCATTTGGCCTGCAACCCTGCCTCCCGAACAGCTGGGCGACCTCCATCTATTCATTCGGGCGGAATCCTGAGAGCTTGCGACCTGTTTTACTGCTAAAATCGAGCCTGTACTGCTTGATTGGACCGTTACTTGTTCCCAGGGGGAACGTGGTGAACTTGACCGGAAAGAAAACAGGGCCGATATTCTCCATCGTGGCGGCCGCCATGCTGACCCTGGTGCTGGGATTGCCCACCGTCGAAGCCCTTGAGGGTGAACAGCAGGCCAGGAAAATGCTCGCTGACAATGGACGGGCCATCATTTGCGCCGTCCTCACCACTGCGCAGCAGGCCGGTACTGAAAGTGGGATTCCTTCCCTACGGCAGAAAATGCAGGCCTGCAGCGCCGCCCAGGACCAATGCCTCAAATTGCTCGGCAAGGAGGGCTACGATGTGCGCTACCGCTACCGCTACTCGCCCGTGCTCGCACTTGAGATTCGCGATGCCAGCGTCATCACCCGGCTCGGCCGGCTGGATGGTGTCAGAAGACTTCTTGCAGACCAGCGAGGATCAGCCACCCTGCTGGAGAGCCGCCAGCTCATCCGTGCCAACCAGGCGCAGGAGCTGGGCCTCAGTGGAGCCGGGAGAGTTGTTGCCGTTCTCGACAGCGGGATCGATGCTGACCATCTCGACCTCCAGGATGGCATCCTTGATGAACATGGGAGACATTTCCTCGACCAGGGGGCTGATACCGGGGAAGACTTCGATGATGATAACGGGCACGGAACCCACGTCAGCGGGATCCTGGCCTCCCGCGGCAACCTCACCCCCCCGGGTATCGCCCCGGGAGCTTCCATTATCCCGGTAAAGGTCCTCGACCGGAGAAACGTGGGTTGGTTTACCGACTGGGCCGCCGGCATCGAATACGCAGTGAGCCTCCACCAGGAAGACAACGGGATCTCGATCGATGTGATCAATATGAGCCTGGCAAGCCATTCGCTCTATGAGCAGAGCTGTAACGATGCCCATGAAGGCATCGCCGGGGCGGTGGCAGCCGCCCACGAGCTCGGAATCCTGGTCCTGGCAGCCTCGGGCAACAACGGCAGCAGCGACTCGCTGGCCCTGCCCTCCTGCATGACCGAGGTCATCTCCGTCGGGTCCACGCTCGACAGCTCCCCCGGAACCGTTTCCACCTTCACCAACCGCTCGACACTGCTGGATATCGTCGCCCCGGGCGAGAACATCGTCAGCACCGGTAACACCGGCGGAAATGCAGCCATCTCGGGAACCTCCCAGGCCGCCCCTCATATCTCCGGAGCCATCTGCCTGATGCTGGAGGCCAACCCCCGGCTCACAGCCGGCCAGGTCCTGGCAGCTCTGCTGGCCAGCGGCACCGAGGTGGAAGATGAAATTTCCGGGCTCAGCTTCCCCAGGGTCGATTGCCTCGGGGCCGTCGAGCTGGTGACCATTCCTCCGGTTACAAACCTGGCCTGCACCCTCAAAACAGACCGCAACCTGCTGACCACCTGGGATGCTCCAGGCGGCATTGAATCTTTCGAAATATCCGTTCTCTACGAGGGCACCCCCCGGGAGACAGCTGTACTCGGAGGAGAGGCCCAGCAGTTTGTCCTCGATAATATCGAACCGGGCAGCTACGCCATCAGCATCAGCCCCACCCGGGACGGGATCATCGGTGCCCCTGGAACCTGTTCGATCGAAATCGGAGAATTCGAAGCATCCTTCACTCGAGGCAATTGCAACGGCGACCTGGCCTTCGATCTGACCGATGCCATCTTCACCCTGAACCTTCTCTTCTTTGCCCAGGGGGCTGAGGCAAGCTGTGAAACAGCCTGCGATTCAAATGACGACGGGGAGCTCAACATCACCGACGCCATCTATGTTCTCGGCACGCTCTTCCTGGGTACGGCCCTGCCGCCGCAACCCTATCCCGGCTGCGGCATCAACGCCTCGCAGGCGGAGAACCCCCTAAGCTGTGAACAGGCGGCCTGCATCTCGCAATAACCGCCCGGCCAATAACTGCCCGGCCGGCACCCTATTCGCAGATCTCCAGGCCGATGAGATCCTCCCGTGCGGTTGCCACCAACTCGTCGATAGCCCCGGCAAAGGGCTGTAGAAGCAGGTCCGAGATAGCACCCTGTGCGGCACCGAAGAGGCCACAGAGAAGACCGCCCGAAGCATCCAGCTCGATATCCGGGTTCTCTACGACCGCTTCGCCGATCTCCACGATCTCCCTTCTTCCCTCTTCATTCTTCTCGATCACCAGCGGCACGATAATCTCAAAGTTGAAAGGAACATCGTCACCTTCTGCAGAATGCAGGCTGATCGTACAGACCGTTGTACCCAGGAAGCCTGTGTCCACCGCGATCGGCAGGTTCTCCACTCTGCCCTCGACCCTGACCCCCAGCACACCCTCATCGAGATCAACAACCGGGCTGGCGCCAAGGATCTCAATCGGGCACCCCGGCTCACCGGTATCTCCACACTCGGCGGGCGCCTCATCGGAGGGGCAAATCGCCACCTCGAAACCTTCGACGGGGAGCGTCTCGCCGCCGGCAGGAAGACAGATGACCAGGCCTTCTTCAAATTCGATATTTCCCACGACCGCCCCCGCGGCCTCCGCATCGATGCAGGTTTGCTCCTCCGGCTCGCAGGGGGCAAAGGAGGCGCAACCGAAATCGTCCTCGGTGGGGTCCAGGCCACATTCAGAAAAAGGCGGCGGCGGCTCATCAAGTCCCATAAAGAGGTAGCCCGCGATCTTGATCACATCGGTCACATCAACGAGGCCATCGTCGGTAACATCGGCGCTATCGGGACAGACAAACTCTTCATCGATAACAAAGAGCCGCTGCACGATAAAGATGGCATCGGAGAGGTCGAGCTTTGTGTCCTGGTTCACATCGCCCCGCTTGAAAAAGATCTCCTGCGCTCCCAGCTTCTCCGGACAGGAAAAAAGCCCTGGAAGACAGATGACCGCAAACAAAACCGAAACCGGCAGCAACCGCTTTTTCATCGAAACGACCCCTTACTTACTTCCCGTTTTAAGACCTGGCCCATGAGCCACAACTACATGTTAGCACCCCCAAGCCACTAAACCTTGTGGATTCGGCAGGCCCAACAACTTAGCACAAAATTAGGGTCCGCCCCTGCCCGGCACTTGGAAGCTACCAAGCCGGCTGAGCGATAGTAGAATTGTTGAACCATGGAAGATCGGAACCAATGACCCTTTCCCGCAACAAGACCACCCTGGCAGCTCTCATCTTCATGCCGCTTTGCGCATGCTGGCCGGGAGAGATCCGCGCCCAGATTCCCGGGGAGGACATCTGGGCTGTCGACCAGGAGAGGGCGGAGGGCCAGCTGACCATCTACAACAGCGAACCCGAGGGAGGATTCATCGGCATCCCGCTGGAGCTTGGCGATTTCAACAATGATGGCAAGATGGACTTTGTCGTCACCGCCATGTTCGCCGACACCGGTCCCGCCAATAGCCGGAAGAACGGAGGCGAGGTCTACCTCTACCAGGGTGATGGCCGGCTGCAGGGAGAGCTCGATCGAGCCCAGCTGCCTGCCTCAACCGGAGCCCTCACTCTTGAAGGTGAAAGAGGCGGTGATTTCCTCGGGACTGAAATATTTACCGCGGATGTCAATGGCGATGGAATAGACGATCTTCTCATCGGAGCCCAGAACCTGGACCTGGTTTCAGGCAACACCATGCTGCGGGATAACTGCGGCGGTGTATACGTGCTGCTCGGCCGGCGTGGTATTTTCCAGGGCAACCCGACCCTGGATCTCAGCGCCGACAATCGAGACCTGGTCCGGATTCTCGGAGCAGAAACAGGCGAGAGGGCCGGTGTCTGGGTAGAGAGTGGCGACCTCGACGGCGATGGCTTCATGGATATCCTCATCGGCGCCGACCAGTTTCCCGCCGCTCCACGGGGAGAAGATGCCCGTGTTCGCTCCGGCAAGGTCTACGTCATCTACGGCAGGAGCCGCTTCCCCGCCCTCCTGGACCTTGCCGAGGAGACGGACAATATGAGTATCATCCTCGGCCGCGACAGCGGAGACCACCTCGGCTCCACCCTGCATGCCAGGGACCTCGACGGCGATGGAAAGGACGAGCTGATCGCCGCGGCCGCGCTCGGAAGGCTGTCGGCAGCGCTGGCCGCCGGGAGCCCGGTGGCGGCGGTCGGGCTCGGAGCCGGGGATGGGCCGACCAACTCGAGACCCAATTGCGGCGAAACCTACATCTTCTATTCTGACAGCTTTGGCGAAGGGCGGCTGCCTGCCCTGGTCGACCTCAGCCTGCCGCTGGAGCCACAGCTCGCCGGGAGGGTCACCACGATCTATGGGGCCGACGCCGACCATCTCCTCGGTGAAGAGATCTCCTCGGGCGACCTCAATGGAGATGGGAGGATGGATCTTATTCTCGGCGGACTGACAGCCCCGGGCCCCCGGGGAGAGATCCGTGCCGGGGTTGCCGCGGTTATTTACGGCTGGCAGGGACTGCGCGGCGCCAGCATCGACCTCGCCCCGGAGCCGGTGATCCGCCGGCCGCCGGGGCTGAGAACATCATTCCTTTTCGGCAGCAACCCCGGCGACATACTTGCCGACACCCTCAGCGCTGTGGATCTCGACCAGGATGGCTTCGACGATCTCTGTATCGGCATACCGCGTTTTGACGCAGGCCGCGGCCTTGGCACGCGAAGCGATGTCGGCGCCGCCCTGGTTGTCTATGGAGATTCCCAGGGCCTCCCGGAGACCTGGGAGCCCCTGCGCGAAGAGCTCCCCTGCAATCTCAGGATCAAGGCAGTGGTCGGCAGCGAACCCGAAGACCTGCTCGCCTACTCGCTGGTAACAGGAGATGCCGATGGCGATGGGCACCCCGATCTCTTCGTCAACGCCATGAGAGGAGATGGCGCGGACGGCAGAAGCCTGGATGCCGGAGAGGCCGTCATCGTCAGCGGCAAGCCGCTGAGCAGGCGACAGTACAGGATCACCGCAGTTGAACCCTTCAGCGGAGCGCTCGGCGTCCCGGTACCTGTCACCATCCATGGCGGGGACTTCGAGAGCGGTCCGCAGACAAGGGTGCTGCTCGGCGATGACCCTCTTGAAGACATCAGGCTTATCTGCTCGAGCAGGATCGAGGTCATCCTGCCTCCAGCAGAGCAGACGGGCCCCCGGACGCTGACCGTCACCGGACCGGCGGGCTCAGCTGTCTTCAGCAATGCCTTCTTCTATCTCGATGACCGGAAATTCGTCCGCGGAGATTCAGACCTCTCCGGGGCCCTGGAGTTCAACGACGGAATCTATATTCTCGGCACCCTCTTCCTCGGCAACCGGGTGCTCTGCCCCGATGCCAGCGACTTCGATGACGATGGAAGGGTGCATATAACCGATGCCATCAGCCTCTTTCTCTACCTGTTTGACAACGGACAGCCCCCGCCTCAGCCCTTCCCGGATGCAGGAGCCGACCCATCGCCTGATGAGCTCAGCTGCGGTTCCTGAACCGCCTTCACGGGACTGAGCTTGACCTGGTCCTGTGCCCACAGCAGGAAGAGCCCCCCGATAACGAGAACAACCCCTGAAACCCACGCCCAGGGGCCGCCGGTCATGCTCTCGCCGAGATAGAGGGCTGCCACCAGGTAGGTCAGGAAGGGGCTGAGCATCTGGAAGGAGGAGGTGATCGAGGCCCCCAGCCGCAGGAGAGCAACGTAGAAGAAAATGTGCGAGATACAGACCCCGAAGAGGGCCGTGGAGACCACCAGGATCCAGCCTTTTTGAGTAAGGTTGACGATGGAGCCCTCGATTCCAAAGATGCCCATGAGGATAACCGTACCGATCGAAACATACTGGGCAACGACCCCGAAGGCGACCATCGGGGAGATCCCCTGCATGAAATAGCGAATGCTCACACCGTAAAAGCCGAAGAACAGGCCACAGGAAAGGATAACCAGGATACCGGTGCCGCTGAGGGCATCGCTGAAGGCGCCGGAGCTGAAGGCCAGCCCCAGCAGCCCGGCTACCGCCAGCACCATGCCGGCACCGAACCGGCGGCTCCTGAGCAGAAGGCGCTCACCGGGGAACAGGAGCATCGCACCCGCCACCGCCCAGATCGTTGAGGCCTTGATGAAAAACCCGATAGCGTTCGCCTGGATGTAGTAGGGCGCAGCGGCCCAGAGAATCTGCCCGACAAAGGCGAAGACCGCCGGCACCAACGCAGCAAGAAGCACCCGGCGGCCCAGCTCCCCGCGACGCCAGGCCAGCCACAAGGTCGGCCACAGGAGCACGGCAGCGATCGGGTAGCGAATCCCGTTTGCTGTCCAGGGATCACCAGGCAGGTCCTGGGTCAGGTCCTTCAAGAGGACAGGGGTCGACCCCCAGATGCAGACGTTGGCAAGGACAGCCAGGGTTCCAATGCGGTCAATCTTCACGGCAGCCGCTTCACAGCCTGTCGGCCACGTCCCGGGCAAAATAGGTCAGGATCATGTCGGCTCCCGCCCGCTTGATTGCCACGAGAGTTTCCATGACGGCAGCCTCCTCATCCAGCCAGCCCATACGGGCAGCGGCCTTGAGCATGGCGTACTCGCCGCTGACATTGTAGGCCGCCACCGGGAGCATCGTCTCGGCCTTGACCCTGGCGATGACATCGAGATAGGCCAGCGCCGGCTTGACCATAACGATATCGGCGCCCTCCTCCTCGTCGAGGAAGACCTCTCGAACTGCCTCCTCGCAATTGGCGGGATCCATCTGGTAGGTCTTCTTGTCACCGGAGCGGGGCTCGGAGTCGAGCGCATCACGGAAGGGGCCGTAAAAGGCCGAGGCGTACTTTGCCGAGTAGCTCAAGATGCTCACATTGTTGAAGCCATTCGCATCGAGCGCCGTCCGGATACAGCCAACCCTTCCATCCATCATATCTGAAGGCGCGACCATGTCCGCGCCGCTCTCGGCCTGGGAAACGGCCATCGCCGCCAGCACCTCGAGGGTCTCGTCATTGAGAATCTCCCCGTCCTGGAGAATCCCATCGTGGCCATCGCTGGAGTAGGGGTCCAGGGCGACATCGGTAATCACCACCAGCTCCGGCAGGGCCTCCTTCAGCTCCCGGACCGTGCGCTGCAGCAATCCATCGGGATTGGTCGACTCGCTGCCGAGCTTGTCCTTCAATGAGTCCGGCAGGGCAGGAAAGAGAGCGACGGCTGGTACGCCCCTGGCGAAAGCCTCCTTGGCCTCGGCCACGAGCACATCAGGACTGTAACGGAAACAATCCGGCATCGAGTCGATGGGGATCTTCTGGCCCGACCCATCGACCACGAAAAGAGGCCAGATGAGGTTGTCCGGCCTCAGGTGCGCCTCGCGCACGAGGCTCCGCACCGCCTCCGACTTTCGATTTCGCCGTGGGCGGGAAACCGGGGCGGGAAGTTCCAGGCCCTCGGTGCCGGCCACGCTATCGATAACAGGTTCCTCGTTGGTCATGAATCTACCGTACAGGGTTGGCTTCACCCCTGTCCGTTGAAGCAGGGGTCAAAAGGTAGAGTATAGCATGCCCCCACCGCGCGGCAGCAGTAAAGAAGCCCCCCCGGGTGCCTGCAGGGGCCTGTAATCTTTCATCCGGGCCCTGGTACCTTTTCGCTGTATACTTCGGCCATTGGAAGGACTCTTACAGGAGACGCCCTTTGCGCAACGATTACAGCATTACACCGGAAAACAACACCCGGATGGCCGCCACGGCGGAGGCGGAATACCCGGAAGAATGCTGCGGACTTCTCTTCAGGGGGCCGGCCGGCTCGGAGGTGGTGGCGATGCCGAACCTTCAGAACAAGCTCCACGAAGAGAATCCCGAGACCTATCAGCGCGACGCGCGAACAGCCTATTTTATGGACCCGCAGGAGCTGGAGCGGATCAGCCGGGAGAAGGAGGAGGCGGGGATGAAGCTCGATGCCATCTTCCACTCCCACCCCGACGTGGAATCCTATTTCTCAGAGACCGACAGCGAGGCCGCCGCCGTCTTCGGGGAGCCCAACTACCCGGGAGTTGTCTACCTGGTCTACTCGGTGGTCGATGCGAAGGTCGCCGACCTCAAGGCCTTTGACTGGTCCGAAGCTGAGAATCAATACGCGGAGATCCCGCTGGAGATCGCCGAAGGCTAGCCTCATTCAAGCGGCCCGGGAATATCAACTCGCGTGGTCTTTCCGGTGAGAGCCCTCAGGAAGGCGGCAAGGTCTGCCTTTTCAGCCGCGCTGAGCTCGAGCTTCTTCATCTCTTCATCGAGCGGCCAGGCAGGATTCTCGACCCCGCCCCGGCTGTAGAACTCGATCACCTCCTCGAGAGTCTTGAGGCTCCCATCGTGCATATAGGGAGCGGAGAGGGATATGTTCAGGAGGGTCGGGGTCTTGAAGCGACCGCGGTCCCCCTCCACCCCTGTCACCTCGTAGCGCCCGGCATCCTCCGGCGCGCCGCCGCCGGTGCCGACCCCGGTATTGTGGAATTTTTCATCGCTGAGATTCGGGCCTGAGTGACAAACCGAACACCTGCCACGGCTGTTGTCCTTGAAGATCTCGAGACCCCGGCGGGCCGACTCACCGAGAGCCTCCGTATCCCCGGTCTCCCAGCGCTGCCAGGGAGAGTCATAGACCAGGATGGTTCGCTCAAAGCTGCCGATGGCCGAGGTGATGCGTGAGAGGTCAACCCTCTCATCTCCATAGGCACGGCTGAAGAGCTCCCTGTAGCCGGAGATCTGTGCGATCTTGGCGACAAGGGCCCGGTGGCTCTCACCCATCTCCTTCACAGACGAGATGGGCACAGCAGCCTGCTCCTCGAGACTGCCTGCCCGGCCATCCCAGAACTGCTCCCGGCTGAAGATCCGGTTGACCAGGGTGGGTGAATTCCGCCGGCCGCGCTGGCCGTTGAGGCCGGCCGAAAAACGTGACCGGTCGGCCCAGCCGTGCCCGGGGTCATGACAGCTGGCGCAGGAGATGGTGTGGTCCTTTGCGAGGCGCCTG
The DNA here is from genome assembly GCA_964615885.1 of uncultured Planctomycetia bacterium. Taxonomy (GTDB): domain Bacteria; phylum Planctomycetota; class UBA8108; order UBA8108; family UBA8108; genus UBA8108. The sequence continues at coordinate 11,729 of CAZTRG010000095.1, read as the reverse complement.
TCAAAAAAGAGATGGCGCCCCAGCTCCGCCTTGGCTGCTGTCCAGGGATTGCCGGGGGGAATCTTCACCATGGCGCGGTCATAGCCCAGCTCATCGAGGCGGTCGAGGCTGAAGGTCTTCCAGCTCAGCTCACGGGCGGGCTTCTGCTCCTGCCTGCCGCGCCCATCGCAGCCGCCAAGCAGGAGGAGCACGGAGCAGGCTGCGACAAGAGGCACGACACCTCGCATGGGAAATGGCCGGCGGAGCGGATGCTGCATGGAGACCTGCTTCCTCATTTTCCGGGACCGAGATTCAGCTGAAGCTCGCTCTCCCGGCGCGGGGAGATCTCAACGGTCCCCCTGGACTCCCCGAGCTTCTCATGCCAGGCAATATAGCGGTACTCTCCCGGGGGAATATCCTCGATCACCATCACCCCGCCGGAATCGGTCACCCCGATATAGGGATTGTCGTGAACCACGACAAAAGCCCTCATCCAGTTGTGCACATCGCACTTGACTGTAATCAGCCCAGGCTCCGCCATCCTGCGGCCGGGGTAGGTTTCTCCCGGACCCGAAAACTGGTAATTAAAAAAAGACCGGTTGCCGTAATAGGGATGGGTTGAATGGGTCAGGGGGTCCTCGTTCGCTGCTTTGAGGAGGGAGCCGGCCATCCCTGCGCTGACGTGCGGATGGAATGAGCAGTCCCGGTTGGTAACCACCAGGTCCGGCGCGGGGGCCTTGCCCTTCCGAATACCCTCAAGCCGGACGACAACATCGCGGAGCCCGCCGCTGCGGGAATCAACCACCACCTCCTCGCTGAACACCTTTCCCCGGCAGTGAGCGGCGTTGATGTTTGCTGCAAGCTGGCGCGGAACGGGCCTGGGGGTGCCCTTATAAACCGCCACGACTCGAAGACGCCCGCCGTCCTTCACCTCGACAACCTCGTAGAGCCCGGCATCCGGCTCACCGCAGGCCGAACAGGCCGCCGCCAGCACGAAGCTCATAGCCAGGAGGTAAAAAACCCTCAAGAGACCTCTCCTGATCGGTAAAAGAGTAACAGCAGCGAAATGAGATCGAAGACAAAACACAGGAGTATGACCAGCCCGCTGCTTCGCCGCCGGCCGACCACCGTCAACCACAGGGTGAGACATAAGGACACCAGGCAGGAGGCCGGCATCAGCTTCCAGATCACTGAGAGGGCGGGCGCATCCTCGGCCAGGGAAGGATCGGGCACCACCCAGGCAATCAAGCCCACCACCAGGAGGTTGAGAACCGACCAGCAGAGCTTCCAGGAGCCGACACGAAACTCTCCAAGGTAGGAGCCCGGAGGCTCGTCCTCATACTCGATGTCAGGGATATGAGAAGGCCGGGGATGCTGCTGCGCAGTCTGGCCGTCCGAGTCGGTCATTCCGTGATACCTCCAGTACCGGTTCCAGTTGCCTCTATTGTAACTCCAGCAACCGGGTCACTCCATGCTCCTACTCGACGGAAGCCCCCCCTTGGGCTAAAGTGTGCGGTGTTTTATTCGAATACCGAAGAGCTCCAGGAGAATCATGTCAGATCTTTCCGCCATTGAAACAACTGATCCTGATATCGCGAAACTCATCCGCCAGGAAGAACAGCGGCAGCTGCACTCCATCCGGCTGATCGCCTCAGAAAACTATGCTTCGGCCGCCGTCATGCAGGCCACCGGAACGATGCTGACCAACAAGTACTCAGAGGGCTATGCCGGGAAACGCTACTACGAGGGCCAGGAATACATCGACCAGGTCGAGACCCTCGCCATCGAGAGAGCCAAGGCGCTCTTCGGGGCTGAGCATGCCAACGTGCAGCCCTACTCCGGTTCACCGGCAAACCAGGCTGTCTACCTGGCCCTTTGCGCTCCCGGTGACACCATCATGGGAATGAGTCTTCCCTTCGGTGGGCACCTCACCCACGGCTGGAAGGTCAACTTCTCCGGCATCCAGTACAAGTCGGTCCAGTACGAGCTGCACCCTGAAACCCATCGCATCGACCTCGACCAGGTCCGCGAGCTGGCGCTCGAGCACCGGCCCCGCCTGATCTGGACAGGGGCCTCGGCCTATCCGCGAACCTGGGATTTCGAGGCCTTTGCCTCCATTGCAGCCGAGGTGGATGCCGTCCTCGTTGCTGACATCGCCCACTTCTCGGGGCTGGTAGCCGGCGGGGTTCACCCCCACCCCTTCCCCCACGCATCCATCGTCACCACCACCACCCACAAGACCCTGCGTGGCCCCCGCGGCGGCATGATCCTCAGCAAGGAGGAACATGCCCGCGACCTCGACCGGGCCATCTTCCCGGGACTCCAGGGCGGACCTCACAACCACACGACAGCGGCCATTGCCGTCGCCTTAAAAGAGGCCTCCCAGGATGACTTCAAGGATTACGCCAGGCGCATTGTCGCAAATGCCGCGGCCCTCGCCGCGGCCCTGATGGAACGGGGATTCAGCCTGGTTACCGGGGGTACCGACAACCACCTCATCCTCTTTGCCGCCACCGCCAAGGGGCTCAGCGGCAAGGAGGGCTCCACGGCCATGCAGCTGGCCGGCATCGAGGCCAACAGCAATGCCATACCTTTTGACCCCCGGAAACCCTTTGATCCCAGCGGTATACGCCTGGGCACCGCCTCGGTCACCTCGCGCGGCATGAACGAGGAGCACATGGGACAGGTTGCCGCCTGGATCGATGGAGCTTTCGGCGCCCATGAAGATCCGGCCAGGCTCGAATCCATCCGGGCAGAGATCAACGAGTTCTGCTCCGGCTTTCCCTGCCCCGGGATCCCGACCTGAGGCAGCAGTCTCCAGGGGGCCAGGCCGCTCAGCGTCCGAGCCGCCGGGAAGCCATGGCAGCGCGCAGGTAATCAAGAAGCTCCCTGCCCTGAGCCGTCGAGGCTACGCGGCCATCTCCCCGCTCCAGCCTGTCGAGGGTTTCCCGCAGGCGCGGCTCGCGCTTGATGGCCCGGGTGGTCCATTCCCTGTAGGCCTTCAGGTCACCTCGCATCTTGTGGACAAGCCCGAGGCGGAGCATGCACTCCGATTTTTCCGGCAGGGCCTCCGGCAGGCCGGTGAGGGCCAGGCCGTAATACTCAACCGCATGGTCAAGCTCCGCAGCCGTGCTGGATGACAGCGTGACAGCCAGGGCCAGGTCCGTCAGCAGGATCGCCAGGTCGAGAGTTACCTCCCTGTCCCAGGCGCGAAGTGCCTGCGGGCTCGCGGGCGGTGGGCCGCCGAAGACGGCCTCCTCAAGCAGGCGAACCGCCTCCTTGTAGAAACCCGCCTGGGTATAGAGAAGGGCGCTTCTCTGGGCCAGCTCCAGCCCTTCGCACCTGGTCTTCAGCTGCTCGACAGCTGCATTGAGATTCCCGCTGGCGTATTCCCTGACCGTTTTTATTGACGAGGCAGCCATGGCGGCCAGGTTCTCCTGCTCCCAGAGAGCAGAGTCGCGGATCCTTGCCAGCACGTCTTCAGCCGGGGGAGGATGGAGGGGCTTATAGCTCTTCCAGCCCTCGCGAATCTCGATGACCTGCATCTCTGCGGACTCGATCTTGTCCTTGTAGTGCCAGGCTGCGGCCCAGGCTGCGGCAAATCCCCCGGCGCTGCGGGCCAGCTCGGTCGCCTCCACCGGGATCCAGAGCCTGCCCTTGTAGGCAACCCAGGATTCCTCGCAGAAGAGATTGCCCTGCTCTCCAGGGCCTTCGGAGGTGCCGGCTGGAATGACACCCAGGCCACTGTCGAACATCATGATGACATGTTTCTGATCGACAACAACAGCCGTCGGAATATCAGCTGCCTCAAGTATGGAGCAACAGAGCACAACCAGGTCATCGCAGTCACCCGAACGTCTCAGGAGGGTCTCCCCGGGATAGTTGATACGGTCACTGTTGTCCGCGCCGGTTGAGACCGAAACCGGGGTGCGTGCATCTGGCTTATAACCGATACCATGCCCGTTCAGAGCGCTCAGGAGGGTCAGCGCCGTGACCATCCTCGGCGGGGGAAATTCGTATTGCGACACCCGGGGGCGGTGCTCCCAGGCGGAGTCCACAAAAGCCTTTACCGCCGCATCGTTGGAATCGACGAACACCGCCACCTTGCGCGGATCCTGCCAGTTGAATACATGGTAGTCATAGACGGTTAAGGCCCGGCTTGCAGAGCCGAGCACCTCACCGGCAAGCTCCAGGCTGGACACGGCCGTCAGCTCAAAGGATCTCTCGGTGACAATCTCCCGGGACAGCAGCGGCTTGAGAGGCAGCTCCCATTTTTCCCCGGGAGAGAGCTCAGGCACATCAATGCGCAGGCGCTCGACCAGGTAGCCTTTCCCCTCCCCCTCGAGGGTGAAATCCAGGGATGCACCGGCGAGAACCTTCGAGGTCGTATTCAGGACCCTGGCCCTGCCGATACCCTTATCCCTGTAGGAATGAAACAGGCTTGTATAGACCGGGGTGAGCTCAAGCTCGACAGTCGGCCGGTTCACCAGGGAGCCCGCCTCGGGAAGGGGCTCCCCTCCCATATGCCAGGCCCCGAGCAACAGGGCAAGGCAGACAGAGGCTGCGCTCAGGAGAATAACCCGCCGCGACCGCCGGGATGAGCGCTCTATTTCCCTTCCAAGAACCTTGCAGACCCCCTTGACGCTCTCATTCTCAACAGCCCCGCCGGGATCCGTGGATTCTGTAAATTCCGCCGGGTCGAGGGAGACGGTCGAGTCACTCATATAATCAATCGAACCCTGGGCGGCAAAAACGAACTCCGGTCCGTCACGGCAGAGCCTGATGACATCGCCATCTTCAAGCCTGCACTCCTGCACCTTCCTCCCGTTGAGATAGGTGCCGTTCTTTGAATCGAGGTCACGCAGGAACCAGCCGGGGTCATTGCCGCCGGCAAAAACGAGCAGGGCATGATGGCTGGACACGATTCCGCTGCCGGCAACGACATCGCTGCCGCGGTCACGTCCAATGCTCACTCGCTTTCCCGAAAGCGCAACGAGCGTTCCTCTTAGGGATCCCCTGCGATGAACCAGCGCGGGTCCATTGCCGGAGCTTTCACTCTTCACCTGGCGGATGCTCCCCTGGATGTTCTTCTCTTCAATTTTCCTGCAGGATCCTCCCTGCAGAATCAGGACTTCTCTTCGGTGCCATGCCGACCTTCCGTGGCATGCCGATTCCCCTATTCTTGCTATCTTCCACTAGTGCATCAAGGATTCGCGCCCCCGGGAGGGTTTTCGGAAGTTCCCCCCGCCACAAGAGACGGAATCTGGTGGAAACCTAGAGGCCCTGGTCGCAGCCGAGCTCATCTACATCGGACACATCGCGGCCCTGGAGAGGGTAGGGAGCCGACGGCGAGGCGCCCGCCCGGTAGAGGAAATTGAGCACGTAGACCGCATCGGTGAGATTGATATTGCCATCATCGTTAGCGTCGAGCGCATCCTCGCAGCTGACCGGAACACCGGCAAACAGGTGGCGGACAATCTTGACCCCATCGCTGATATTGACAGACCCATCGAGATTGGAATCTCCGCGAATAAACTGCGGAGCCGGCGGCAGGATGGAAATGGACCACTGGTTGGAGCCCTGTCCATCGATATTACGAACCTCGACCGTGGCGATGCCGGGGTCGAGGTTGTCGGGGATCACCAGCGTTGCGGTGCCGGGGTTGTCCGGATCGAATTCCACATCCCCCTCCCGCACATCACCACCTCCCCGCAGGACAGCAACGACACCTTCATGGAAGTCGCGCCCGCTGAGGGTAAGGATCTCGGTCTGGCCGATCGGGTTGGGCTGGGCGGTGCTTATGGTCGGCCGGTCCCAGCCAACCGTACTCGTCACCGTGACCGAGTCAGTGTCAACAATATCACCGCTGGCGTTGAAGCCGAGAATCTCAAGCTCGTTGGCACCCGCCACCAGCGGAATGTCATCGATCGACCAGTCTCGCAGATCCCTGGTGGAAAACTCGAAATCGCTCTCGTCGAGGAACTCGCCGTTTCTCGACACCGCGAGCACAAAAACATCGGCGGGAGATTCACCATCGATATCGATGAAGGGCTCGGCCCCCTCGTGGGTGATGTCACGCCCCCCGTTGGTGGTGATCCGCAGGCGAACCGAGGGGAAGCAGGCGGCGTTGACCCGGTCGCGCAGGTAATTGTTCCGACTGTTGACAAAGCTTGAGACCGTCCCGGTGTTGCCGACACCGGCGGAGGAGACCCGGGAAATATAAGCGCTCAGGGGTGAGTTGCCGCCGGTGAAGAAGAAATCATCGATCATGCCCTTGAGGATCCCGTAGTACATTCGCTTCACCCGCGGGCGGTTCAGCATGCGGGTAACCTCGCCGAAGTGGTTCGGGATCGACACGCTGGGGTTCGAGGGAATGGTAGAGAACTCCCCTCCTCCTGCGTTACCGAAGGTCAGCTCCAGGTCCCAGGGAATCAGCCGCCAGAGACCATCTGAGGGAGCCCGGTAAAAATAGCAGTTCTTGCCGCGACGCCCGCCCCAGGTGTCCCAGTGGTCAATATTGGTCACGATCGCCAGGACGCGCAGCATCTCCTCGACATCGATCACTGAAAACAGCCTGTTGTCAAAGGCCGAGCTGGAGGTCGTGCGGGAATCCAGCAGGCGGCAGAGCTCCATCAGGGGGGTGAAATCATCCTCGGTCTTGCGGTTGCGCAGGGCAAAGTACCAGCGGTAGTTTTCCTTGTTGTTGCCGCCACCGGTACTGCCATAGGGCGGAAACAGCGCGCGCCCCTCAGCGTTGCCGGTACGGGAGCCCGAGTCGTTGAAGCTGAAGCGGTCATCCATCTCGAAGTTGGCTCCGAAGGTCTCACCCCCTTCCGGGAACCAGAAATTGATGTACTGGCGGTTGGGCTTGTCGAGCGCCTCGTAGGTTCCCGTCCTGACATCATTGAGCTGGAACCGGACCAGGGACTGGAAATCGAAATACGGCAGCCGGGTCGAGGCGGCATTGCGCCTCATCAGGTAGTGCGCCAGGCGCTCCCTTCCATCGGCGGCATGCTCGTCAAGATTGAAGGCGGTCTTGCGCCCGTGCAGGGGCTTGTCCTTCGGGATCTTCAGCGAGAAGCTCTTTTCAAAACCACCACCGCCCGGCCGCAGCCAGGGGCTGCCGGCGAAGCGGATCCTCGATCCGTAATAGAGGTCATCACCACCGAAGATGAAGGAGCCCTCGAGCATCTTGTTGGACAGCACCCGCCGGTTGCGAAGCTCGTTCTCGTGTTCCTCCGCCATAACGAAGCGATAGTTGTGATGATTGGTAGAGGGGTTGCGGGTGTCGTGGCGGTAGAGGTTGAAGAGCTCCTCGGTACGCCCTGCCGAGGAAGGATTCACCACCGGCGCGTGGGAACGCTCAAGGAGGTCGAGGGGATAGCGCTCCGACCTCCCCCTGTCGTCTTCCGCCTCGATGTAGTAGATCACCCGGGTGCCGTTGGACTGCCCCGGGATCGTTCCTGAATATTCTCCGGGCTTGTCGCCCTCACGCATGGTGACACTCGAATAGGCGCCCGAAACCGTGTTCGTGCGGTAGAAGAGCTCAACCTCATCGACTCCGTCCGGATCCCTGACCCGGGCAGTCACGGTAACGGACTCGCCGCCGGCGGGAACAGCCGGATCCTGTGACACCTGGTCGATCGCCGGCCCCATATTCGAAGAGCCGAAGCGCTCCTGCTGCCGGCGCGTCACCGAGTTCACCGCGCCCGGAGACCCGAGGGTCAGGGGAACCTCCAGCAGGTGGCTGCCGGCAATGCCGGGGCTCGAGGGGTTGCCGACATTGTAGTCGCCGATGCAGAGCAGGGTCGCGCTGCCGATCTTCCACTTGGCATTGAAGGTGACCCGGTAGGTGGTCCCGCTCGACTGGCCGCTGGTGTTGGTCTCGATCCGGTTGACCTTGTAGTCGCCACCGCCGTTCCAGGCGATGAGCTTCAGGCTGCCGTTACCGGCAATCACCTCGTCAGAATTCGTGGTTCGACCGGAGGTGATATGGGTGCCCTCGATCCGCCAGCCGCTGGTATTGCTGTTGAAGGTGCCGTTGGACACCATGTTGGAGCCCCCGTTGGAGCGCGTCAGCTGGATGTTGTCGACGATAGTGATCCCCTCCGCAGGCAGGAGCAGGCCGAGGTCCGACTCGCCGCCTCCATGCTGGGCGGTGTGGGTGTAGGTGTTGACCTCGGACTCATCGGAGTCATCGCTGGCATCCCAGGAGGTCGCCACCGAGCTCTCGCTGTCAGGATCAATCCTCTCAAGCGATGAGCCGCCTCCATCCGCCCAGCGAGACCACTGTCCGCCATCGTAATAGCGCACCTTGTCGGCAATGTTGCCGTTGAGGTCCCGCAGGCGCAGCCGCTCCCCGCCATTGCCGAGGTTGCCGGGGTAGGGAGTCTGTACGAGGACATCCGGGCCGAGACCGTGGTCTCTAGCAATCTCGCTGACGGAGTTAGCTATCACCAGGTATTCCCCGGGTCCAATCACGGTGCCGGGGGGGAACTCGAAGTTGCCCACCCCCTCAACCTTCCAGCCGCTGATATCGTGTGCCCCATCACCGCGGTTGAAGAACTCTACGAACTCATCGCGGTCCAGCCCGCTGATCGGATGGTACATGATCTCGTTGAAGATAACGTCACGGACCACTCCCGTTTCATTCGCCTCACCAGGGCTGGGAAGAGCTGCCCGGGCAAAAGACTCCTGCCCATCCGGGTAGCGAGCCTCGCTGCGCCCCAGCACCTTCGGTTCGAATATGCGCGCATCGACGACCCTCGTCGTAGCGGGGTTGGTCAGTGCAATGGAGACGCGCTCACGAACACCTTCAACTATTGAAAGATCCAGCCCGAGCTGGGCCTCTGTGAAGGAGACAAATCCACGCGCGGGGATGATGGTCCCATCCGGAATGGTGAAGGCCGACAGGTTGCTGAAATCATTGCTGAGATGAAAGCCCCCCAGGTCAATGGAGGAAGTGCTCTTGTTGTAGAGCTCGACAAAGCGGGGCCCCTGCGTTGGCAGGAAGTGGCCCTCGTTGACCAGCACCGGGACCGTGGCCAGCTCCTCGGGCAGGATCTTCCTCCTGCTCACCAGCGTGGGAATGAACGAAAGATCCGAGCTGCTGGGCGAGGTGTTGTGGACACTGACAGCCAGCACGTTGCGGCCGGCATTCAGGGCGCCTGTGGGGATGCTGATCTCTGCATCGGCCTCAGCGGGGGCGTCCCCCACTGTTCCATCGGCCTCCGTGTCATTGTCGATGTTGCCGCCGGGCATGTTGACCCGGCCGACCTCTTGTGAGTTCAGGTAGACCACGAATCCATCGTCGAAGCTGACGCTGAGAATGACCGAGTCGAGCTCCGCCGGATCATCGATCTCGAAGATCTTCCGGCAGAAGACACTCAGATAGTTGTTGCGCATGTCGTTGAGCTCGGTGCGGTCGTCTCCATCACCGTAGCCGATGCCGGTAGGACCGCTCTCCCAGGCGGCGTCATTGAAGTCGAGCTGCCGCCAGGTGCCCGGGGGGTTGCTTTCGCCCCGGAAGAAGCGCCAGGTGGCGTTGTCGGGAATGATGATGCTGTCGATGAAGCTGGTCTCTGTGTTGAAGTTGGACCGCGCCGGGGTCCCACCCATCTCGGCGCTCAGCTTCCAGTTGTCGGGATCATCGGAATCGGAATAGGGCCTCTCGATCGACAGGGTATGCCCCGTTCCCTTCGCTCCGCCGGGCCACTGGCCGCGATCGTTGTAGGTTACTGTGCTGACACCGAGCCCCTGCGGGTGCGCCAGCTCGATGGTCTCACCGGAGTTGTCCAGGGTGCCGATGAAATTACCGAGGGTACCGGAGATCCCGTAGCGGGCCTGCACAGCGGCCTGGTCCCGGCACACCACCAGGTAGTCGCCATCGTCGATAAAGGTACCCTCGGGAAAGACATAGCTGATTCCACGGGTGAAGCGGTAGCCCGAGAGATCGTAGGGTTCGGAACCATCGTTGAATATCTCAACGAACTCGAGCTCCGGCTGGGGAACGCCATCACCGTCAGCCGGGTCGAAATAGATTTCCGTAATGACGATTTCTGCCCGGGCGGTGATCGCCACCAGGAGAAAAACCAGGAGATAGATCGGCGCTGCGGAGATTTTTCTCATGGATGCCTCCGCAGGCCCGTTATTGTGATTCATCGAACCCTCTCTAGCGAACCAAACAGGTAAGAACAGCCCTCAGGCAAGGTTAAGGCATGGCATGCGGGATTGCCATCAGTACTTGAAGGTGAATCAAGCTGCCCCGCTCAGCAAGACCTCTCAGCAACCCCTCTCATAGCAGAAAGAGTCATCCGCAGCCTCAACAGGGCCGCAGGCCGGGAAAGGAGCGGGGGGAGGCGGGCCTCCCATGAAAAGAAACTGGAGGGTGTAGATCGGCTTGGTGATGACCAGGTGATCCCCTTCCCCCGTGGAATCGGCTGCAGCCGGACAGGGCAGCTGCTGGCCGAGAAAGAGATGGCCGAGCGTCGAGATCGCGTCACCGATACCAAGCTTCCCGTCGAGGTTCGCATCTCCCCGTAAAAACCCCAGCTCCGGCCGGGGAGCATCCTTTTTAATCTGGAATTCGTCCATCACGTTACCCTGCATATCAAGAGCACGTACCTGGAAATCGGTCGGCGTGATGTCGAGCACAACACAGTGGTTCAATGACTGGAAGGTGTGCAGCAGGGGACGGTTGGGAGCCCCCTCCAGCTCAGGGTAAAGAAAACCTCCGCCACCACCGGTGACGATATATACCGTTCCCCGGGGACTGAAGAAAACCGGGTCCTGCCAGGCATCTCGGGGCACTCCTTCGCGGACCGGGTAGGAGCGCTGGTAGTTGTGATCGTGCCCGGAGAACACCATGTCCACCCCATAGCGGTCGCAAAGCTCGGGCAGCCTCTGCCGGATCGGGTGAATCAGGTTGGCATAGACTCCGGCGGTGTAGAGCGGCAGGTGCTGGTAGATAACCAGCCAGGGCATCCCGCGCGCACGTGCATCGGCCAGGTCCCGCTCGACGAACTCGAGCTGAACGGAAGCATCGGCGCCGAAGGAGATATAGTCGAGCACAGTAAAATGCGCCGGGCCCCAGTCGTAAGAGTAATAGACGCCGAAGCGCGCCGGGTCGTCATTGGGAACGGTGAAGAGATCCCTCCATTCAACATTCCGCAGATCAAGATCATGGTTACCCCGGCTGGGGAAGAGACAGGTTTTTGAGAGCAGGAACTTATAGGGACGGAAGTGGGAAAAATCAGGGCTGGGCTGGTAGAAGAGATCCCCGGTGTGCAGGAAGAGGTCGGCATCGAGCCCCTCCATGACCGTCGAGATCCTGGCCTGCTCAACCGTACCCGTTCCGCTGTCCCCGACAATCACAGCTCGAAGACTCCCCTCTCCCGGAGGCGAAGCTGTGCGAAAACGCTGTGCCTGCCGCTGTCCAAGCTCACGCTCCCCACCGAACACCTGGTAGGAATAGGCCGTGGCCGGCCTCAATCCTTCCAGCGCCAGCTCATGGCTCTCGCTGAGGGGGCCTGCCACCTCTACGAGATGGCCATCCTCCCCCCCGCAGCGAATCCTGCCCTCCACAGAGCTGCTGGTAAGCCAGATGATCTTTACGGAGCTCTCACTCAGCCCCTGGAGATAGGGGCCACGCACAATTTCAAGTCCGGGCAGCTCCTGCCCGGTCCCGAAAGGACAAATGCACATGGCCGTGAGCAGGACTGAAAGCGACAAATAGCGCATCTTTTGCTTCC
>CAZTRG010000094.1:0-4849 GCA_964615885.1 uncultured Planctomycetia bacterium | reverse complement strand
TCAGAACAGGAAGAAGCCAGCAAGAGCGAGCTGGAAACTGCCGCCTGATGAAGATCGCGATCATCGGCACGGGAATCTCCGGGCTCGTGGCCGCCCGCGAGCTTTACCAGGAACACCAGCTCACGATATTCGAGGCTGCTGCCCGCATTGGCGGACACCCCCACCCCCTCGATGTCGAGCTCGAAGACGGCAGCTACTCCATCGATACCGGCTTTATCGTATTCAACGAGGCCAACTACCCCAATTTCTCCTCCATTATTCGCGAGCTCGGCATCCCCACCCGCAATACAACGATGAGCTTCAGTGTCCGCTGTGATGAAAGCGGGCTTGAATACAACGGCACCTCCCTCAATACGATCTTTGCCCAGCGGCGCAACCTCCTCCGCCCCCGCTTCCTTGGAATGCTGCTGGATATCATGAAATTTCATCGCAAGGCACACGAAGCACTCAGCTCATCAGACGACATCACGGTTTCAGATTTTGTCCGGGAGCACGGCTTCGGAAAAGCCTTCTACGAAGATTACCTGTTGCCCCTGGGCTCTGCTCTCTGGTCCACCTCCAGCTCTCGATTCGGCGCATTCCCGGTACGTTTCGTCGCCGAGTTCATGCACAACCACCATATGCTCCAGGCCAGCGGAAGGCCGGTGTGGAGCGTCATCGATGGAGGATCCAGCAACTACCTCGATCCGATCTCAATGCCCTTTAAGCACTGCATCCGAACCCGGACAGCTGTCCAGGAAGTCAGGAGGGAACCTGACCGCGTCAGCATTGTTGCAGGGGAGGCGGAGGCGGAGGATTTCGATGAGGTCATTTTCGCCTGCCATGCCGACCAGGCACTCGAGATCCTCGCCGATCCCAGCGAACTCGAACAGCGGGCACTGTCGTCCTTCCCCTACCAGGCCAATGAAGTCCTTGTTCATACCGACACCAGCGTACTGCCCAGGAAGCGGAGAGCCTGGGCGGGCTGGAACTACCGGAAACTCCCGGGCAGCGAAAGCCGGGCCACCGTCACCTATAACATGAATATGCTCCAGGGAATCGATGCCCCGGAGACCTTCTGCGTTTCACTCAACCATGATGGCTTGATCGACGAAAATAAAGTGCTCCGGCGGATGACCTACCATCATCCTGTCTACAACAGCAGAAGATCCGAAGCGCAGGGCCTCCATGATGAACTGGCAGGGGCCAACGGGACCTCCTATTGTGGAGCCTACTGGGGCTACGGATTTCACGAAGACGGGGTCAACAGCGCCCTGGCCGTCTGCCGTAAACTGCGAGAGGAGACCTCCCTGTGAAAAGCGGCGTCTTCGAGGGCAAGGTTCGCCATCGCAGGCTTTCCCCAAAGCCGCACTCCTTCACCTACAGGATCTGTATGCTGTGCCTCTACCTCGACGAACTGGAGGATGTCTTCAGAGGAAAGTGGCTCTGGTCAACCCGACGGCTGAACCTGGCCTGGTTCCGGCGTCGCGACCACATGGGAGACCCTGCAAGCTCGCTTGAAAATTCCGTTCGCGAACTGGTCAGGACAGAATGCGATTTTACTCCAACCGGTCGCATCTGCCTGCTGACCCATCTTCGCTACTTCGGCTACGTGATGAACCCGGTGAGCTTCTACTATTGCTGGGACAGCAGCGGGGAGCACCTCGAAGCTGTCGTCGCCGAGGTCCACAACACGCCCTGGGGAGAGCGTCATTGCTACGTATTCGATTGCCGCAAGGAGGCATCGCACAAGAGAACGCTCAAGTTCAGCTTTCAGAAAGCATTTCATGTGTCGCCCTTCATGGGAATGGACCAGGACTACGAATGGCACTTCACCCCTCCTGGAAAACGCCTCGGCGTACACATGAACAGCTTTGAAGACGACAAAAAGATTTTTGATTCCACCATGCTCCTCAAAAACCGACCGATCAATCGCTGGAATTTGTGGAGGGTCCTGGCTGGGTACCCGTTCATGACCCTCCAGGTAGTAACGGGAATCTACTGGCAAGCCTTCAGGCTGTGGATCAAACGACTACCCTTCCAGGCACATCCAAAGTGGGAAGAAAAGCGCTAGCTCGTCTATTTGTACAGGTTTTTTCCTATACACTAATTGCTGGTGTTGTACGCTGTTCCTGTTCGATTGACGAGCTGAGTCGTAAGCTATAGCGGCAAAAAAAGACTTCATCAAAACACCCGGAACAAGAGGCTTGAGGCAGTGGCAACTGAACAGAGCTTCGGAACATCCAGGCGGCATGGCTGAAACCAAGAGATACGGCCTGCTCAACAGGATGGCGGCAAACATTCTTCGCCGACGACTGAAATCGATTGGCGGCGGCAAGATCACCTTCCTTGAAGATGGCCAACGCAAGGTCTTCGGTACAAATGGAGAGCTCGAGGCGGAGATCCGGATCCACAATCCCAGCTTCTACCGAAGAAGCCTCCTGGGGGGTGGAGTCGGGTTTGCCGAAGGCTTCATGCGCGGCTGGTGGTCGACTGATGACCTCACAACCCTGCTGCGAATATTCGTCCGCGACATCAACATCTCAAACCAGTTCGAGAAAGGCTTCGCGCTCGTGGCCAGGAAGCTGCTCGGGCTCTACCATTGGCGAAAGAAAAACACCCCTGGCGGAAGCCGGCAGAATATTTTCGAGCATTACGATCTCGGCAATGACTTCTTCTCCCTCTTTCTCGACGAGACCCTCACCTACTCCTGCGGCATCTTCAACACACCCGAAACCAGCCTCAAGGAGGCCTCGGTCGCCAAGCTCGAGCAGATATGTGAGCTGATCTCCATCGAGGAGGATGATCACGTGCTCGAGATCGGCTGCGGCTGGGGCAGCTTTGCTATCCACGCGGCTGAGAAATACGGTTGCCGGGTAAGCGCCACCACGATCTCCAGGGAACAGTACAACCTGGCCCGGGAAAGGGTAAAACTCAAAGGCCTCGATGACCGCGTCAAGATCCTCTTCAAGGACTACCGGGAGCTGGAGGGGAGCTACGACAAGCTGGTCTCGATCGAAATGATCGAAGCCGTGGGGCATGAATTCCTGGGAGACTTCTTCAGCAAATGCGAGTCCCTCCTCGCCGAGGATGGCGCCATGGCCCTGCAGGGAATCACGATGTCGGAGAACTTCTACGAGGACTACCTGCGCTCGGCGGATTTCATCCAGCGCTACATCTTCCCCGGCAGCTGCTGCCCGGCGCTCAGCGCCATCAGGGATGCCGTCGAGCGCTCGACTGAGCTGAAGTTCGCGCGGCTTGAAAACATCGGCAGCCATTACGCAACCACCCTGGGAAGATGGCGACAGCGATTCACTGAAAACATCGACAAGCTCAAGGAAGCCGGCTACCAGGATGATTTCATCCGCACCTGGCTATACTACTTCAGCTATTGCGAAGCAGGCTTCAGCGAGAATTATCTCGGAAACGTCCAGCTCGTTCTCCAGAAGCCCCTCTATAAGAACAAGCCCGCACCTCAACAGGCCTGTGTCGAGATGAGTAGAGTATGAGCAGCGGCAACAGGACGACTGGCCGGATCCTCTGCCTTGTTTTCTTCCAGGCCGGCTGGTTCGCATGCGTTCTTTCCGCAGCGGCCGGCAACCCGGAGCTCGGGGTCGTTTCCGTTCTCGCCTGGGTGTGTGTCTATGTCTTCACCACCAGCGACTACAGAAACGAGCTCCTGTTTATCCTCGCGGCCATCGTCACCGGCTACCTCTTTGATTCAGCCCTCGCGCTTACTGGAATCCTCGGCTTCAGCAGCCAGGCCGCCACTGCCATCGGGGAGCCAAGCACCTACTGGATGCTGGCACTCTGGATCAACCTTGCAGCAGGCCTTCGCAGTGCTCTCGACTGGCTCTCCGGACGCTTCGTCATGGCCGCCATTTTTGGAGCCGTACTCGGTCCGGTAGCCTACCTTGCCGGCGAAAAGCTGGGCGCCCTCCAGCTTGAAAAATCCCTCTACCTGACGATCCCGGCAATCGCACTGGAATGGGGACTGGCGATGCCCCTCTTGATCTGGATTTCAGACAGGTTATCTTCTGAAAAAAGCGGTGGAAAAATTACATGACCCCTCTCGAACAGCTCCTCTATGCCTGGGTCGCCAGCGCAGCTCTTATGGGGTTGCTCTGGTGCGTCCAGCTGAAAACCTCGGATGCAGGCATCGTCGATGCTGTCTGGGCCCTCTCTGTCGGGGCCATCAGCATCTTTTTCGCCTTCAATGGTGAGGGCTATGCCCAGCGGCGAATACTGCTGGCCATTCTCGCCGGGGCCTGGGCTCTGCGGCTGGGCGCCTACCTTCTCTACAGGAACTTCAGCCTGCCTGAGGACGGGCGCTACAAACGGCTCCGCAAAAAATGGGGGGCCCGCTTCCAGCTGAAGATGTTTGTTTTCTTCCAGGTCCAGGCAAGCTGGTGTGTACTCTTCGCCCTGCCCATGTGGATGGCCGCCGGGAATCCCGTCGAGCCCCTTGGCCTCTTCGACCTGCTCGCCGCTCTCACCTGGCTGGTCTCTGTCTGTGGTAATACCCTCGCAGACTGGCAGCTCGCCCGCTTCCGGGCAAACCCTGGAACCAGCGGAACCGTCTGCCGCAGGGGGCTCTGGAGCTACTGCCGCCACCCCAATTACTTTTTCGAATGGCTGCACTGGTGGGTCTACGTTCTGCTCTGCACAGGCTCCTCGATGCAATGGTGGAGCCTTGGAGCTCCCCTCATCATGTTTATCTTCCTGACCAGGATTACCGGCATCCCCCCCACCGAAGCCAACGCCCTTGCCTCAAGGGGTGAGGCCTATCGAGAGTACCAGCGTACAACGAACGCCTTCTTCCCCTGGCCGCCCTCGCGGGAGGACTCCTGATGCCCGAGCTCCTCACCAG
>CAZTRG010000093.1:0-5022 GCA_964615885.1 uncultured Planctomycetia bacterium | reverse complement strand
TGGGAACCGTTGGAATTGACCGTGTTGAAGCTCTTCGCCCCCTGCTTCGGCTCAATCTCGAGGGTATAGACCCCATCACGGGAAGAGAGCTTCTGCCCGTAGGCCAGCTTGCCGGGAGCCATCTTCGCTGACCAGGCCGGGTCGCCATAGAAGGCGACAACGTCCCGGGCGAAGGCGAGTCCGCGCTTGTCACCCTTGCTGGTAGCAGGTGCTCCCAGCCTCTGAACCAGGGCGTGATGGTTAGCGAAGAAGGCCTCGGCCAGGGTGTAGCGGCCCGGCTGCTCGATGAAATAGTCGAGCACTCCCCAGCCGCCGTAGCCGAACCAGGTCGGCTTGGTGTAGCCGAGCATCTGCTTCACGCCGGCATCGTTCATCCAGGCCAGCGCCATCGCATCCGGCCCGTTGATGTTGCCCATCAGGCAGTTGCCGATCGGCAGGTAGACCTTGGGGTTGGGCGAGTTAATCTCGATGCGCCTCTTGCCGGTGTCCTCGCCATAGATCTGGCCGCCCTTGGACTTGAAGAACCCGTTTTTATAGCGAAAGCCAATCATCCAGTCACGCTCGGTGGCGTGCCCGGAGGTAACAAAGAGGTCGGCATGGTACTTGTTGAGCGTGTCGGCAAGGACCTCGGTGGTGTCATCAGGCCCGCGCAACTGCTCGGCCACCCCGCCGGGCTTCTTGCGCACCATCTTGTTCTTGACCAGCTCGTCATACCAGAGTCCCTCTGTGCAGCACTCGAGCGCCAGCTCTGTTCCCGAGGCCACCTTGCGTACCGTCAGCGGTGTCTCGTGTTGCGCAATCGCCAGGGCGTTTTTCGCATCGTAGCCGGTCAGGATTCCCCAGAGGGTGTCGGTGTAGGGGTCCTCATCGAGCTTACGGGTCAGCCGATGAACCGCTGCAACAAAGGCCCCGGTGGCTTCTTTCGGGGTCGCCACAAAACAGGTGTAGCGCGGGAGCTGCTTGCGCAGCCCGGCAAGGGCCTCCCCCACCTCGCCGTCAAAGACAAGAACCTCGGCCTTGTGCTTGGCCACCAGGGTCCTGACCACCGGCTGCCAGTCGCTGAGCGCATTGGTTGCCCGGGAGACCACCACGGTGTAGCCTGCGCCGCCCTCGACAGGACCGCAGATCCAGAGTGACAGAAAAACCACAAGGAGAGCTTTTACGCCATGCAACATCAGCTTTCTTTCCTCCCTTGATGCAGCCCCTGCAGGGAAGCCGGGAAAAGACGGCTGCAAATTTCAATCTCCGGCAGGAAGGCTATTGTCACAAAGATACCCCTCCGGGGTCAGTCTTTTTTTAGAGGCCGGCCGGTGCAGGGCTCTCATTTATGATCTGCGGATCCGGGCTTGCCGCTATACTGTAAGAGAGCCATCCAGCCCCCTCTTTCACCAGGAAACCACCATGAAAAAACCTCTTCCCTGGCGCAGTCCTTTTTTGCGGGCCGCCTTGCTGGCGCTTGCGCTCCTCGGCAGCTCTGCCGCAGCCTGGTCCGAGGAGCCCCGGGCAACCCGCCCAAATATTCTCCTGCTGCTGGCCGACAACTGGGCCTGGCCGCACGCCAGCGCCTGTGGAGACAAATCCGTCAGCACCCCCACCTTTGACCGGATCGCGAAGAACGGGGTCCACTTTCGCTCCACCTTCTGCCAGGTGCCGTCCTGTTCGGCCGCACGCGCGGTGCTCCTCACCGGCCAGGCCATGCATCGTCTCGGCGAGGCAGCGAACCTCTGGGGACGATTCCCCGCCCACCTGCCGGTCTACCCCGGGATCCTCAAGAAAAACGGCTACATCACCGGCTATACGGTCAAGGGTTGGGGGCCAGGGTTCTACAAGGGGAAGAAACATACCAGCGTCAACCCCGTCGGCACGAAGCACCCCAGCTTTGCCGCCTTCCTGGAAAAGGTTCCGGCCGGCAAGCCCTTCTGTTTCTGGTTCGGCTCTCACGCCCCCCACCAGCCCTGGAATCGCGGCGACGATTTCCGCACAGGACTTGACCCCGCCAAGGTAGAGGTCCCCCCCTACGTCCCTGACCACCCGGTCGTTCGAAACACCATCGTTGATTACTACGCAGAGGTTCAGCGCTTTGACCACGAATGCGGCCAGCTGCTCAAGCTCCTTGAGAGCAGGGGGCAGCTTGCCAACACGCTCGTGATGATGGTTGGCGACAACGGCTGGCAGATGCCGCGCGGGCTGGCCAATGTCTACGATGCAGGAACCCGGGTTCCCATGGCCGTCCAGTGGCCCGGGAAGATCAAGGGTGGCCAGTCCCTCGATCATTTCATCAGCTTCGAGGACTTCGCGCCGACCTTCCTGGCCGCCGCCGGCCTTCCCGCCCCGGACAAGATGACCGGTCGCAGCTTCCTGCCGCTTGCCAGCGGCGCCGCAGAGACTCCCTGGCGAAGCGCAATGTTCCTGGAGCGTGAGCGGCATGCCAATGTCCGCGCCGGGAACCGCTCCTACCCCTGCCGTGCCATCCGCACCAGGGAGTACCTCTATGTCCGGAACCTCGAACCGGACCTCTGGGCAGCCGGCGACCCGAAGACCCACTGGGCTGTCGGCCCCTACGGCGACATCGACAACACCCCGATCAAGGAGCTGATCCTGTCACAGAGAAACAAGCCGGAGATGAAGCCCTTCTTCGAGCTGGGCTTCCTGAAGCGCCCGGCCGAGGAGCTCTACGATCTCAGCAAGGACCCCCACCAGGTAAACAACATCGCCGCGGTTGAGACCTATGCTGAGAAGAAGCGAGAGCTTGCAGGGTGGCTGGCAGCCTGGATGAAAGACACCGCTGACCCCAGGGCAGGGGATCCCGCCCTGGTTCGCTTCGACTCCTTCGAATACTTCGGCAGGGCTGCAGGGAAGAAGGCGCCCACGAAGAAAAAGAAGAAGGCTCCTGCAAGGAAGAAGCCCAAGGCCCGCTCTGCCGCGAAGCCCGGAACGAAACCTCCTGCCGGGAAGAATTAAGGACGGGGCCCGCAGGTTCAGTGCTGGTAGGGAAGTGCTGAGTGATGGAGCTGGATCTTGAGCCCACCATCGGCGCCCCGGGTGTATACAAAGGAGTACTCCACCTTCAGCTCGGAGCCATCGGCCCGCCCGAAGAAATAGTTCCCCATGGCAATGCCGACATCTCCCCGCCCAACGGTACCGGCGTTCTCGAACCGAACCGAGGTCCAGGGCTCCAGGGCGAAGCCCTTGTCATCAGCGTGATCCGGATCGCGGCCGACAAAATAGGAGACCGCGTCCTTCAACCCGGACCGGAACTGCTCATCGGCTGCCTTGGTCGGGCAGAAAAGAAGTGTCCCACCATCGAGGAGGTAGTGCTCCTGGACGAGCTGAACCGCCAGGGCATGAGACTCTTCCCAGGAGGGTGCGGCGCCCACCCCGACAACAGCCTCTCCCCAGGACTCCTGGGCTTTCTCAATTTCCTCGGTTTCAATCATGGAGTTCGATTATGCATCAGCGAATGCCCAGCGCTACAGGGGATTCCACCGCAATCTTGCGGGTGGATAACATACGAACATAGACCTGCTCACCGGCTTCTGTGCGAACAAGATACAGGGTGGTCGAGCCCTCGGGGAAGACCCTCTCAATCCTCTCCTTGCCTTCTTCAGAGTTCACCAGCTCCAGCTGCTCAGGCCTGACAAGCGCAGTACCGGGATCGCCGGGCTCCAGGGATTCGGCAGGGAATTCTCCAAGCGGGGTGTGAACTTTATCTCCGCGTCTCTCTCCGGCCAGCCGGTTGATCACCCCGAAGACCTCAGCTGCCTCCTGGCCCGCAGGTTGATGATAGATCGTCTCGGGGTCCCCGGTCTGGACGACCTTCCCTTCACGCAGGATGCTGATGCGGTCCCCGCAGGAGAGCGCCTCGGCAGGGTCATGGGTAACCATCAGGGTGGCCACCCCTGCCGACCGAAGGATCCGCAGGGTGGTTTCACGAATCCCCGCACGGAGCTGGGCATCAAGGCTCGAGAAGGGCTCATCCAGCAGCATCAGCCCGGGATTTCTTGCCAGCGCCCGGGCCAGGGCCACCCGCTGCTGCTCCCCTCCACTGAGGGTATGCGGCATGGCCTTCATTCGATCTGTGAGCCCTACATCTGCAAACAGCTTTTCTGCCTTCTGCCGCCCCTCGGGAGTTTTTCGATCGGGCATCCCGAAAAGAACATTTCCCATGGCATCGAGATGCGGAAAAAGAGCGTAATCCTGCAGGACGAACCCCAGCGGGCGCAGCTCCGTGGGAGTGTGCAGGCCGGAGCCCGACACAAGCTCTCCGTCGATCGAGACAGTGCCTTCGCCCTGGCGCTCAAGACCTGCCACGATCCGCAAGAGACTGGACTTCCCGCTTCCAGAAGCCCCAAGCAGGCAGTGGATCTCACCGCGCGGGATCTCCAGGTTGACATCGTCAACTGCGCGGACAGCCCCATAGCTCAGGGAGACGCCTTGAAGCTCGAGTACTGGATCGGTGGTCATCAGGTTCCTTCCCCTCCAACCCTGTCAGCTGAAACGGCATGGGCCGATTTGAGAATACGGGTCAACAGGACAACCGGGACCAGCCCGGCAAGGATAATAGCAAGCGCACCTGTGGACGCCTCTGAGAGCCGCTCATCGGAGGCCAGCTGGTAAACTCGAACAGCCAGGGTCTCAAGATCGAAAGGGCGCAGGATAAGCGTTGCCGGCAATTCCTTCAAGACATCGACAAAAACCATCAGCGCTGCACAGACAAGGCTGCCCCTCAAAAGCGGCAGGTGGACCCGCCAGAGCAGGTTGAGGCGGGAGGCGCCCAGCGTCCTTGCCGCATCGTCTACCGTCGGGCGGATCCTCTCAAAACCCGCCCCGATAAGGTTCAGGGGAATTGCCAGGAAACGAACCAGGTAACCGAACAGGACTGCGAAGACCGTACCACTCAGGAAGAGGCCGGGACTCCAGCCGAAGGCCCCCTCGGTGAGATCGTTCACCCCGCTCTCAAACCACCAGAGCGGCCCGAGAATACCGATAGCGATGACCCCACCGGGGATGGCGTAGCCCATC
>CAZTRG010000092.1:0-8456 GCA_964615885.1 uncultured Planctomycetia bacterium | reverse complement strand
AAAGCAGATCGTCGAGAAGAAATGGATCGATAAATCGACGGCCATCCACGTTGATAATGGCCGCGCCAAGTACGGCTACTTCTGGTGGAGCCAGTACCACACCGTCGGCGGCAGGAAGCTGCTGGTCAAGTCGGCCCGCGGCGCCCTCGGGCAATTTATCGTCATGGTTCCGGACCTCGACGTGGTGGCGGTCTTTACCAGCTACGGAACCCGCAAGCCCTCCGTCCTGTTCGACAGGGTGGTCTTGCCGGCCTGTGTTGGCGGGGCGCGGTCAAAGTGAAATTGTTCCGCGGTCTTTTCCTCTTTCTCCTGGTCCTTCCGGCTGGATCATCGGCTGCCGGGCCTGCGAAGATCTTCTCCGATCACATGGTGCTGCAGTGTGAATTGCCGGTGCCGGTCTGGGGCCGGGCTGCGGCGGGCTCCGAGGTGCTTGTCGAGTTCGCCGGTCAGTCGGTGAAGACGAAGGCGGATGGCGAGGGCCGCTGGAAGATCCTGCTCGAGCCTTTGAAGGCGAACGCGGCCGGTCGCGACCTGGTGGTCCAGGTGGCTGCTGAGCGTACGGTTATCCGCGATGTGCTGGTGGGAGAGGTCTGGTTCGCCGGTGGACAGTCCAACATGGACTACAGGGTTGGGGGCATGGCTCGGCGCCTGGCCGAGGGAAGGGCGCTGGTCAAGGCCGCCGAGCTTCCCTCCATCCGCTTCCGCAAGATCAACGAGAGCAACTCGCCGAGCCCCCAGGAAGATCTCAAGAGAGGCGGCGGCTGGGTCGTCTGCAGCCCCCGCAGCGTCGCCGGTTTCTCTGCCGTGGCCTATGTTTTCGCGCAGCGTCTCCACCTGGAGCTCGGGGTTCCCGTGGGGGTGATGGATTGCTCCTGGGGAGGCACCCCGATTGAGCCCTACATCCCCATCGAGGCCTTCAAGGGGCATCCGACCCTGGAGCGCCTTGGCGAGCTCGGCAAGGCAGGGGACATCGCCGGTGTCCGGGCCCTGGCTGGTGGCACCTACGCCAGGAGCGCAGCCTGGCTGGCGGGTGCGATCTACAATGGCCGCATCGCGCCGGTGGCTCCCTACGCGATCCGTGGCGCCATCTGGTACCAGGCCGAGTCGAACTGCGGCCGGGGGGAGGATCCGCGTGATTACGCTCACAAGATGCGCGCCCTTATCCGCGGCTGGCGCGGAGTGTGGGGAAGGAAGAGCCTGCCGGTCTATTTTGTCCAGCTGCCGCAGTGGCCGAGCTACGCCTGGACCTGGATGCGCGAAGAACAGCGTCGCGCTCTCGATGAGCCCGGAACAGGCATGGCCGTCACCATCGATCTCGACTACGCCAATGACATCCATCCACCCAACAAGATCGATGTCGGCGAGCGTCTCGCCCGCTGGCCGCTGGCGAAGGTCTATTCCCGCAAGGTACCTGTCAGCGGGCCGCTTTTCCGGGGTGTGGAGCTTCGAGCCGGGAAGGCCGTTGTGAGTTTTCTTCACGCGGGTGGAGGGCTGATGGCGGGGAAGCTCATTGGTGTCCTGAAGCTGGCGAAAGCGGAGAATGGCGTCCTGCACGCCTTTGAGCTGGTCGGCAAAGATGGCGCATGGCACGCCGCGGAGGCGAAGATCGAGGGGGAAACCGTCATTGTCACCAGCGAGCAGGTTCCCTCTCCTTTGGCGGTACGCTACGCATGCTATGCCGCTGCGCCGGCCGGGCAAGCGGGGAATCTCTACAGCACCGCCGGGCTGCCGGCCTCGCCCTTCTGCTCTGACTGGACCCGGATGCCCTACGACCCCGCCCGCAACCCGATGGGTAAGTAGATATAGGGAATTCGCGGTAGTATCCTGTTGGCAGAGGGCCCGCTTCTATGAAAATACCCGGCTTCATCCTGCTCAGCCTGCTTGTCACGGTTCCCGCCGCGGCGGAAACGCTGCTTCCCGTCAAGGTCCTGCGGCCTTTCATCGAGAAGAATTGCGTGCGCTGTCATGGCCCGAAGAAGCAGAAGGGTAAGCTTCGTCTCGATACCCTGGCGCTGGCCATACCGGACAATCCGACAGCCCAGCGTTGGCAGGATGTGCTGGACGCCTTGAACGCCGGTGATATGCCGCCTGAAAAGGAGCCCCAGCCGGCCGCTGCCGAACTGACAGCCGTCCTCGGCGCCCTGACCGATGGACTCAAGCTGGCCCGCCGCCGCCTCTCCGACCAGGGCCGGGAGATCACCGTGCGCCGGCTCAACCGGCGGGAATATCTCAACACGATTCATGCCCTCTTCGGCTTCACCCTCCTGCCGGGCCTCCTGCCGGCGGATGATCCTGCCGACAGCTTCGACACGGTCGGCTCGCAGCAGTTTTTCTCTTCCTACCATTTAGAGCAATACCTCGAGCTGGGCCGGAAGATCGTCCGTGCGGGCTTCCAGTGGGGCAACGAGGGACGGCGGAAGCTGGTGGTGAATTCCACCGAGCCCGAGAAGGGAGCCAACCGGCATCTTCGCAAGGGTCTTCAAAAACGGATGGAGCGCTGGAGGGAGGTGGTCAACGGCCTCGAGAACGGCAAGACCTGGAAAGAGCTCGGCTTCAAGGACGGCCGTGAGCTGCACTTCTACCTGAATTTTCACGCCGACCGGGCAGGACGGCCGCAGCGCTACCTGGCGCAGGAGTTCGTGGATACCGGTATCTACCTGGGAAGAACCCCGCCCAATCCCACCATCAACCAGCTGGGAGACCCGCGTGCGACCTACAAGGTCCGCATCCTGGCGGGGCTCGATAAGCAGCCCAAGGCCTTTCGCCATTTTCTCAAGATAGAGGTGTTTGATGAGACGGTCGGCTTTCTCAAGGTGCGAGGCACCGCCCACCAGCCCGAGCTGCTGGAGTACGGCTTCACCCCCCGGCTGGGCAACGGGCATGGAGGCAAGTCGGACATCTACCAGCTTCGCCTTCGCGAGAAACGAAATGAGATGGTGGACTGGGCGACCTACCTCAGGCTGCGGGACCCTTACGGTAACCCGGCCAGCATCTGGGTTGACCGGCTGGAGGTCGAGGGGCCTTTCTATGGCGAGCTGACCTTCTTTGAGAAGCTCCTCTTCCCAACCGGGGAGAAGGTGAAGAAAAAGCTGCCGCGGTCGGAGGAGGAGGCGCTGGCTGCGATCAGGAGCTTCGCCTTCGAGGCCGCCCGCCGCCGTCCGCCCGCTGCTGAATTTCTCGACGGCCTCTACGGGCTCTACCGCAAGGGGCGCGCGGCGTGACTCGATGTAGAGGAGGCCCTCGTTGATCCTCTCGCCGTGGTGCTGGCCTCCCCGGGCTTTCTCTACCTTGGAGAAGAAGGTGGGGGTGGAGACAAAGAGCTCAGTGCCCGTGAGCTCGCGATCCGCTTGTCGTATTTCCTCTGGAGTGCGCCACCGGATGAGACGCTCTATGCCAGCGCCGCCGATGGCAGCCTGCTGCGTCCCGGGGTGCTGGAGAAGCAGGTTGACCGCCTGCTTGCAGACCCCCGCGCCTGGAGCTTCATCGAGGGCTTCATGAGCCAGTGGATGGATCTCAAGCGTTTTGACAACATCGTCGTCAATCCGAAGGAGTACACGGCCTTCGATGAGGGTGTGCGTCTCTCCGCCCGCAAGGAGCCGCTGCATCTTTTCGGGACCCTGCTCAGGGAGAACCTGCCGCTGAGTGCGCTCATCGATTCGGACTTCGTCGTCATCGACAGCATCCTCGGCCAGTACTACGGGATCCCGGGCGTCGAGGGAGAGCACTTCCGCAAGGTGAAGCTGCCCGGAGACTCCCGGCGCGGCGGCCTGCTCGGCACCGCGGCCTTCCTGACGATGAGCTCGACGGGCGACCGGACCTCTCCGATTATCCGTGGTGCACTGATCATGGAAAAGCTGCTGAATGACAAGCCCGCCTCGCCGCCTCCCAACGTGCCGGAGCTCGACGAAGCCTCCGCGACTCCTGTCCCGGTGAGAGAGGCCATCCTGCTTCACCAGAAAAAACCTCAATGCGCATCCTGCCACGGCAAGTTTGACGCCATCGGCTTCGGACTGGAAAACTTCGACGCGGTGGGCTTGTGGAGAGAAAAGGAAAAGGTCGATGGCGAGGAGGTGGCGGTCAGGACGAGCGGCCTGCTGCCGGGTGCCCTCGAGTACCGGGACCTCGATGAGCTCAAGACCAGGTTGATGGAGCAGAAGGAGCGGCTTGCCGAGTCCCTGGCCGGGGGAATCATGGGCTACGGGCTCGGCCGCAGCATCGAATTCTCTGATGGCGAAGAACTGCTGGCCCTGGTGAAGGCTTTGCGCGAAGATGACTACCGTGCGCGGACCTTGGTGCACGCCCTTGTCCGCAGCCGCCTTTTCAGGAGAAAGTGAATGATGAGTGTAGAAAATCTCGGAGTTTCAGAATGAGCGTTCACCAGACCTCGAGGAGGGCCTTCCTGCTCTCCGGCAGTGCCGCGCTGGCCCTGCCGCTTCTCGAGACCTTTCCAGTGGCTGCTGCGACGGCAAAACCTCCCCGGAGGTTGATCTTCTGCGGTGTTGGCTACGGTTTCACCAGCGAGAGCTTCTATCCCACCGAGGCAGGCCCCTTCGGTAAGCTGCAGCCCGGCATGGCACCGCTCGAACGTCACAAGGGTGATATCACCATGATCGCCAACCTGACCAATGCAGGGGCCAGCGATCCCCACGGAGGGAGCACCTCCTACCTGACCGGAGCCAATGTCCAGGGGACGCCCGGCAAGCGTTTTCACAACTCGGTCTCCTGCGATCTCGTCGCCGGTGAACATCTCGGCCGCGACCTGCGGTACAGCTCGCTGGTTCTCGCCAGCAAGGAGACCGATCCCGGAGGCCACGGGAAGGGACTCTCCCTGGCCTGGAACAAGGAGGGCAAGCCGGTCTCCGGTGTTCGAGGTCCGGTTGAGCTCTACAGCCGGCTCTTTGGCCAGGCGGCGGAATCAGCTGAGGAACGCGAACTGCGCCTGGCGAAGAAACGCAGCATTCTCGATATCGTTCGCTCTGATGCAAGGAGTCTCGAGGCTAAGGTCTCCAGGCTTGACCGCGACAAGCTCGGCGAATATTTCCAGTCGGTTCGCGAGGTTGAGATCGGTCTCCTGAAGGAGAAGCAGTGGGCCAGCCGTCCCAAGCCTCGTACAGATCTTCCCGAGCCCCCTCCTGGCATGGAGGGAGAGGCGGAGATCAAGCTGACCTACAAGCTCATCGCCCTGGCTCTGCAGACCCGGTCCACCGCGGTGGTTTCCTACCGCCAGCCGGTGGCCTCGGTGCTCAGGAGCATGGGCATGGCCTTTGACCCGCACGCGCTCAGTCATTACGGGGGGTCGGAGACCCGCACCATCGCCTCCCAGCAGAGAGACCGCAAGACAACCGAGCTGCTGGCCCACTTCATCGATGTGCTCAAGGAGACCCGTGAGGTGGACGGAAGCTCTCTCTTTGACAGCTGCATCCTGAGCTGGGGCACCAACCTTCGTTCCGGTCACATGATCAGGAACGTACCGGCGATCGTGGCCGGTGGGGGGGCCAGGGACATCAAGCCTGGCCGCCACGTGGTTCTCAAGAAGGAAGACACTCCCCTGTCGAACCTCTGGCTGACCCTGCTTCAGCAGGCCGGTGTCCCGGCCAGGAGCTTCGGCGGGTCAACGGGAGTTCTCTCCGAGCTGCTTGCCTGAGCGACCGGGTTATTTCCGCACGGTGACGGTCTTCGCCTTCGAGGTATTGCCGAGGATGTCGGTGCATTCAAGGCGCAGGTAGAGGGCGCCTTTCGGGGCATTCGCCGGCAGCTTCATTTCCGCCCCGCGGGCATGAGGAGTCGCGCTTTGGGCCTCGGCCAGGGGCTTCCCCTTTGCGGTTCGATTGGAGTGAACACTGATGGAATAGGCGAACTGGGGCAGGGTGCCTGGGTCGTTTTCCCAGGTGACGGTCAGCTTGCCATCGGCAGACCTGCTCGCCCTGGCGCTCTTGATCTTAATCGTTTCGTAGCCCGGTTTTTTTTCGGTGCGCTTGATGCTGTGGCTGGAGGGGTTCTTCGTGGTCGGCTTCGTCTTCTTTCCGCCGGCGATCATGAAGTAGTACTCCCCGGTCTTGTCCTTTGCGATCCCCCCATTCCAGTTGGTGCGAAAATTGTAGGAGCGCTTGCCGGGGTCAAGGTCCCAGTAGTTGACCGAGTAGCGTCCCTTGCCGAAGGGATGCCAGTCCCCCGATAGCTTACGCTTCCAGCCACCACGCAGGTGGCTTTCGCGGCGCTTGACCCCGGTCTCGAGCCAGTCCTCGAGGAAGGCATCGGTGCCGCCCTTGAACCAGGCCTCCTTTGCCGCGACATCCATGGTCACGAGGTGGGTCCACTCTTTCGTCTCTCCCGAGCGGGCCCAGAATCCGTAGAAGGTGTGGTCGCCGACCGGCCAGCAGCGCGACACGAGCGTGTACCAGGTGTCGGGCTTCCAGCCGAGCTTGAAGTTCCAGGATTTGAGCCCGGTGCCCTCGCCGCCGAACTTCTGCGTGATGGTATCGGGTCCCTTGTGGACCGCCTTGATCGGGGCGGTGTGCTTCTTGTGGTCCCAGATCGAGAAGATATAGAGGTGTGCCTTGGGATGCACCTGGATCCCACCGTAGCCGGCCGCACCGCCGCGCCAGCCAAGAGTCTCGTAGTAGGTGTACATCGCCTCGCCGCTTTTCGGGACACGAACCTCGTTGATGAGGATGTCTCCATCGAAATTGTCGTCAAAGACCATGTGCGAGGAGGGGGCGGCGTTTTCTCCGCCCAGAAGGGGGCAGCACAGCAGCAAAGCGCAGATCGTGGTGATGTTTTTCATGATCCGTTCGAGTGTAGGTTTGCCTCCATCCCCTGTCAAGAGGCCCAGGGGAGCCAGTCGCGCGGCGGTCAGGGCTTCTAACTCGCTCCATTCTTTTCTACACTGTCGGTATGAGATGGATCACGGTTTTTGCCCTCTTGCTGCTGACTGTGTGTGTTGCCGGGGACGAGCCCTACGGCTTCGGCAGGGTTCTCAACCTGGGGCGGCATGATAAGCTCATCCAGCAGGAGTCGCTCCAGGTGCTCACTGCCGATACCGTGGGCTTCGTCTTTTACCAGCAGGGGAGGAAATTGTCCGGCCGTCTTGACGACCCGGCCAGCTTCACGATCCTCGAGAATGGCCGCGAGCTCAAAGGCCACAAGGTGCTGGGACGCTTCGTCAAGCTGCACCATATGGGACATGTTCCGAAGCCCTACCTTCCCGCTACGCTGATCGGGGTGGTCTACGTGAGGCTGGCGGAGCCCATGGCCGAGGGCCGAAGCTACACCTTCAGGTCGAAGGGGATTGGTGCAGGTGCGACCAGCGCCACCTTCCGGTGGTCTGCGAAAACCGTCCTGTCTGAGGCGATCAAGGTGAACCAGGTCGGCTACCTGCCGGACTCGAAGATTCGCCTGGCCTACGCCGGCAAGTGGCTCGGCACCGCCGGCGCGCTCGCCATCGAGCCGGCAGCCTTCTCAGTCATCGATCTCAAGACCGGCAAGACGGCTTTCACGGGCAAGGCAAAGCTGCGCCACCGGGCAGGGCAGAAGAGCGAGGGCGCCTACAAGCAGGATTTCTCCGGCGAGAATGTCTACGGACTCGATTTTTCGGGCCTCCGCAAGCCCGGCTCCTACTGCATCAGCATCCCCGGGATCGGCCGCTCCTATTCCTTCCGCATTGGCGCGGACGTGATGGCGGAGCCTCTCTTCAGCAGCATCCGTGTTCTCTACCATGCGCGCTGCGGGATCGCGCTGGAGAAGAAGCACACTCCCTGGACCCGCAAGGAGTGCCGCAAACACGTCAAGATTGGCATCTACCCCGAGTACGGTAAGCCGCTTGATTTCAAGTCGATCGCCGAATTCATCAGCAAGGGCAAGGCCGATGGCACGCTGAAGTACAGGACGGTGCGGGGAGGCTATCACGATGCCGCCGACTATGACCGCAGGCCGATCCATATCCCCATCGCCCGCCAGCTCTGCCGGGTCTACGAGATGAACCCGGAGGCCTTCATCGACCGGCAGTTCATGATCCCGGAGTCCGGCAACGGCCTGCCGGACATCCTCGACGAGGCTGCCTTCCTGCTGAGCTACTACCTCGACACCCAGTGGCCTGACGGAGGGATCTCAGGCGGCAGCGAGGGCACCGGGCATCCTTTCACCGATGCGCATCCCGGCAACGCCTGGCGCAGCAATACCGACAACGAGAGCGTCGAATACATCATGCGCCCAGTGAGCGCCTACAGCTGTTTTTCCTTCGCGGCCTCCGCGGCCTGCCTGGGGAGGGTGCTCGGGGAGTTCCCGAAGGCAAGGAAGCGCGGCAGGGAGCTGGTTGATGCGGCAAGGCGGGCCTTTGACTGCGGCCTGAAGAGGTTTCCCCCGAAGAAGCTCGGGGAGGAGGTGACCATCGCCGAGGCCGCCGTCGAGCTGCTGCGCTCGACCGGTGATGCCCGCTATGGCGAGGCCATCGACAAGCT
>CAZTRG010000091.1:0-3154 GCA_964615885.1 uncultured Planctomycetia bacterium | reverse complement strand
GTCGGTGTAGCCGGCATCGTAGCTTTGTTCCCAGCGGGGCTCCTGCCCTTTGCCCTCCTCACCGGCGGGGCCAATTCCCAGGCAGGCGGACAGGCAGGAGATTATCCCCGCACTTATGACCAGGCCCATCAACAGCCGTCTGCGCAGATTCATCCGGTGATTCTCCTTAACGGGAGGCCCCGTCCTTTGCGAACTTCCAGCCGGGCACGTAATCCCGGGTCAGCTTGACGTCCTTGTCGAGCGCGGCACGAAGCATCTCAATCGGGATGGAGTTCTGCCGGAGCACTGCATCATGGAACTGGCGGGGAGTCATCCTCCCACCGGCGACCAGCTTGCTTGCCAGCGCCCGCAGCTGCAGGGCACCGAGCATGTAGGCCGCCTGGTAGAGCGGCGAATAGCCCCCCTGGATCGACCGCCTCACCTCGGCGGTGGCGTTGCGGCGTTCGTGGCCGACACGCTCGACCAGGAAGTCGACCGCCTCATCCGCCTTCATCGTCCCCAGGTGGAAGCCGAGGGAGAAGATGATCCTGGCGCAGCGGTGTTTTCTCCAGAAGAGCATGCCGATGCGGTCCTCGGGAGTTTTGGGGAAATCGAGATCCCACAGAAGCATCTCCCAGTAGAGCGCCCAGCCCTCGGTCCAGAAGGGAGTTCGGAACCGCTTGCGGTAGGGGCGGTAGCGGGCGGTCATGAAGCCCTGCAGGTGATGGCCCGGGATCAGCTCGTGATGCACGGTCGCCCGTGAGAAATGGATATTGTTGCCCCGCATGCTCATCAGCTTGTCCTTGTGGGCCATCTCGTCGGTGGGGAAGGAAACGCTGATGACCTCACCCCCGGTGAAGTAGGGGTTCACCCGCTGGCGCGAAGCCGACATCATCTGCATCCGCCAGGTCTCCTTGCACAGCGGCGGGATCGTCAGCAGCTTGCGCTCCTCGAGAAAATTCTCAGCCTCGAGCGCCAGCATCTTGATCAGCTTGGGCTGCTCCCCGGGCTTGACGTGCAGCTTCTTGACCTGGTCCTGTGCCTTGCGCCAGTCGTTCCCGAAGCCGAGGGCACGGGAGGCCTTTGCCATCTCCTTGTCACACCAGGCAAACTCCCGCTGCGCGATCTCGACCAGCTCCGCCGGAGTGTAGGCGATCATCTCGCGCTCGAGCGCCAGCGAAAGCGCCTCGGCGCCGATCGGCTCACCCACCAGGCGGTCCGGATCCCTCGATTTTTTGCTCGAGTGATTCACCAGCTGGTCAGAGATCAGCTTGGCGTAGCGGTCGAGATCCTCGCGAACCTGCTGGGCAGGTTTCTTGACCCACCAGGAAAAGAGCGGGTTGTAGCCATTGTAGAACTGGAACCAGCGCGAGAGAGCCCCGCTGAGGTCACGAACACGGCGAGAGGCGCGCTCCGCTTTCTCCCTGGCCCAGCGCTTCCTCGACTCCGAGAGCGATCTCTCCAGGGTTCCACGGGCGGCAGCAATCTGCGCCTCGATCTCCTCGAGCCGGGCAGCCACCGTCTTTCCATCGACGGGCTCCAGCCGGCGATGGGACTCGAGCTGAGCGACGATCGGTTTCCAGAAAGGCAGGAGCGGCAGCACCTCCTGGTCAAGCTCTCGCTCGCGCAGGATCTTCCTGTGGGTATCGCGGAGCTCGTTTCGAAGCAGCAGGTAATCGACCTGCCCATCGCGGCTGAGACCGTCGAAGTCGAGCTTCTTGAGCGCATCCTGCTGCTCCTGGTAAAAGGCCAGGCGGCGCTTGTGATCACCCGCGGAGAGCGGGATGTTGTAGAAGCGGTTGAGGTTGCCGCGGTCGGCGTCGAAGCGCTCAAAAAACGGGCGAAGACCCGTGGACACATCGCTCTTGACCGCATCTTTTTCAGCCGAGGACAGAGGTCCCACTGCCACGATAGCGGCAATTGCCAGGACCAGGCGCCTTGTCATGCTCTTCATGTCGATAACCTTCTCGATGTTTCAGTTGAGGCAAGACCATAGCCTATGACAGTCCGCGGCCACTGGCAAGCAGAGGCTCAGCGGGAAGCCAGCCAGCTGCGAACCCGGGGTCAGGATCCTTTCGCGGCCGGGTAGATCCGAACCGCCACTCCGCCCTGCTTGCTCATCGAAACGTCGAGAACAGTTTTTGAATCGACGGCCCGGCGGGAGATACCCACCTTCGTGCGAGTTTTGACCGATGGGTCGTGAAAGTAGACGGAGGCCTCGAAGGCCTGGCCCTCCGGAAGGAAGTCCAGGGGCACCTTCAAGGTCCTGGGCTCCACCGCGTTGAGACAGCCAAGGTACCAGTCGGCCCCCTTGCGGCGGGCAACGACAGCGTAGGTGCCGACCTTGCCCTGGAGGACCCGGGAGTCGTCCCAGGTCGTCGGCAGCACCCTGATGAATTCGAGCTCCGGCTCGTCTTTTTCCGAGGAGGGCTGGTCGTACCAGAAGAGAAACTGCAAGGGGCTGAAGAAACAGATCATCTTCGCCAGCTGGGCGGCATGGCAGGTCGTCTGGTCAACGTAGCCATTGTAATAACAGAAGGTGTGGTCAGCCGGTCCCGCGATCATGCGGTTGAAGAGGTTGGCGAGCGCCTGCTCGTTGGGCGGGCGGGTTTCATCGCCGCCGATCCCCTCGGCGGTCAGGAAGTTTGGATAGGTACGCTGCCAGCCGGTCATCCGGTACTCGTCATGTACATCGACCATCATCTTGTACTCCGCGCACTTGGCGATGGCCTCGTGCATCCAGCGCGTCCACTTCTGGTCGCCGTGCTGGACGAAGCCGAACTTCAAGCCGACGATTCCCCATTCCTTGTAGACCGGAAGGAGCTTGTCGAGATCGCGCTCGAGGTGGCGCCTGTTGACGTAGAGGATTACCCCGATGTTGTTTTCCTTCGCGTACTTGATGACAGCCGGAAGGTCGAGGTTGCCCCGGGAGACGGTGCTGGCATCGGACTTCTCGTCCTGCTGGTTGCCATACCAGCCGGCGTCATACTCGATGAACTGCAGTCCGTTCTTGACCGCGAAGTCGACACAGGCCAGCCCCCCCTTGGTGGAGAGGGTAACGTCGCGGATCACCTTTCCAGGCTGGATCCAGCCCGGGTCGGCAATCTTGCTCGGCTCGTTCAGGTTCAGCAGGAGATCGTTATTGTCCAGCAGCTGCCCGGCCTCCTCAGCCGCC
>CAZTRG010000090.1:0-4819 GCA_964615885.1 uncultured Planctomycetia bacterium | reverse complement strand
TTCAGCTTGAGCTCAACCTCTCGAATGGCCGTCAGGTACTCCTCCAGCTTCCCCTGGTCAGTTTTCGAAAGGCGTGGGTTGAGTCGCCGCGCATCTTCGCGGACCACATCGAGAATGCTGGCATCCTCGCGAAGGTGCTCCCTGGTTTTCGCCTTCACCTTCGGGTTGTCATCAAGAAACAGCCTGGCGAATACCTTTGTCGGGTTCCCCTCGGTGGGAAGAACCACCCCCGCCCTCGACCAGGAGATACCGGAAGAGCCCATACGCAGGGAGGGAAAGCGGGTCTTCTGCCCGATCTTCTCGGCAAGGAGCTGGTCCAGCGACAGGAGCCTCTGGGGATTGTCCTTGGTGTCCTTGAGCTCCACGCCGTTGAGGAGGGTGTTGGAGCAGCCATGCCCCCCACCAACATGGGGATGGTCGAGGTTGGTGAATACACTCAGCTCCCGGCGATGTTCCTCAAGCGGCTTCAGGAGACCCGGCAGCGCATAGTCCGCACCAGTCTTCTCCGGGAAAAACCCCCCGGGGTTCATGCCATAGGCCGGAGAGACACACACAAACCTTTTGGCCGCCCCCGCAGCGGCTGTTGCACCGGCAAGCGACTCGAGAGCAGGCAGGGCAATACAGGCTCCCAGCCCGCGCAGGAAATTCCGCCGATCCATTGAAGCCGCCATCTGAAACACTCCCGGTTAAAAGAGAAACACCATGGCATTCTCTGGCTGAATCGTCTCGCCACAGCGCCCGAGGCACAAGTAAAAACCGGGGCCCGGTAAGAAAGCGGGTTGAACCGCGCCAGGGGATGTCCCCCGCCCTCCCCGGAACCCCCACAAAAAGAAGCTCCCGCGCAATCCCTTGTTGCACGGGAGCTGTCATGGTGTCGGTAGCCGGCAGAAGCCGGCCACCTCAGGCCCACACCGTTTGTCAGTCAATACGGCGGCTGACGCCTGCGTTACGTTGTGCCAGGACCCTGACGAAGCTCTGGTTGATATCAAGCTCAGCCCTAAGCCGTACACCGACAGTGTTGATGGAAACGTTTTTATGATTGAGCTGATCAACCCTGGCCAGGGTGTCAGCGAGGTACCACTGCTCAAATTCTAAATCCGAGTTAGCAGAGATCTCGGGCGGGCACTGCTGCTCCCACCCCTTCTTGTAACAGGTCCCGCCTCCATCGCCGACGTAGATGAGACAGCGGCGGTCCTTGACGGACCTGTTGATGGTCTGGAGAGACCTGGTCAGCCCCTCCTTGGGGCAGGACAGGTCTCCCACCCCCACACTTGCAACCCAGTTGCAGGCCGTCGCCCTGTTCTGGGCGTTGGCAAGGATGGGCCTTTCATTCGGGGGCCACATCAGGATACCCGTGTCGAAGAAGCAGACCGCAAACTCGGTCTGATCAGACAGCTCCTGTATGTTGCGGATAACCTCACGCTTGGCACGCGCCAATTCGCCCTGGTCATTCATGCTGCCGGAGCGATCCACACAGAAAACAAAAACATCGCCCTCAAACTGCTGGCCGTAAAAGAAGATGATGGCCGGCGCCTCCTCTTCTTCTGCGGGCGCCCATGGATCCCCACTATTGACAGGAAGGTCCAGGTTCAAACTTTCCCTGCTATTGCCAACGTCTTGTGACAAGCCAAGTACCGTTGCAACACAAAGCCCCACTAACAGCGCAAAAGCGATCAACCCCTTCATCAAATACCCCCTTCGGTTAGCCCGGGGACTTCCCCATTAGAGTTCCCGGGTAATTGAATTAAAGCCGCCCCGAACTCCGCGGCAGCGCCTTCTTTCATTGCCTCCCTGGATCAGTGAACAGTTGAAACCTTCGTACAGAAGGGGTGCACCTCCAGGTAGATTCTCACCCTCAGGAAGCCCCCCTTTCGTTCATGCACCCTTCATTAAGTGCAACTGCCGTACCAATGAGGAAAACCTTGCCGGGAAGCTTAACTTCCAAGTAATCAAGGCCTTAGGGGCCACATCAGCTCACCCCCCAAATTCCGGGAATGTAAACACACCTTGAAATCGTGGCGTGACCGCCCGCTAGAAAAATGACAAGTGCCCGAAACGGTTATAAGATGAAAATATACGGGGCACAGGAACAGGCAAGGCTGGCCGGGGAATCACCTGCAGCCTGGAATCTCACATCCAGGTGCCGGGTCCGAGCTGCCTTCCCTTTAAGCGGGGAAGATTGAATTGCCCAGGGTTCCCCTGCTGTCACCGAAGGACTCTTCAGCGATGCCCATCGAGCGGAGGATGCTGAGGTACATGTCGGTCATGCGGGTGCCGCCACCCTTCCAGTACTGCTGGTGCTTCAGCCCCATGTTAGCCCCACCGGCCACCACGGTTGGAAGGTTGACGTTTTTATGCGTGGTGCTGGCACCGCTGCCATAGAGAACAATGGAGTTGTCCAGCACGCTGCCATTGTTGTCCTTGAACTCATTCAGCCGGCCCAGGAAGTAGGCAACCTGCTCGCTCAGGAAGAGGTCGTACTTCGCCCATTCAAGCAGGCCATTCTTGTCATTCTTGTGGGACAGGCTGTGATGGGTGTGCTTCAGGCCGAGCTTGAGTGGGAAGGTGTCACTGAGCCCCATTCCATCCTCCCGGCTCATCATGAAGGTGATGCTCCGGGTGATATCGGCGTCAAAAGCCAGTGCCATGAGATCGAAGATCGTTCGATAGTATGTTTTCGGATCGTTCTCCGGGGAGGCATCGAGATCCAGGTGGGAGTAGTCCTGCTTTTTAAGCGGGATGTCGATCCACTTCTCAGAGGCCTGCAGGCGCATCTCGAATTCATTCAGAGAGGTCAGGTACTGCTCCATCTTCTGACGATCAGCTTTGCCCAGGCGCTTGTCCAGGGCCCTGGCATTCTCAGAGACCGCATCGACCAGCTTCCTGTGCCGGCGCAGGCGGGCGCGCTGAGCTTCGAGGGAATCCCGGCTGCCCTTGAAGACGCTCTCAAATATCCGTCGGGGATTGTTCTCTGCCGGGATGGGCTTACCCTCCCGATCATAGGAGATGGTGGCTGTCCGCGACATATAGCCACTGCCCGCATCGATAGAGAAGACCAGAGAGGGACGCCGGCACAAGCGGCGCGTGTGCCGGGCAACCACCTGGTCGAGGCCCATCGTGTTGTACTGACCCGGCTTGGGATCATGTAGCGGGGCGCCCGTCAGCCACATGTCCGAGCAGACATGGGGATCATTCCTCGGGCCGTTGGCATGGGCAAGCCCGCCGAGAAAGGTCACCTGGTCCCGGTAGGGATTCAGGGGCTCGTTGGACTTCCCAAAGACAAGCTTTCCATCCTTGTCCTTGCGGGGGAACCAGTTCCAGTCGGCAATCCCGTGCTTCTCCTCGGGAAGAGACATTCCGTTGGCACTGTAGATCGCGCAAAAACGGCGAGGAGTTTCCTCGGCCACTTCTTCGCCCATTGCCTCCAATAGAGGCAAGGGAAGGGCGACTCCGGCGAGTCCCTTCAATACAGATCGGCGATCAAGTTTGAGCTGGTTCTGCACGGAGTCATATTAAACCTTCCCCGGGCTTGAGTCTATGCCAATCGCCAGGCACCCGAAACAGCCCCATCCCCGCCAGAAACCCTCATTTTTCCATGAAAATCGGGCTCTCGATCACAAAGCGAACGCAATCTTTAAGGCGATAGGCCCCGGCTCCGAGAGTCTTTTTACCCTCTTTCTTCAGGTATTCAAGCTCGTTGAAGCTCAGGCTTCGGCCCACGGCATAGCTGCCAAGATGCTTGAGAAAGCTGAAGGCCACCTGGTCAATCCGTTCGCCGGCGAGGTATTTCTTGAGGGCTCGGGCGCCGACCACCTCGGTGCCGTCCGGGAGGGTTGAGCCCGCATCGAAATTTTTTCGCGTCTTGAGAAGCCCACCGGCGTTGAACTCTTCAAAAGGAAGGCCCCAGGGGTCAATCTTCTGGTGGCACTGGGCACAGCCCTCCTGGTTGCGATGCTGCTCAAGCCGCTCACGCAGCGTCTTGCCCTTGGCTGTCTCGCCCAACTCAGGAACATCAGGAGGAGGGGGCTCCGGCGGCTCGGCGATGATCTTGCGTGCCAGCCACGCGCCCCTCTTCACAGGGTTGGACTCATGCCCATTGGTGAGCCCGGAGAGGATCGCAACCTGGGTCAGGACTCCTCCAAGGCTCTCGCTTTCATGGCGAACCGGAACAAAATCAAAGCCCTGGGAACTCGCGGCGGCGACCCCGTAGTAGTCCGCCACCACCTCGTTGGCCAGGATGAAGTCGGAGTCGATAAACGTGGCAAGGGGGAGATTGCCCCGCAAGAGGTGCGTCACGAAGTGAACCGGCTCCTTGCGCAGCTCCCTCCTGGTCTCGCGCTTGAGGCGCGGAAATTCCCCGCGGTTAATATTCACCACGTCAAACTTATCCAGGCTCAGCCACTGGGAGACAAACTCCCCGGTAAACTGCAGGAATCGCTCATCGGCGATCATGCGATCAAGCTCCGAGGGCACCGCTGCCCTCAGCTTCCCGGTCCCGGCCAGCTCCAGGAGCCTCGCATCCGGAGCGGTATTCCAAAGGAAATAGGACAGCTTGGCCGCCAGCTCAAAAGGCGAGAGCTGCTCGGCCTGCGGCCCGGCACTCTCTTCAACCAGGAAGAGAAACTGGGGCGAGGTGAGAATAACTAGGAGTGCATCCCTTATGCTCTCCTGGAAATCCTTTTTGCGGGCATAGCTCCTCTGCCACACCCCCACCAGGGATTCAAGCTCACCGGCAGTAAGCGGCCGGCGAAAAGCCCGGCCTCCGAAACGCTCAAGGACCTCGCGGGCATAGACCGGTGGATTGTCCCGGTTCC
Source organism: uncultured Planctomycetia bacterium (assembly GCA_964615885.1). Classification (GTDB taxonomy): domain Bacteria; phylum Planctomycetota; class UBA8108; order UBA8108; family UBA8108; genus UBA8108. The sequence goes on along the minus strand of CAZTRG010000090.1, from coordinate 5 downwards.
CGGAA
>CAZTRG010000089.1:0-5871 GCA_964615885.1 uncultured Planctomycetia bacterium | reverse complement strand
AGCGGCTGGCGGCCGCCACCGCGGCCTGGGAGAAGAAGCGCGCCGAGGCCAGGGCAAAGGGTGCGCGCGCGCCGCGCAGGCCGAACTCGAACGCCTATACCGATCCCGCCGGCAAGCGCCAGCCCGGCGGCATGTTCAACGGCATGATCCTTCCCCTGGCGAAGCTCTCCATCAGGGGCGTCCTCTTCTACCAGGGCGAGAACAACTCCTTCAGCGTCAGCTGGAAACCTTTCCACAGGACCTTCCCGGCGGTGATCTCCGCCTGGCGCAAGGCTTTCGGCGACCCGCAGCTGCCCTTCGGCATCATCCAGATCGCCGGCTGGAGCCCTCGCCGCAGCATGACCTACGACATGAACCACCACACCAACGTCATCCGCGAGATCAGCTCAACACCTGGAAGAAAACCCCCGGAACAGGCCTCATCGCCACCTATGACACCAACTCCAACGGCAGCATCCACCCCGGCCGCAAGCTGCCGGTCGGAGAGCGCTCGGCGCGCTGGGCCCTGGCCGAGGTCTACAAGACGGAGTCCTCGCGCCCCGGCAACCCCATCGAGTGGCGCGGACCGGTCTACAAGGGCTCTGAGGTCAAGGGCAACAAGGTGGCCGTCAGCTTCGAGGAGGGAACCAACCGCGGCCTGCGCCTTGACCAGGACGTCGATGTCGGCTTCGTCGTCGCCGGCAAGGACCAGGTCTTCCACCAGGCCAGGGCGAGGATCGTGAAGGGGAACCAGCTCGAGATCTGGAGCGACAAGGTTCCCGAACCCGTCGCCGTACGCTACGCCTGGTCTAACCTGCCCCACGGCGGCCTGATGAACGCCCGCGAGCTGCCGGCCTACCCCTTCCGCACCGACACCTGGCCGCTGACGCCGCACCAGTCCACGGGCTCCTACCAGGTGAAGTAGCCGGAATTTCCACATGGCCATCCACGCACCGATTTCTTAGGATGCCCGGGCCTCCAGGTTGAAGAGATCCCCCCCGAAGAGAAGAGAGGAGTCCCTATGAACATCCCCAGGTACTGGGAAAGGGAAGAGGTCTATTTCGACCTCGATGGAGAAAAAACCTACTGCGTCGTCTGGGGCTATTCCGATGGGGATCCTGAAGAAGCCCGGCGGATGATCAAGGAAAAGACCCCGAAGGCAATCCAGAAGATCGAGGAGGCCATCCGCCGCTCCTGGGACAGGGGAGGCCATGAGGAACTCCAGACCGAGTGGAGACGCTATTACAATGTTGACGTCATCCGGGAGCAACGGCTGGAAGATTTCCTGCAGGACGGCGAAGAAATTGCCGTGATCACCCGCAACGGCTACGGGGCGAAAATCATCAACTGCCCGGAGGTCATGTTCGTCGACATCGACACCGACGAAGAAGATGAGAGCGACTATCCCCCTGTTCCCGCCCACTGGTCCGACCAGCAAGGCTGCCTGGCCGCTCTGTTTGGTGGCGGAGGGGATGCTGATCCCGCCTCGCAGTCCCTGGCGGGTGAACCGGAAGAAGCCGGCCTGCGGCCGGACCTCTCACAGTCCAAGATCACAGCCCTCAAGCTGGTCAAGGAGTATGTGGAGTCCAGGCCCGGCAGCGGCTTTCGAATTTACGAGACGACCCTCGGGTTGCGCCTCATAGCAACCAACCAGCTCTACGAGCCTGCCGCCGATTCGACCATGGAGATCCTCGGGGCACTCGGCTGCGATGAGCTCTACATGCGTCTGTGCCGGGTGCAGAAATGCTTCCGGGCAAGGCTGACCCCCAAGCCCTGGCGCATCGGGCACCGGGCCCCCCCGGCAGGAAACCGGAATCCCAACAACCCCTGCAACCCGAGAAGCCCGACGCCTGCGGAGGACCCGGAATACATCCACTGGCTCGAGAGCTACGAGGCCCGGTCGGACAGCTACCAGACCTGCCACTTCATTGAAAAGATCGGCATGGAAGCCCCGGACCCGGCCATCAAGGAAGTCATCCGGGTCCACGATGAGCTCTGCGGGGCAAGTGGTGACCTGCAGCTACGCTGAGCCGAAGAGCAGGAAGCTTCGATGTTACTGAACGGGCTCAGCGGCAGGAAAGCCTGTATTGCCACAGGCTCGATGCTGCATAATAGCGGCGGTCGAATACAACTCTCCGACAACGCAATCAATCTCCAAGGAAGAGAATCCCGCATGTTGAGAATCCTCTCTCTCTCAGTGTCGTTTCTTGCCTGGGCCGGCCTCCCGGCCCCTGTCTTCTGCCAGCAGAAGGCTCCCTTCACCAACCTGGCCACCAGCGCCAAGATCACCGCCTCCTCGGTGCTCGATGGCGACACCTACGCGCCCTCGAACATAGCAGATGGAAGGATCGCCCCGGCACTCTCGCAGCATTTCGAGGTCTACCCCGACAGCAGCAAGTCTAAATCCTGGGCGGTCGATGGGGAGAAGGGTAAGGACAAGGGCGAGCTGGTGCTCAAGTGGGAAAAGCCCGTCATGGTCCAGGAGGTGGTCTACTACGGCCGCACAGCCTGGCTGCTGAACGAGTGCTTCAAGGAATACGAGGTCTACATCGATGACGGTGCCAACCCGGTGGCCAAGGGTGAGCTGAAGGCCATCCACGGCCCCCAGCGCATCCCCTTCCTGCGCCAGCCGGCAAAGAAGCTCTCCCTGCGCTTTCTCAGCGCGCATGGCGGCCCCAACCCCGGCGCCAACGAGGTGCTGGTGCTTGGTGAGGAGGTCAGCGACGCCGTGCTGGCGGCCCTCGCCCCGGCAGCGCCGCCGCCCGGGCGCAAGGCCTTTGACCCGATCAGCGACACCAATGTCATCTGGAGAACCCCCTGCGAGGGCCCCGAGGCTGCCATGCCGATCGGCAACGGCCGGACCCTTGCCAATGTCTGGACCGACAAGGCCGGCGACATCCATGTCTCCCTGGCGCGGATCGCCAAGCCCGGCGAGAAGGCGGTGCCGCTTGGCGGAGTGCGCTTCCGCGCCGACCCGAAGCTCAATAGCACGGTGGGGAACCTGCAGCAGGCGCTGATCTTCAAATACGGAGAGGTGGTCGTCAAGGGCCTCGCGCAGCCCAGCAAGCCGGTCTATTCCTTCTTCGTCGACTCCAGCAAGGACGTCCTCCACCTCCAGCTGCGCACCTCCACACCAGTCAGCCTCGATGCCTGGCTCGAGGGAGCAGGCGGCAAAGCAGGAGCGCTCAAGGACCAGAAGCGATCAGCCCTGCGCAAGGATAACACCGCCCTGGTGATCCTCTGCGATGGAATGGAGCCGCGCGAGGATGCCACCTTCCATACCGTCCAACCGATGAAGGCCTTTGACCTCCAGGTCCACGTTGTCGCCCCGGAAAAGGCAGGCGACCTCGAGACGGCGATCAAGGCGGTCAACAAGACCGACGTCAACACCGCGGTCAAGGGACAGATGGATGCCTGGAACAAGTTCTGGAACAAGGGCAGCATTCACCTCGGCAAGGATGAGGAGGGAGCCGCCATGGCGCGCGCGCTGGTCATCCGGCGTTACCTGAGCGCCTGCAGCGGACGCGGCCCCCACCCCCTCAAGCCGGCGGCGGCCGAAAAGAAAGAGATCCCGGAGCGGGAGATCAAGCCCTGGCCCGCGGCGCAGAGCGCCGCAGCGATCAAGGCCGCGGTCGAAAAGGCCCGGCCCTACCTGGCAACAGGTGATGGCAAGAGCCGCTTCCCGCGGTTCTGGGGAGCGGACTACGCTCGCCTGCCTGAAGAGGAGGCCGGCATTGACTCTTTCATCGACTCCCTGCGCTCGATGCTCATCGCCTCCAGTGGTAAGCGCGTCTGCGTGCTGCCGGGCTGGCCGCTCGACCGGGATGTAGCCTTCCGGGTTGACTCTGAATCCGGCCTCGGGATCGAGGTCTCCTACAGCGGCGGAAAGATCGAGCGCCTCGAGGTCCACCCCAAGCAGCGCACCAGCGAGGTCTTCGGCATCGGCCCCCTCGAGAAGAAGGTTCGGGAGGCGCTGCCGGGCCCCTTCCGCATGCCGGCGCTGATCTCCTTTCTTGCCCCGAGTTGGGTCGGCCCCCGGGTCGGGCTGAAGAACCTCTTCGTCACCATGAAGAAGGCCAACTTCAACGGGCTGGAGGGCAGCCTGGCGGATCTTGCCGAGGCAAAGAAGGCCGGAATCTACCTGCTCCTGCCCGGCGTCACCCCCTGGCCCGCCCACGCCCTCAAAGATGAGAAGACGGTGATCAGCTACTATCTCAGCGACCGCAGGACGCCCTCGTGGTTTGCCCACTTCGGCAACCAGCGGCGCCAGTACGAGGCCATCGACCCGAACCATCCCGCGGAGTTCACCACCTATTCGCAGTACGGCGGCATCGAGTACTTCCTCGACGCCGTGCGTCCGCGCATGCTCGAGTACTACGACTACCACTGGCAGCGCCAGGCGCACATGCATTTTCACTTCCTCGAGTACTACCGGCGCATGTCGCTCGCTGCAGGCGGCATTCCCGTCTTCCGCTTCGTCCACGTCCACGGCGACAACGTCATCAAGATGCGCCAGACCGTGGCGATGAGCGTTGCCTACGGCTTCAAGGGTTTCAAGTGGTGGGTCGGCTGGACCATGTTCGATATCCACAAGGTGGTCGAGACTGAGCCGCCGCCGCTGTCGGGAATCGGTAACGAGGTCTCCTATATCAACAACATGCTGGCGGCCTTCAGCCCCTACATCACCAACGCGCGCTCGGTCGATGTCTACAACACCCTCCCGCTGCCGGTGAGCGCCCGCAAGGCGCCGGATGACTACTGGCTGCAGCCCTCCGGAGAGCACATCGTCATGGGCGTCTTCAAGGGCAAGAAGGGCGAGGACTTCATCACCCTTGGCAACCGAGACATCGGCGCCAAGCGCGAGGCCACCCTCGCCATCACGGGCAAGTTCAAGAGCGTCCGCCACCTCAACAAGCAAACCCGCAAGTGGAGCGACCTCAAGCTCCAGGGCGCCCCCGGCCAGCAATCGGTCAAGGTGCCCATCGACAAGGGCGATATCGAGCTGATCCAGGTGGTCCCCGTAACGGAGAAGATCTGAGCGATGAAAACCTTCCATAGCCTGCTTTGCTCCTGCCTGCTCTTGCTGGCCTCCACCCTGTGGGCTGAACCTGTCGCTGTCGGAGCGGCCAGGGTCGACGTCACCCCCACCCACCCCGTGGCGCTGGCGGGCTACGGCGGTCGGACCAACGAGCACGAGGGCGTCGACACGAAGATCTGGGCCCGGGCGCTGGCGATCGGCGCGAAGGATCCGGCGGTCATTGTCGCTGTCGACAACTGCGGCATCCCGGCGAGCGTGACCCGGGCTGTGGCAGCGAAGCTCCAAAAGGGCCACGGCAGCAAGCCCGCGAACCTGGTGCTGGCGGTGACCCACACCCACAACGCCCCCAGCCTGCGCGACTACGCGGTGGTGGTCTGGGGAGGGCGGGCCACGGACGCGCAGAAGGCCAACATGAACAAGTACACCGACTGGCTCATCGACCGGATTGTCGAGGCCGCCGCCGCTGCGCTCAAGGCGCGCCGGCCGGCCAGCCTCTCCTGGGGCATGGGCCGGGCGGACTTCGGCGGAAATCGCCGGATCATCAACAACGACGGCCGCTGGGCCGGCTTCGGCTTCCAGCGCGATGGACCGGTCGACCACAGCCTGCCATTCCTGGTGGCGAAGGATGCCGCCGGCAAGCCTGTCGCCATCTGGGCCAACTACGCCTGCCACTGCACCACCCTCGGCGGCCGCAACCGCATCTGCGGCGACTGGGCCGGGTTCGCCGGCGAGGACATCGAGAAGGACCATCCCGGCAGTGTCTCCGTGGTCACCATCGGCTGCGGAGCCGACGTCGGCCCACAGCCCTCAGGCGGTATGGCCGATGCGAAGAGCCACGGCCGGAAGATCGCCGC
>CAZTRG010000088.1:0-12199 GCA_964615885.1 uncultured Planctomycetia bacterium | reverse complement strand
GGCGGGATGGAACTCGTTGATGACCCATCCTGAAGGAGGGGGCGGTGGGGGACCCTGCAGGCAGCCCGCGAAGCGTTCACCATTGGAGAGTGTTCCGGGAGACATGGTTGTTCCGCCGGCTGCGGCTGCCTCAGAATGCTGAACCCAGGTCTCCCCGAGATCCGGATCGAGCACCAGGGACTGGTCGTTGTTGCCTTCGGAACCGTAGGAGGCGCTGGCGACCTCATCACCCGCCTCGGTGCTGAGGGTCAGGCTGTCCCCACCGTTGTTGAGGGCCAGGATCCCGGAACTGGAGGTCAGGCGCAGGGCCCCGCTGTCGGAGGGACCGAGTGGCCCGCTTCCGAAACCCCCCACGGCGCAGTCGGCGGGAACCACGGTCCCCTCGGGAAAGACATGCCGAACCCGGACCAGGTCGGAGATCGTCCAGCCGCTGATGTCGGCATCTTCGCCGGAGAGGTTGACGAGCTCGAGAAACTCGTCTTCAACCGGATCGAAGCTGCCATTGTTGTTTGAATCGTTGACGGCGCCGGGGTCGGCGAGGATCTCGTTGAAGGCCCACTGCGCGCCGGCCTGCAGCGGGAGGCAGAGCAGGGTCAACAGGAGAATGTTCGCAGGGTGAATCAGGAAGCTCCGCAGCATTATTTTCAACCTCGTCAGGGACCAGTCCACGTAAGAAGGGTTACACCATGGCACCCTCCAGCAAGTGATGATAGATTCCTGTTTCAATATCTTGCAAGCTATTCGCGTTAATAATCTGGTTTACCGGGTGCCTTCACAGGCCGACAGTTTTTTGCTCTCTCAGGGGGTTCAGTGACAGATCAAGATCGTATTCCCACTATCGACCTTGGGGACTTTACCTCCGGTGATGCCGAACGCAGGGATCGCTTCGTTCAGACCATTGGCAATGGATTGCTCGATTGCGGTTTTATCAAGCTCGAGGGCCACGATGTGGAGCCGTCCCTGATCAGGTCGGGCTATGAGGCCTTCGAAAGTTTTTTCGCTCTCGATGAGGAAACCAAGAAGCAATATGCCGGGACCGAGGCCGGCGCCCGCGGCTACACACCCTTCGGCATCGAGCATGCCAAGGATTCCGACAAGCCGGACCTGAAGGAATTCTGGCAGGTAGGGCAGGACCTTCCCGAGGGCCACCCCTACCGGGCGGAATACCCGGACAACGTCTGGCCCGGGGAAATTCCGGCCTTCCACCAGCATGCCCTTGAGATCTTCCGCCGGCTGGAAAACTGCGCCCGCCTGCTCCTGGAGAGTATCGCGGAGTTCTTCGAGCTGCCGGGCGGAACCTTTTCAGACATGATCCTTGATGGCAACCACGTGCTCCGAATTATCCACTACCCGCCATTGCAGGGTGAGATAGATCCGGGCTCCTTTCGCGCCGCACCCCATGAGGACATCAATCTCATTACGCTCCTGTGCGAGGCGACCCAGGGTGGGCTCGAGATCCTGACGCGCGAGAATGAGTGGATCCCGGTCGAGGCGAAATCCGGCCAGATCGTGGTCGACAGCGGCGACATGATCGCCAGGGCGACAAATGGAATCGTTCCGGCTACGACCCACCGCGTATCGAATCCAAAGCGGGCCGTGAACGAGTCCCGTTATTCCATCCCCTTCTTCGTGCACCCCTATTCAGCCTGTGACCTGACGGTCATGGACAGGTTTGTGAGCGAGGACCGTCCGCCGCGTTTTGATCCCATAACCGCCGGTGAATATCTCGAGCAGCGGCTGCGCGAGATCGGGCTGAAGGGGTGACAGAGCCGATGGCGGATATCCGATCAATACCCGAGGTTGCCGGGCTTGATTCATCCGGGGGAGTGGTACGCCTCTCCCCTGAGCTGGATGTTCCCCTCACCGAGCGGGTACGCGACCTGATCGATTGTCCCGAGTTTCGCCGCCTCGCGGGGATTCCCCAGCTGGGCCTCGTCTCGCTGGTCTACCCCGCGGCCACCCACAGCCGCTTCGAGCATTCGCTGGGTGTCTACCGGCTGGCACTGCTTTTTCTCAGGCATCTCTCGCACAACGAGCGTTTTGCCGGGGCCATCAGCCGGGAGCAGGCTGAGCTCTTTGTCGTTGCAGCGCTGCTGCACGATATCGGGCACTGGCCCTTCTGCCACCCGATCGAGGATATCAGGCTTGATGGAGTCCCAAGGCACGAGGAGTTTGCTGCGGGCTTTCTGCTGGAGGGCGAGCTGGGCAGCTGCCTTGAGAAGGACTGGGGTATCAATCCTCGCGCTGTTCTCAATCTTCTCTCCGGAGAGGCCGCCACGCCGGCTGATCGCATCCTCTCAAGCATGCTCTCGGGGCCGATCGATATCGACAAGCTCGACTACCTCATGCGCGACAGCTTTCACGCCGGGGTACCCTATGGACGCAATTATGACCAGGGCCGGCTGATCGGGAGCCTGTGCCTGAACGAGGCCGGCGATGGCCTCGCCATCACCCAGAAGGGCAAGACGGCGGCAGAGATGATGGTCTTTGCGCGCTACGTGATGTTCAGTGAGGTCTACTGGCATCACGGGGTTCGCTCCGCCACCTCGATGCTCCAGCGGGCCTTCTACCTGCTCCACAAGGATATTGCCAGGGACGAGGTGTTTCGCCTCTCCCAGGACGGCATGGTGACCCAGATGCGCAATGTCGCGAGGCAGCCTGAGGCACGTGAGCTCCTCGATGGCCTCTTTGGCCATCGGCGCACGCTCTACAAGCGACTGGCCGAGCTCAGCTACTACGAAAGTGCTGAGGTCTATGAGCAGGTGGCCCGGCGTTCCTATGGCTGGCTCGTGGGTTGCTCCGATGAGCTGGCCCGCCTGCTCAGCAGCCGTACCGGGGAAAAGATTGAGGGGCACGAGGTGCTGATTGACGCTCCTCCTGTTGAGAAGGAGGTCGAGTTCAAGATCGATGTCTTCGACCAGAAAAAGGATTCCTACCGCCCGCTGGAGGAGGTCTCGCCGGTGGTTCGGACCCTGGCGCACGAACAGTTCGATGATTTCGTCAAGCGGGTGCGGGTCTTTATCCACCCCCGTCATTCAAAGAGCTGTGCGGAGCTGGGGGATCTTTCGCAATTGCTGCTGGAGGCCGCCGCCGGGGCGGACTCCCGCGCCGGGAACCAGGTAGCGCAGGGAAGCTAGTCATTCATGGAATACATGCAGGAGAGGCTGATCAGCGTTGTCGGATTGTTCGTCATGATGGGTATTGCCTGGCTGATGAGCTCCAACCGTAAAAAGGTTTCGCTGCGGGTCGTAGGGGGCGGGCTTTTTCTGCAGTTTGTATTCGCCCTCCTGATTTTCTATACGCCGCCGGGGAGAATATTCTTCGAGTTCCTCGGCGATACCTTTAACAGCCTCCTGGCCTGCGTGAATGAGGGGACCGAGTTTCTTTTCAAGGGGCACGTCCAGGACCAGGAGCTCAATGCCCATACGAAAGAAGGCCACGAAAACGGGCTGCTGGCCCTCAAGATCCTTCCAACGATTATTTTCTTCTCGGCCTTTATGTCGATTCTCTATCACATCGGGGTGGTCCAGTTCGTGATTCGCGGTATGGCCTGGGCGATGCAGAGGACCCTGCGTACATCGGGAGCCGAGAGCCTCTCGGCGGCGGCCAATATCTTCGTCGGGCAGACCGAGGCTCCACTGGTGATCAAGCCCTACGTCGCCACGATGACCAATTCCGAGTTGATGGCGATCATGGTAGGGGGCTTCGCCACCGTGGCTGGTGGGGTGCTCGCACTTTATGTCTCGATCGGGATTGATGCCGGGCACCTGCTCGTCGCATCGGTGATCTCTGCTCCGGCCGCGCTGTTGATCGCCAAGCTCCTGCGTCCGGAGACAGAGGAGCCGCAGACTCTTGGAGATGTACGAGTCGAGGTGCCGAAGCAATCGGTCAACATCATCGATGCGGTTGCCCAGGGCACGATCACCGGGGTCAAGCTGGCCATCAATGTCGGTGCCATGCTCATTGTATTCCTGGCGCTCATCGCCGTCGTCAACGGCATCCTTGGCTGGGTGAACGAGGGCTGGAGCCTGCAGGTGATCTTTGGTTACCTCTTCTGGCCTTTTGCATGGTTGATGGGGGTCGAGACGGCGGATTGCTCCAGGGTCGGTGAGCTCCTTGGAATCAAGATGGCGGCCAACGAGGCTGTGGCTTATTTCAAGATGTACGAATGGGAGGGGACCGAGGGGCTCACGCAGCTCTCAGAACGCTCCAAGGTCATCGCCACCTATGCCCTCTGCGGCTTTGCCAATTTCGCCAGCATCGGGATCCAGATCGGCGGGATCGGCCCATTGGCTCCCAAGCGCCAGGGCGACCTGGCCCGGCTGGGACTGAAGGCGATGCTCGGCGGCACCCTGGCGGCCTTCATGACAGCCTGCATTGCAGGGATCCTGCTCTGAGCTGCCGCGTCTCAGTCGGAATACTTTGAGATCTCCCGGCGGATCTCGCGGTCGCTGTCGCGTTTGCGCTTGGCGGCGCGCTTGTCGTGGGCGAGCTTTCCCTTGCAGATCCCCAGCATCACCTTGGCGATGCCGCGCTTATTGAAATAGACCTTCAGGGGGATGAGCGTCTGTCCCTTGATCGACACCGCCTTGTAGAGCTTGCGGATCTCCCGCTTGTGCAGCAGGAGCTTCCTGCGGCGGGTGGCCTCGTGGCCGAAGGTGCGCGCGTTCTTGTACTCAGAGATGTGGAGCCCCTGGATGAAGGCCTCGCCGTTCTCGATGCGGGCGTAGCTCTCGGCGAAGCTGAGGTTGCCCTCGCGCAGCGATTTAACCTCCGAGCCGATCAGGGCGATGCCCGCCTCGATCTTGTCGAGCACGTGGTAATCGTGGTAGGCGCGGCGGTTCTTGAATTCTCTGGGAGTAGCCATGGGGGGTTAGTGTCTGTCTGCAGCAGTCGTCCATCAAGGGGAGATCTTCAAGAACTCTTCAGCGCCGGGGCTCGTAGCGCCCGGCGGCCTCACCCCAGGCCTCCGCTACCTCCCTGTCCAGGAGGTGGCTCGGGCGCACATTTCCGATGGCGCTCAGCATCACCTGCCGAAGTCCCGGGTTGTTTTTCTCCAGCTCCGCAAGCAGCCGCGCCACCTCGACACGCTTCAGGTTGTCCTGGGACCCGCAGAGGTTGCAGGGGATGATCGGGTAGTCGCGGTCTTCAGAGTGGGCAGCGATATCTGCCTCGGCGCATTCGATCAGCGGGCGGATCACCTCGAAGCGTTCATCGACTGTCCTGTAGCTGGCCGGCATGGCCTGCAGCCGCCCGGCGTAGAACAGGTTCAGGAGCAGGGTCTCGAGCGCATCGTCGCGATGATGGCCGAGGGCGATCTTGTTGCAGTCAAGGCGTTCAGCGGCGGTGTAGAGGATGCCGCGTCGCAGGCGGGAGCAGGGACCGCAATAGGTGGCATTGTCTTCGCCGGCCAGCTCCATCACGGCGGAGTAGGTGTCCTCGGAGATGATCTCCCAGGGAGCTCCGAAATCCTCGAGCCAGGCCGAGAGGGCGGCTCCATCGTAGCCCGGCTGTCCCTGGTCGAGGTGGACTGCGACCAGCTCGTAATCGACCGGCGATTTGCGCTGCGCTGCCTGCAGGAGGTCGAGCATCGTGTAGCTGTCCTTGCCGCCGGAGACAGCGACCAGGATCCTGTCCCCCTCTTCGACCAGCTGGTGGTTGCCGATGGTTTTCAGCATGGTCTTCGAGAGTCGCGCCCGGATCTTCCGGGGAGAGTCTTCCGGCCGCGGCCCTTCCGCCCCGTTGAGAACGGGCAAATCCAGGATCGGCTCTTTTGCGGGTTCTTTCCGGGTGCTCATGGTTTTTTCCCGGCTGCGGGTGGAAAGAGCTCAGCGAGCTTCATCTCAAAAAGCAGGGGAGCGTAGAGCGCGTACATTCCAGCGGCTTTCTTCACGCCCCTGCGGCGGTAGTTGCCGCTGACGGAGTCGGGATCATTGATAATCCAGAGGCGCCCGCCTTCCTGGTCGATGGCGAGGCCCTCGGGAGATACCCAGTAGATCTTTCCCCCACCGGGTTCGCGCAGATCGAGGTCCAGCCAGCGTGCGACCCTCTCTTTTTCGAGATCGATCAGCAGGATCCGCTCCTGGTCACGGGCCAGGGCGATGAGCCAGGACCTGTTCTCCCGGCGCAGAAACTGGATGTCGTTGATGTTCAGGAGCGAGTTCTTCTTGTCCGGCCGGCGCGGGACTGCGTCGAAGGAGATCTCCAGGTCCCTGGCGGAGATGGTGTCTTTCCCTGCAAGTCCGGCGAGCTTGATCTCGAGAACGCGCGGCAGGTCATCAAGGGCACGTTCGTAGGCAAGGTAGGCCCTCTCGGAGTTCTCCCCCAGGGCAATTCCCTCCAGCCGGAAGTTCTTGTTCCCGTCCCAGGGTTTGAGGCCCTCGGGGAAAAGAACCTGGGTGAGGCTTTCAAGTTTCACATGGGTTTGTTCTCCCGATTTTTCGAGCTTCAGGATGCTGACCCAGGGAACCTTGTCCTCGGTGATTCCATAGAGCCTGTTTTTGACAGCCTGGTCTGCGGCCAGGCCCTCAAAGTCGGAGTTGGGTATGGACCGGTAGGTTTTGAAGTGCCTGCTCTCTCCGGGTTTTTCTCCCGGGGGAGTGATCTTCATGGGCGGGCCCAGCAGGAGCCCGCTCGCGGAGCTGATGCGAAAGAGATGGCTGGGGTACTGGCTGCGCTGGTCGCCCACCGAAAGCAGCTCAGAGCCTCTGTAGAGCAGGGCAGAGGTCTGCAGCCCACGGCGGAAGGAATCCGGCCCAACGGCTTTTCCCGCCGAGTCGAGGACCCACCTTCCACGCAGCTCCACGCGCCGGGAGTCAGCCTCGAGTGCCGGGAGGTTTCCAAGGGCGGCGAGGGCGAGGGAGAGTATTTTCAGGACAGGGATTTTCATACCGGGCAGTTCCCCCGGGGGGTGAAGAGTTTGCGATGCGGCACAATTGTCGTTGAACATCTGGTTAAGGGCAAGGCATCATGCCCAGTCCTTCGGAATCTGTGAATAAGGGGATGGAACCATGAGCGAGCTACCACTCGACCTTTGCTACGAACCTGTAATGCCAGCCGACAGATCTCCCGGTATCGGGTGTATCGGCGCCGGCTTCATCATGGCCGACTGCCACCTGGTGGCCTACCGCAATGCCGGCTTCAATCCTGTGGCGATTGCCAATCGCACCCGCTCGAAGGCCGAGGAGGTTGCTGAACGCCATGGCATCGAGAAGGTCTATGAAGACTACGAAGAATTGCTCGCCGATCCGGCGGTCGAGGTGGTTGACATCGCCCTGCCCCCCGACCTGCAGCGTGCCGTCGTCGATCGCATCTGCGAAGGCTATGCCGGCAAGATCAGGGGAATCCTGGCGCAGAAGCCCCTGGCGATGAACTACGCAGATGCCAGGCACATCGTCGAGGCCTGCTCTGCAGCCGGCATCACGCTGGCGGTGAACCAGAACATGCGCTACGACCAGTCGATCCGCGCGCTCAAGGACCTCCTCGGCAGGGGCTTGCTTGGCGAGCCGGTGCTGGCGACGATCGATATGCGGGCCATTCCGCACTGGCAGGACTGGGCCATTCCCTACGGAAAGCTCTCCTACTACATCATGAGCATTCACCACATCGACACCTTCCGCTACCTCTTCGGTAACCCCGAGAGGGCGCTCTCTTCCAGCCGCCCCGACCCGCGTACGGAATTTCCGCACCAGGATGGAATCAATATGTACATCCTGGAGTATGCGAGCGGCCTGCGCTGCACCAGCCTCGATGATGTCTGGACCGGTCCCTGCCGCGAGGGTTCCGATGGTGACATCTACATCAACTGGCGGGTGGAGGGCACTGATGGGATCGCCAAGGGAACGATCGGCTGGCCGAGCTACCCCGAGGCCGTGCCCAGCACCCTGAGCTACACCTGCAAGCAGGGCGGCGAGGTCTGGGTGGAACCGAAATGGGACAAGGTCTGGTTTCCCGACGCCTTTGAGGGCACGATGGCCCAGCTGCTGGTGGCGCTGGAGACCGGAGGGAAGCCGGAGATTGATGGCGAGGATAACCTCGATACGGTTGCTCTCGTTGAGGCCTGCTACCGGGGTGCGACTGAGCACAAGATCTTTACGATAGACGAGATAAGGTCCGCTTGACGGCGGAGCCTGTAAATTGATAAGAAGGGGGCTTGCCGCGACGGCGGTGGTCTTCGAAACACGCTAAGGAAATCGAGAGGAAATCAGGAATATGAAACTCGGAATGATCAACTCCGCCTGGGAGCAGCACGGCATCGACCTTCTCAGTGGCCTCGAACGCACCAAGGAAATCGGCTTCGACTGTGTCGATATCTTCCAGGATCCGCTTGATCCCGGCGCCGATGAGCGCATTGTCGCCATCAAGGCGAAGTGCGAGGAGCTTGACCTGCCGATCATCAGTGTGGTCGGCGTCAGCGTCGGCTTGATCGACTTCAACCCGAGTGTCCAGAACTTCCACCTCGACCGCTGCAAGCGCTACCTTGATATGGCGCAGCAGCTGGGGGCGAAGAACTACCTGCTCGTGATTGGTGAGTACATCTGGCAGAAGGAGGTCATTCCGCCGGAGGAGCAGTGGAAGTGGGGGGTCGAGCATCTCAAGACCCTGGGTGAATATGCGGCTGAACGCGACCTGGAGATTGTTCTCGAGCTGGAGCCCTTTGACATGGCCCTCGTCAATAACCTCAGCGAGATGGGAAGGTTTCTCGGCGATGTTGATGTTCCCGCGGTAAAGGCGAACATCGATATCAGCCATATGCTGCTGTCGGATTCAAAGCCCGAGGAGCTGGCAAGCCTGCGCGGCCGGGCGGGTCACGTGCACATTTCCGATTGCGATGGAAAGGTACACGGGGATTTTCCTCCCGGCGACGGCGTGGTTGACTTCCCGCCCTACCTGCAGGCCATCAAGGATCTCGATTTTGACGGCGCCATCAGCCTGGAGCTCGAATACTCACCTGAGCCTGAGAAGATCGTTGAGTGGGTCACCAAGGCCTATGATGCGACCGACAAGCTCATGCAGGATATCGACCTGAGGGGGTGATTTTCCCTGCCAGTATTAGCTGAGGGCTTCGCGGACCCGCTTGATTCCCAGGCGGGAAACCGCCAGCAGGACCGCTGAGAGCAGTGAGCAGACGACGGTCTCATCGATTCCCCTGCGCATGGCGATCGGGCCTGCGAGGGAGGAGACATAGAGTGAAAGGTTCGGAGCGGCTGCAGCGCCGGCTGCTCCGTTCTGCTTCTCCTTGACCACGTCCCCGGGTTCAGTTTTTCCAGCTCCGAGCTCGATCGGCTCAAGGAGAGCTGCGGCAAGATCGTCGCTCACCTCGTTGATGTGCCGGGCGAAGGAGGCCAGGGAAGTTTTCGGGTCGCCCTCAAAGTAATAGCTGAGCGAGCTGTAGCGCGAGGTGGCGCCCGACAGGAGCAGCCTCACCGCATCCAGCAGCTGGGCGTGCTCTTCGCTTTCGAGAGCCTTCTCATGGTAGGCCTTCAGCACCCACTCCCGCAGGGGCTCTTCGTCAAGCCCCGAGCCTTTCTGCTCGCTGTCTTCAGCCGGACTCATACGCCCTCTCGGTTGCAGCGGATCATGTAGGCGTTGGAGCGGTCCGAAGACGGCGTGTAGCCATCGAGGGGCAGCAGGTGGGTGTGGATCGCGTCAAGGAGCCATTCATCGCCGGGAAAGAAGAGGTCTTCCTGCTCAGCGGATGGGGTGATCCAGTTCCTGGCCCCGACGATCGTTACCGGTGCGTCGAGATGGTCGAAGGCCATCTGCTGGATGTTGGCCGCCAGCGTGTTGAGGTGGCTGCCTCGCTCACAGGCATCGGAGGCCAGCAGGATACGCCCTGTCTTGCGTACCGAATCAAGGACCAGGCTGTAGTCAAAAGGCACCAGGCTGCGGGCGTCGATAATCTCGGTGGAGATCCCGTAGTCATTCTCGAGCCTGCGGGCGGTGTCGACGGCCCTGTAGAGTGTGGCGCCCACGGTGAGGATCGTCAGGTCGTTACCGTCGCGTTTGATGTCGGGCTCGCCGATGGGGATCTTGTAGTATTCGGCCGGGACCTCCTGGCGGAACTTCTCGGTCTCACCGTAGACGCGCTGGCTCTCGAAGAAGATCACCGGGTCGTTGCCGCTGAGGGCCGAGGCCATGAGCCCCTTGGCATCATAGGGAGTTACCGGGAAGCAGACCTTGAGGCCGGGGATGTGTGAGACCAGGGCGCTCCAGTCCTGGGAGTGCTGGGCGCCGTACTTGCTTCCCACCGAAACCCGGACCACCACCGGCATCCTGATTTCCCCTCCGGACATGCCCTGCCACTTGGCCAGCTGGTTGAAGATTTCGTCACCCGCGCGGCCGAGGAAATCGCAATACATGAGCTCCACGAGGGCCCGTCCACCCTCCATGCCGTAGCCGACGGCAGTTCCGGCAATGGCGGCCTCGGAGATCGGAGAATTGAAGAGGCGGTGGTAGGGCAGGGATTCGGTCATTCCCCGGTAGACTGCGAAGGCTCCATCCCAGTCCCGGTTTTCTTCGCCATAGGCGACCAGGCGATGGTCCTTGTAGAAGTGATGGATGATGGGTTCAAAGAGCGCGTCCCTGTAGGAGATCGCTTTCGTTTCCGGCAGCACGGCTCCCGTTTCCGGGTCAATTCCCGAGCGGCTCTTCTCAGCCAGGGCCTGCACCCTGCTGTTTTCCTCCAGGGGTTTGAGGACGTCGCCTTCCCTGGTTCCGGGCAGCTCATCTTCATCCTGGTGGCAGAACATGAAGCGTGCGATCGGGTCTCCTCCAAGCCTCGGGGAAATCTCGAGGTCGGTGGCCAGCTTGTAGGCCTTGAGGATGATCGTGCGCGCGTGTTCCTCACAGGCAGAGAGCTCTTCCTCGCTCGCTGTGGAAGATTCCAGGAGCTGTTTTCCGTATTCCTTGAGGGGGTCGATGTTTCTCCACATCTCGATCTCTTCACGCTCCCGGTAGGCGCTGGCATCGCTTGGCGAGTGCCCGCTCTGGCGGTAGGCGATCACCTCGAGCAGCACCGGTCCTTCACCCTTTTTGATGACATCCATCTTGCGGCGGAAGGCATCGATGACGGCCAGCGGGTTGTTTCCATCGATGGTCTCAGCGTGAAGGTTGAAGCGGTTGATCCCGGCTCCCAGGCAGGCGAGACGTTCGAACCCCATGGTCTCACCCCGGGTCTGCCCTCCCATGCCGTAGAAATTATTCATGAAGCTGAAGATGACCGGCAGGCCGCCCTGGTAGGGTTCCGGCCAGAGATTCCAGAGCTGTCCCATGGTGGCGAAGTTCATCGCTTCCCAGACCGGGCCGCAACCACTGGAGGCGTCGCCGATATTGGCTACCGCGATTCCTTCCTGCTGCTGCAGGCGCATGAACATGGCTGAGCCGACAGCGATGTCGGCGCTTCCTCCCACGATCGCGTTGTTGGGATAGGTGCCGAAGGGAAGGAAGAAGGCGTGCATGGAGCCGCCGAGGCCCCGGTTGAAGCCGGTGGCCCTTCCGAAGATCTCGGCAAGAAGCCCGAAGATGAGAAATTCCTCTGCCCGCTCGTCGCGGTCCTCGCTCGCCTCGCTCTTGAGTGCATTCCAGATCTCTCCATCGAGCGATTCTTCGATGATGGGGTCCAGCTCCTCTGCTGAGAGCTTGTGGATTGCGCTGAGCCCCTTGGCGAGAAACTCTCCATGGCTTCGGTGGCTTCCGAAGATGTGGTCATTCGCCCCCAGCAGGAAGGCCTGTCCAACAGCGGCAGCCTCCTGGCCGATCGAGAGGTGGGCCGGCCCCTTGTGGTCGTATTCGAGCCCCTGGTAGCTGCCCATCTTCTTGACCTGGTCAAGCATCGTTTCAAATTCGCGGATGATGGCCATGTCCCTGTAGATCAGGAGAGCCTCTTCAGTATTGAGGGCTCCTCCGGAGATCTCATCGGCGAGGGTGCCACTGTAGGTGTTTGCAGGTATCTCCCCGATCTGGGTCGCCCCGGGACGACGCACTTCGTCGGGATTCACTATCAGGTGCTTGACCATCTTGAATTGAGTCTTTTTCTATTGGGCGGGAACGTAAGCAAGTAGGTGAGTTTATTGCAGGGGAGCTAAAAAGACAAGCCCGCCGCTGCCGGCTGTGGTCAGGGCGTCACGGGCCGGAGGGTCTGGGGTTGCACCCGGTCGCCATCAGCGTACCTGAGCCGCCCGGGCGAGCCTGCTGTTTC
>CAZTRG010000087.1:0-6226 GCA_964615885.1 uncultured Planctomycetia bacterium | reverse complement strand
CAAGACCACCGATGGTGAACTCGCCCTTGGGACCGATCGGGATGACTCTCCGGTCATCTCTCCAGCGAAGAACCGCATTGGCCCCGGCAACAGGTTTTCCATCAGTTGAAGAAACGACCTCTCCCTTCAGCTGGAGCCCGGGATCGACAACAATATCGAGATCTGCACGCTCTTTCTCATCAAGATCAATTTCGCGAACGCGGTGGGGAACGAAGAACTCTCCCTGGACACTCAGGGTATAGGTACCCTTCTCGAGGGTGTCTGCCACGAAGCTTCCATCCGGCTCTGTCTCAAGGGCCAGGGACGAACGGTAAACACTGACCGGCTCGCGCTGGCGCTCCTCTTCCCTGCGCTGCTCCCTCTCGAGCTCTTCAGGAGTTTTCTCTCTTCCTTCCTCTTCATTTCCATCCCTGTCACCCCGGCCACCCCGTTCATCTCCACGCCCGCCGCGGCCGCCACGACCACGTCCCCGCTCATCGCCACCGTCCCGCCGTTCCTCGCGGGCAATCACGACAAAGGCGCCGGCCATAGGAGTACCATCGGGAGTCTTTACCATCCCCGCAATGACCCGGCCGGATGCCATGCTGATGGAGATCTCGGCTGATTCAGCCTCTTCCTCGAGCTCGCCATTGACCTCGGTGGTAACAAAGGCGTCTTTCTCGGCCATAATCCTGAAATTGCCGTCCTCCATATCACTGAAGAGGAAGGTTCCATCAGCAGCTGATTCAGATGTAGCCAGGGGAGTCGAGAAGAGCCGGGTGATGGCACGAGGCGGGCCACCCCGTCCGCGTCCACCTCCCCAGGCGCTCCGGCTCTCAAAGAGAGAGAGCTTAACGCCCCCGATGGGATTACTTGCTGCATCGACAACCAGGCCACTGACGCCACGCCCCTTGCCGAGCAGGAGCTCAACATCAGCCGAGCCGGAGGGGACCGATCCAAGATCTCCCTCAGAAAATCCTGACTTGTTGCCGCGGATGTCAAACTCCCCGGCATAAACATTCAAGGTGAACAGTCCATCTGCATCGCTGAGCGTCTCGTCGACGGCCCCGCCCCGCCCGCCACCAGGGCCGAACCTGCCCCAGCCGCGATTGTCAGACTTGCTAGCCATGACCACTACACCCTCAACCGGGGCCCCCGCCGGTGAACGCACAATCCCGCGGATGATCTCCCCAACCCCAAGCTGGAAATCAACCCGGGAGGTTTCCCGGCTCCACTGCCATCTCTGGTCACCGGGAGCAAAGCCCTCGGCGCTGGCCAGGATGTCATAGCGGCCCTTCTTGATAGCAGAGAGAGCAAAGGCATACTTCCCGGAACCATCGGTCTGTGTTCGATGAGAGGCCGGGCCCCTGACAGGGACGGATTCTTTTCCCAGCACCCGCTGGCGGAACATGGTGTACCGGTCCGCATCTTCCATTCCCTCCCAGGTGCTGCTGACCCTCAGCATCACCCTGGCTCCCCGCACCGGGTTGCCCTCAAGGTCGGTAACGACTCCATGGAGTTTCGGCCCGGTGACGATCGCAGCCTCTTCCTGTTCACCAGCAGCCGCGGCGGTCTCAGCTGCTTTCACCTTGTCTGCAGCCTTCTTCCTGGCAGCCGCAGCTTCCTCTTCGGCCTGCTTTGTATCCTCCTGAGCAAGCTCGCTGTTTCCAGTGTTGCCGGAGGTATCGCTGGAAGAACCTGAAACCATCATCCAGCCTACGAGGGCGATGATCAGGATCGAAATCGAGAGGGGAATCAGTATCTTTTTCATCAGGAACCGCAACTCCAGGTATGAGATATCACAATTGAACTGTTTCAATTAAAAGGGCGGGAATCATCCCGAAGGGAAATCCCTGCAACCCTTTTGAAACCCCCATGATGGGGAAGATGTCTCAATTAATCGAGGGAGAATTACTGTCAGAATATGTAACGCCAGCCACAGCCGATGGCCCACCGCCGGGCAAGCCACCGTACTCATTACTTACAGGTCACCCCCACCGGCTCTATAAGAACTCCAACAACAAGGATATGTGGCCTTTTGCCGCGACCAGGGGGGATGTCCTGCCCGGCCTCAATACCGCAATATTCGGTCTTTGTTTGCCCTGCCAGGCTGCATCTGAATTACAGTCAGTTGATCCCCGCTGCTTTCAACAAAAACTGCAGGATGGGGACAACAGCAGGCATCTTCGGCTATAGCCCCAGGGCGCGGACTCCTGGACCAACACCGCCCACCCGAAGCATTGAGCTCTATTGTTCCGAATACCCTCTGCAAATCCGCCTGGAATGAGCGGGCTTGTTTAAAGCTGCCTGCTGACTGCAGTTGTCTTTGCATCACACTGCTTGACAGAGCAAGGGTCTCGACTATATTCTCCTCTTTCGCTGAACATTGAAAAACGTTCCCCGGTAGCTCAATTGGTAGAGTAGGTGGCTGTTAACCACTTGGTTCCTGGTTCGAGTCCAGGCCGGGGAGCCATTTTTCCCTCAACGAAAGATTCCTGCCGGCATGAAGCGCCTGCTGCCTCTATCAGCCTTAATCGCCCTTGCTTCCTGCCTGGCACCCGACACCCCCGAACGGCTATCCGTTGACCCGGCTTCTTCCCCCCATGCATGGATCCATTTCACGCGCTTTGACAGGGATGTAGCACTCTACAACGGCTTCTACATTTATTACACCGACCGGGGCACTCCGCTGGAGTTCACCATAGAGGTTCCACCCGACCCGGCGCACAAGCTCGCCTTCAAATGGATCACCAAGCACGGCCCCATCCGCTCGATGACCATCGAGGTCAACGGCGGCAAAAAAACCGTTCGCCATCCCTCCCGGGGTAACGGCAAGCAGTCCTTCTTCTGGGACGTATTGCCGGTCAGTGATTTCGGCATCACCGGGAAACAGACCACCGGCAGCTACCGGATGCGGATCTCCTGCCCGGAGGATGCGGAGGAGGACGCTGTCCTGGCAGGCATCCGCCTGGTCTCCGACCAGGAACAGCTCACCCAGCCCCGGTTCTCCCAGCCGGCCCACAAGATCACCCTGGTCTCCCCGGGCTCCA
The DNA here is from genome assembly GCA_964615885.1 of uncultured Planctomycetia bacterium. Classification (GTDB taxonomy): domain Bacteria; phylum Planctomycetota; class UBA8108; order UBA8108; family UBA8108; genus UBA8108. The sequence continues at coordinate 3,197 of CAZTRG010000087.1, read as the reverse complement.
TGACCCGGGCTGAGCGAGAGGCCACCCGGATCGACCGGGACGCCGCCCGTCGCCGAATCCGAGACAGGTGGGTCGGGAAGCGAGTCCTGGCCGAAGATGAAATCAAGGCCGATGAGTTTCTCGCAGCCGCGGCTCAATACGGAGACACCGTCATCACCCATGGCCTCGATGTCTACGGGCCGACAAAGACACCGATGTTCACCCGCTACCTGCACCGGGAGCTGCTGCGCTCCCCTGCCTCGGTGGCCTCGATGCCGCCCGCCCTCGGCGGCGCGCCGCGCCCGATCGTGCAGACACAGTTTGACCGCACCCAGAACCTGCTGCGTACCCTGGCCGCCCTGAGCCTCGCCACCGGGGATGCGAAATACGCCGATGCAGCCATGGAGGCAACGGCCCATGTGTTCGAGGAATACGCAATGCCCCACAGCGGCCTGGTGGTTTTCGGCAACCACATGACCATCGACCTGCTGGGTGACCGCTCCTACAGCGATGGCAGGTCAGGGGACATCTTTGAGCTCGAGGTTGTCTTTCCCTTCTACGATTTCTGGCATGACGTCTCGCCCCTGAAAACGGAACGCTTCGTCAAGGGCTGCTGGGAGGTATACGTTCGCGACTGGCACACGATGCACTACAACCGTCACGCCGGCTTCAACAAGAACATCGACTTCAGCAAGACCTGGCAGCGCCCGCTGCAGGAGGTCAAGGACCTGCCGACAAAGATGGAGGTGCTGGGCTTCATCGACGTCGGTCTCGATCTCGCCTTCAGCGGCTACTCACTGGGTTGCCTGCAGGAGCAGGCCGCACCGCGAAAATGGGCCGACCGCTATCTCAAGGTACTCTCCTACCACCGTGACCCGAAGACCTCGATCTGGCCGATGCTGCTCTACACCCCCTCGATCCGCCGCCACCTGGAGGTCTACCGTGAGGCCTTTCCAGGGGCCAACGTCACCGAGCCGCGCGTCATCATCTCCAGCTGGATCTACAGCATGCCCACCTTCTTCCTGGGCACTCTCGGCACCATCGAGCAGGCCCGGAAATACGGCCACGAGGAAGAACTCACCGAGGTTCACCAGCGAATCGATGAGTGGATCCTGGGCTACATGGCTGCAGCGTATAAAAGCGAGTCCCACACCATGCGCAGCATCATCCTGGACGGAACAGATGTGACCGACCACGTCTTCAAGCCCGGCAAGGTCCTGCACGGCTGGGGAGCCAAAGAAGGAGACTCCTTCCTGGCAATCCCGCCCTCAGCCTCTTTTCTCGCCGCCGTCGCCCGGGCCTACAGGCTTGCCGGCGCTCCTGCCCGCAAGCTCTACTGGCCGCTCTTGCGCAATCTCTTCAGGGGCGAAGGCCTCGGCGACCCCGGAGCCACTCCACAGGAGAAGCCGGCCTACAAGTCAAACGGCGTACTGGCTGAGCCCCCCTGGATTTTCGCACTGGCCGACCTTTACCGCGCCCACCGCAGGCCGGAAACCCTCAAGCTGATGGAGGACCTCGGGCGCAAGCTCATCTCCCAGCGGCAGGACCCGAAATCCGGACTCTTCACTCTGCCCCCTGGCCGCCCCTACACCATGCAGCACAACCAGCGTACGAAAGAACCCTGGGAAGGCCGCACCAGCGGCGAGGTCCTGCGCGCTGAATTTGGCTATGACCGCCCGAAGGTCGTTTCGCTGGATATCATCGACCCCATGGCCCTGCTGGCCATTCACGCCTGCCGCACAAACCAGTTCGACAAGGTGCCGCAATGGCTGAGCGGTGGACGCTGGGGCACCGGCACCACCTGTGGACACGTGAGCAACCCCGATCTCGAGAGCTGGTTCGATCCGGAGAAGCTGAAGCAGCTCTACAAGAAGCGGGCGAGGTGGCTCAAGGAAAGGGGCTACGTCATTGGAGAGGGCTGGCACCCCGAATAGCAGTCCCCTGCACGCTCCGGCAGCCAAGCTCAAGTTCCTTTGACAGAAAAAGCGCATGGGCTACCATGGCAACTGCCGGCCCTTGCGCCACCAGGCATTCAATCCAGGCGGAAACGGGAAACAAGCTTGATACATTTAATTAGAACTTTTCCCGCCCTGGCCACAGCAGCATTTCTGCTGTTGGCCTCGCTCCCCGGCCCTGCGCTCTGCGCTGAGGACAAGCGGCCCAATGTCATCCTCATCATCTGCGATGACCTGAACGATTACGTCGAGGGCTTCGGCGGTCACCCCCAGGCTCGGACACCCAACATCTCCCGCCTCAGCAAAAGCGGCGTATCCTTCACCCAGGCCCACTGCAACATCCCGATCTGCGGGCCTTCCCGCGCCAGCTTCTTCACCGGCATCTACCCGCACCACTCACTCTGCTACGGCTTCGAGCGCTGGGACAAGCACCCCGTGCTGAAAAACTCGCGGACCATCATGGACCACTTCCGTGCCAACGGCTATCACACCCTCGGCACCGGCAAGCTCATGCACCACCTCGTACGGAAAGAGTGGGAAGACTACGGCAACCCTTCGGATTACGGCCCCTTCGCCTTCGATGGGGCCGAGAAGCTCGCCCATCCCGATGTGCCCGCCCCGTTCCGGGAAATCGGCCCGGTAGATGGCTCCTTCGGGCCCCTCATCAACCTTGCCGGCCGCAGCACTGCCGAAGGTAAAGAGCTGCAGTGGCAGACCGGCGGCTGGAAACGGGCCCGCCCCCTGAGCGTCAAGACCCAGGACCAGCGCGACCGCACTGCCGATGAGCTCAACGGCGACTGGGCTGTTCAGCAGCTGCAGGCGCTGGCAGCAAAGAAGAAGAGCAAACCCTTTTTCATGGGGGTCGGCTTCATCCGTCCCCACACCCCCCTGATTGTCCCGCAGCGCTTCTTTGACATGTTCCCGCTGGAATCAATCACCCTGCCGGTGATCAAGCCCGGCGATGTCGATGACACCCACGCGCGGTCCGTCCGTGGCATCCCGAAGAACAAGGAGCCCAACTCCATACGGACCTCGGATATGGGCCTGCGGCTTTTCAGCAAGCTCGTTGCCTCTTACAAATCACAGGAGGAGGCGCTGCGGCGGTTTATCCAGGCCTACCTGGCCAGCGTTGCATCTGCAGACGAACAGATTGGCCGGATTCTCGATGCCGTCGAAAAAACCGGGCTCAAGAACAACACGATCATCATCCTCACCAGCGACCACGGCTGGGGAATGGGCGAGAAGGATTACCTCTACAAGAAC
>CAZTRG010000086.1:0-18535 GCA_964615885.1 uncultured Planctomycetia bacterium | reverse complement strand
ACGAAGTTTCGCCTGGTGATGAAAAAGCTCTCGGAGGTTGCCCTGAGGACGAGTCGGCCGTCGAGGTATCCCGCTGCCCGGATCACTGTATCCCTGGTGAGCCTGATCGGATTGCTATAGAGCGTGCTGCTGGTGGTGGGGACTGTACCGTTGAGGGTGTACCGGATCTGGAAATCGTCGAAGGGGATCTCCGCGGAGAGAGCCACGTCGACAGCGCCGTTCTGAAAACCTCCGGGAGGAGAAAACTCGACATTGGTGGAGATGATGTTCTCGGTGACATGGGTGTCGTTGACCTCTCCCGGGGTCGGATAGAAGAGATAGCCGAACTCACCTGTTCCTTCGGGTACGCGTCCATAGGAGCGGTCCTCGCTCTGCTCGGGCAGGTTGATCCCGTCGAGGATTTCTCCGCCCGGGCTCGACAGGAGGACCATCTCTCCTTCTGAATCGAGCTGGAAGTTCGTGTGGAAGCTTGGATCGATGGTTCCGATTTCCGGCAGGAAGCTCATGTCATTGCTGCTGTGGGTCCTGTTGAGGACGGCAACAGCCAGCAGGTTGTTCTGTGGTTGCAGATGCTGGACCCAGTCAGTTGTCATCCAGCGCTGGACCCGGCGGGCTTCCCTTGACCTGTTTGAGTTGCTGTTGAAGGTCGGCTCCTGGTCTTCGGGGAAATTAATCGAGAGAAGCCTGTGGCCGTTGAGCCAGAGTACGAAGCCGTCGTCGTAGTTGGCCTGGAAGACCATGTTCTCAAAAGCGGCTATATCCGGCGCATCGAAGGTCGTCCTGAGAAAGAAAGCGCCGATACCGCGCTCGAACTCAGTCCTGTCGTCGCCGTCACCGAAGCCGAAGCCGGGGTAGCCGGTCGCCCAGGCAAAATCATCGAAGTCGGTGTGGTTCCAGAAATTCGGAGGGCGTCCGCTTTCGGGAGTTCCAGTGAGGTATTTCCAGGGTTGCTCAAGGGTGAGCACGGTGGGACGCACCTGGATGCTTGAGTTGGTGCGCAGAACCTGCTCCTCGGAGGGAAACTGGAGGTCTTTTCCTGAGCACCAGACCAGCAGGCGCTCTCCCGGGAGCATCAGGTGCTCGGGGAAGACCCACTTCAGGAGGTTGGTGCTGTCATCGCTGAATCCGTGGCCGCCGATCTGGAAGGGAGCCGCAGAGACGTTTAAAAGCTCCACCCAGTCCGAGCTGTCTCCGTCTACATCTTCAATCGTTTCACTGTTAGAGGCCTGGACCTCATTGATGACAATTTGAGCGAAAGCCTGCTCTGAGTTGAGGAGAAACGCCAGGACCAGGGTAAGGAGTATTGAGTGTTTCATGTAGGGGTCGCCACATAGGGTTAAATAACGAATGTTATAACTATCAAGAATACCTTTGGAGGCTTGTTCTGGCACTCCTTATCTGCAAACAAAACCCTACCGAAGGGTAAAGAAAGAACCTCCTGCCCGCCGGAAACAGCCTCAATACAGGGATTTAGTCTCTTGGACTTTGGAACTGCCCTCTTGATGCGGTAGATTTGTTTTCCGGGTGCAGGGGGGGATTTTCTGCCCCAGGGTGGGGTCTTCTCGAACAGTCTCATACCGGGAGATTCGGTTTCATGCAAAGAACGCCAGGTCTGCTGCTGGTGATTTCAATCGGGGTCCTGGCAGGAGGGCCCCTTGGTCTCGCCCAGGAAACGCCCCATGCCTTTACCGGCGCCAGGATTCTTCCTGTTGAAGGGGAGCCGATCGCAAAGGGGACGCTGTTGGTCAGCGGCGGTGTCATCACGGCGATCGGGCCGGCCGGCAAGGTCAAGATCCCAGCGACTGCCCGGAAAATCGACGTCGCCGGCAAGGTCATCATTCCAGGGCTGATCTGCACCCACAGCCATATTGGCGGCATTGGCGGAGCGGATGGTTCCGGTCCGATCCAGCCGGATGTCAGGATTTACGACTCTCTGAATGTAAGGGATGCGGGCTTTCGGAGAGCGGTGGCCGGTGGGCTGACGACTCTGAATATCATGCCCGGGTCAGGGCACCTCCTCAGCGGGCAGACCGTTTATGTCAAGCTGCGGGGCTCAAAGACCATCGAGGGCCTCTGCGTCAGGGACAAGGAGGGGCGGATCCTCGGGGGGATGAAAATGGCCAACGGGACCAACTCGCAGCGGGCTCCGCCCTTTCCCGGCACCCGCTCGAAGTCAGCCGCTCTGATGAGAGCTGAGCTGATTCGTGCAGGGGAATACCGGGACAAGCTTGCCGAGGCGCTCAAGGATCCCGAAAAGAAACCACCTCGCGATCTGCGCATGGAGGGCCTCGTCGAGGTTCTCGAGGGGCGGAGGATTGTTCATCATCACACGCACCGTCACGACGACATCATGACGGTCCTGCGACTCTCGAAGGAGTTCGGCTTCCGGGTTGTGCTGCACCATGTCAGCGAGGGCTGGATGGTGGCCGAGGAGATCGCCAGGGCCAAGGTTCCCTGCTCGATCATCCTTGTCGACAGCCCGGGCGGAAAGCTCGAGGCGATTAACCTGGTGTTCAAAACCGGGGGCATCCTCGAGAAGGCAGGAGTGCTGACCGCATTTCATACCGATGACTGGATCACAGATTCACGGCTCTTCCTGCGCATGGCGGGCCTGGGGGTTCGGGGTGGAATGAGCCGGGAGGCCGGGCTCAAGGCGCTGACCCTCGCGGGAGCCAGGAAGCTCGATCTTGACAAGCGTGTCGGTTCGCTCAAGGCCGGCAAGGATGCAGATTTTGTCATCCTCGATGGCGATCCGCTCAGTGTCTATACCAAGGTCCTGGAGACCTGGGTAGAAGGCCGGAAGGTCTTTGACCGAAGCAAGCCGGAAGACCTCCTGCACGCGGTGGGCGGATATGGAGCGGGCGCCAACCAGGAGCCCTATCACTGCTGCTTCGGAGATGAGGGGGGAGGCAAATGATGCTCAGGACCCTTTTCATGACCCTGCTGGCGATTTTCCTGTCAGCTCCGGCTTCAGCCCAGCTGGCTGTACGAGGCGGCAAGATCTACACCATGGCAGGTCCCGTTGTAGAGGAAGGGATTGTCATCATCAGGGAGGGAAAAATATCCGCGATCGGAAAGGCTGCAGATATCGCTGTCCCTGATGGTTTCAAGGTGCTCGAGGCGGCGGTGGTGACCCCCGGGCTGATCGACGCGCACAGCGTTGTCGGCCTGGCCGGCTACTTCAACCAGGCTCACGACCAGGACCAGCTCGAGCGCTCCAGCCCCATCCAGCCGGAGCTGCGGGCCATTGATTCCTACAACACCCGTGAGCCGCTTATCGAGTGGGTCAGGGGCTACGGCGTGACGACCCTTCATACCGGCCATGCTCCCGGTGAGCTGATTTCCGGCCAGACGATGATCGTCAAGACCAGGGGCAATACGGTCGATGAAGCCATCCTGGTACCCACCGCAGGAATTGCCCTGACCCTGGGACCGTCCTCTACCCATGGCGGCGGCAAGTCACCCGGCTCGAGGGGAAAGCAGATGGCAATGCTGCGGGCCAAGCTGCTGGAGGCGAAGGCCTATCTGGAGAGCCTGGAAAAAGCTGCAAAGCCGGCCGGGGAGAAAGAAAAGGAAAAGACCGAAGGCAAGGTAGAGAAGAAAAACGCCAGGCCACCGGTCAACCTGGCTCTCGATGCATTGGCTTCGGCCCTGCGCAGGGAGGTGCCGCTGGTGGTGACAGCCCACCGGGCACAGGATATCGCCAGCGCTCTTCGACTCAGCAGGGAGTTCAATCTTCGCATCATCCTCGATGGAGGTGCCGAGTCTTACCTCCTCATCGAGGAGCTCAAGAAGGCCGATGTCCCTGTAATCCTGCACCCTTCGATGGCCCGCTTTAACGGCGAGCTTGAGAATGCCAGCTTCGAGACAGCCAGCCTGTTGAAAAAGGCCGGCATCAGGGTGACGATCCAGAGCGGCTACGAGAGCTATGTGCCCAAGACCAGGGTCGTGCTCTTCGAGGCCGCCGTCGCTGCGGCCAATGGGCTGGGCCTTGAAGGAGCCCTTGAATTGATCACCTCTTCGGCGGCCGGGGTCCTGGGTATTTCCGACCGCGTCGGTTCGCTTGCCGTCGGCAAAGATGGAGACCTTGCTCTCTTTGATGGGGATCCCTTCGAATACACAAGCCACTGTATCGGCACCGTCATCGAGGGGCAGGTGGTCAGCGATTCAAAGCGCTGAGCGCGGGCGCTTTGCAGTGGCACTGGAAAGCCAAGTTCTTTCTTCACTGCAATCGGCCTGTTCATTGATAATGGACAGCATGACTCGCTATGCACTACCTGCTCTTTGCCTGGCCTTCTTCGCGCTCGGCGTAAGCTCTCCGGCGCAGGAGGGTGACATCTACCGGCTCGGGGTCCCTTCCCGGGCCGGCGCCGGGGAGGGGCCGCTTGACTGGGTCTATGAGAGGGTGGCCAGCTCCGGCGACAGCTGGTCCGGGGAGCGCTCGAGTGACGAGGTGAAGGCGGCCCTGGGTCAATTTTCCGGCTGGCTGAGGCAAGGGAAGGTGCCTGCAGGCGCTCTTGCGGAGCTGCTGGCTCCCGGCTTTCGTGCAGCGGCCCTGCTTCCGGAGGGCGGAAAGGAGACTGCCGGCCCGGCCGGCAGCTGGAAGGCCCTGAGGGCGGCAGGCGAGTCGCTTACCCGGGCGGCAAAGGCAGCAGAATTTGAGAGAGAGCTGCTTCGTCTTGGCACGGCCTGTGGCAGGGTCTCCAAGGCAGCCTTTAAGATTTTCAAGGTCTCGGGGGGGAAGGATTCTATCCAGACAGATGTGCTGCTGGAGCTGGATGGTGTTTCCGGCAAGGGCGGCTTTCTCCAGGTCAGGACTGTCTGGAGGATGCGCTGGCTGGGGGCCGGGCCTGTGCGCTTGAAGAGCCTGCAGCGAGTTGACTTCGAAAAGGTCAGCATGAAAGGCAGGGTCTTCACCGATTCAACCGCCCAGTGCCTTGGAGCCGACCCTGTTTTTAAGCGGCAGCTCAGCCGCGGGGTCGGCTACTGGCGTACGAGGATCGATGCCTCCAGCGGCATGGACGTCTACGGCCACCAGGGAATTGCCGTTGGTGACTTCGATGGCGATGGCCTGCTTGATTTCCACGTCCCACAGCCTGCCGGCCTGCCCAACCGGCTGTACCGCAATCTTGGCAACGGAAGCTTTTCAGAGATGGCTCGCGCAGCAGGGGTGGATGTGCTCGATGGAACGGGGGGATCTCTCTTTGTCGATCTCGATAACGACTCGGATGCAGACCTGGTGGTGGTCACCTCGCTGGAGGTGCTGCTCTTTGAAAATAAGGGACAGGGACGCTTTCGTCGTATTGCCGGCTCAGGCCTCGAGAAGGCGGGGCGCAGGAGTGCATCGACTATCGGCTGCGCAGCGGCCGATTACGACCTCGATGGCGACCTGGACCTCTACATCTTCAGCTATGTATTCTGGGCCGGGGCGGGCTCCAAGCTGCAGTCGACCTATCCCTATCCTTACCATGATGCCAACAACGGGGCGCCGAACTTTCTCTTCCGCAACGAGGGGAAGCTGAGCTTCCGGGATGTGACCGAGTCTTCCGGCATGAGCGCCAACAACCAGCGCTTCAGCCTGGCAGCCTCCTGGTGTGATTTCGATGCAGACGGAGATCCCGATCTCTATGTCGCGAATGATTTCGGGCGTAACAATCTCTTCCTCAACGAGGGGGGCGGCCGGTTTCGCGATATGGCACAGAAGCTTGGCGTCGATGATGTCGGCAACGGAATGAGCGTCACCTGGGAGGATTTCGACAACGATGGGAGGATCGATCTCTATGTAGGTAACATGTGGTCCTCGGCCGGAAGCCGGATCGCCGGGCAACCTGAGTTCCAGGCTGTGCGCCTGCGTGAAACCTACAGGAGGATGTCACGCGGCAACTCCCTCTTCAGGAATGCCGGCGGGGGGCGCTTTGAGGATGTCAGCCTGCAGTCCGGCGCCTTCTTCGGCCGCTGGTCCTGGTCGGGACAGTTCCTCGATGTGGAGGGGGACGGATACGAGGATCTCTATGTCGTCAACGGCTTCATCTCCAACGAGAGCAAGGATGACTTGTGAAGCTTCTTCTGGCGGCAGGTCGTGTCGCGAGCCACCGGCGTCAAGAGCCACCTGTCGAGGTACGAGGGCGCCTGGGAGGCCATCAACAGGCTGATCCGCTCAGGCGGTTCCTGGTCCGGTTTCGAGCGTAACTGTTTCTTTGCCGGCACAGGGCAGCAGGGCTTTGTGAACCAGTCCGCCGCCTCCGGGCTTGATTACCAGGAGGATGGCAGGGGCCTGGCCGTCTGGGACTACGACGGAGATGGGGATCCGGATCTCCTGGTGAAGAACCGCAACGGCCCCCAGGTCAGGATCCTGCGTAACGATTCAGCAAAGGCCTGGAATCGTCTGAAGATCCGCCTGCAGGGCAGGAAGTCCAACCGCCAGGCGATCGGGACGCGTGTCATTCTCAGGCATGGAGGAGTTTCGAGGGTCAAGGAGCTGCGAGCCGGGTCCGGTTTCCTCTCACAGAATTCTCCTGAATTATTCTTCGGGCTGGGCAGCTCAAAAAAGGCGGACCGGGTCGAGGTCAGCTGGCCCTCGGGGCTGAAGCAGACCTTCCTGGATGTTCCCGCAGGCGGGGAGGTGCTGATCCGCGAAGGTGAGGAGAAGTATGTGCGCAGCCCCTTCCGGGAAGGGGGTGTGCGTGGTCCCGCAGCAGTGGCGAAACCCACCGGGCCGCCGGCTGCCGATGAGGGCCGGAGGGCCTGGCTGCTCGACCCGGTTCTGCTGCCGCCTGTCAGGTTTGTCGATATCGAGGGCGTTCCGGTACCTTCGGGCCCCTTCAGCGGGGCTCCCTTCGTTCTCAATCTCTGGACGCCGGAATGTTCGAGCTGCCTCCAGGAGCTTGCTGAATGGAGCCGGCTCAGGGCCACCGGGAAGGCTTCACTGCCGGTCCTGGCCCTTACATCGAGTTCTCACCGGGAATCGAAAAAGGTCGCGGGGATCGCCGGCAAGGCAGGTTTCCCCATTGCCTTTGCCAGCCCGGAAGATCTCCTGGCCATCTCAGTGCTGGTGGAGGAGGTCCTTCGCTGGCCCCGGCAGCTTCGCCTTCCCTGTACGCTCCTGCTGGATTCCGCCGGCAAGCTGGTTCGACTCTACGAGGGAAGGGTTGGCTGGAAGGAGCTGCTTTCAGACGCTGCCTCCATACCGGCTGATGCGCCCGGGCGGCTGGCAAAGGGCCTGCCCTTTGCCGGCACCTATTACGCCTCGGACTGGTACCGCAACGAGTTCCAGCTCGGGGTCTCCTACCTGGAGGCCGGGATGGCGGGCTATGGATTGAAGGCCTTTGAGCGGACCTTGCAGCGCCGCCCCGGTGAGACCGAGGCGCTCTACAACATTGGCCTGATCCATCTGCAGGCAGGAGACCTGGAGCCGGCCCGCAAGGCCTTTGAACAGGCCCTGGAGAGGCAGCCGGAATTTGTCGATGCGGCTGCCAACCTGGGCGTGGTCTTTGCGCGCCAGGGCAGCCTGCGGGAAGCCTATGCCATCTTCACCAGGGTCCTGGAGCTGCGGCCGGGCCATATCGAGGTTCTGATGAACACCGGGAATATTGAGCTGACAGTTGGTCTCAGCGAGCGCGCCGTCCGGCGTTTCGAGGAGGTGATCCGGCTTGAGCCCGGCCTGGTGGCGGCCTACAAGCGCCTGGGCTCAGTGCATCGAGCAGCCGGTGATCTTGACCGCACCCGCAAGGTGTATGAAAAAGCGGTGGAGATCAATCCCACCGACCCTGAGCTGTGGAGCAACCTCGGGGTCATCCTCGCCGAGCAGGGCCGCTACAGGGATGCCCGGAAGATGTGTGAAAAGTCTGTCAAGCTCAGCCCCGGCTATGCCGCCGGACACAACAACCTGGGCCTGATTCTCCAGGCTCTCAAGGACACTGCAGGAGCCATCAGCGCTTTCCGCAGGGCCGTTTCGCTGGATCCCCGCGGGCAGCCTGCACAGCTCAACCTGGCCAGGCTCTACCTCAAGCTTGGCATGGAAGACCGGGCGCGGACAGCCCTGGAAGCCTACCTGGAGCTGGAGCCGGGCAATCCGGAGACCATCAGGCTCCTTGACAGCATCGAGGACTGATCCCCTAGAGCAGGCCCGGGATCGGCTCTGCTGTATAGATCGGGTGGGGGCGGCCGCGGCGCTCTTTCCAGTGGGCAGACCGGGGTATTCCCAGCGCCTCGTAGATGGTGGCCGCCATGTTCTCCGGCTTCTGCGGGTTGTCCTTCGGCTGCCCTCCGTCGGCATCGGAAGAGCCGATGACCCGGCCGCCCTCAACGCCGCCCCCGGCAAACCAGACCGTCTGGACGGGCCCCCAGTGGTCCCTGCCCGGCGGCTTTCCCTTGCCGATGCTGAAGATCTTCGGGGTTCTGCCGAACTCCCCGGCCATCACCACCAGGGTCTCTTCCAGCAGTCCGCGCTGGCCGAGATCATCAAGCAGTGCCGAGACGGCCCTGTCCATGGGAGGGAAGAGGAATTTTTCCAGGTTGGGGAAGGCGTTGACATGCGTGTCCCAGGTCTCGTTGTTGCCGAGGTTGACCTGCACCAGGTTGACTCCTGCCTCGACCAGCTTGCGCGCGGTCAGGAGAGACCAGCCGAAGGAGTTCTGTCCATAGTGTTCGAGCTGCCGGGCATCGGCATCGTTGATATCAAAGGCAGTCCTGGTGTTCGGATCACCCAGCAGCCCCAGGGCGAGCTCGTGGTAGCGCCCGAACTCGCGGACAGGTTTTGCCCGGCGCAGAGCCTTCTGCTGGGAGTTGATCGACTCGAGTACTTCGATTCGCCGCTTCAGGCGTGCCCGCGAGAGATCCTCGGAGAGCGCCAGCTGGGGAATGTTGAAGTTGTCATTCGAGCGTTTCTGGAGTCCCTTTTCATGATGGAAGTTGTACTCGGGATAGGCTCCGTAGGATTTGCTGTTGAAGGTGGAGGCCTCCAGGAACCAGGGAGATGACTGGCTGCCCATCACTCCTCCGAATTGCCCCGGTATGACCCGTCCGGTTCTGTGAATGAGCCTCTCGGGCAGGGCGATGGAGGAGGGCATGATTCCCTTGGGGCTGACATGCCGGTTCGCGATGGCGCCGATGGAGGGCCAGTCGCTCTCCTTGGGCTTGTTCAGATCAAAGGAGGGGGGAAGGTCGCTGCGTCCGGACAACATGACCATGTGGCCCTGGGAGTGCTCGTTGAAGGGGTGGGTTACCGATCTGCAGATCGACCAGGCATTGCTGCGCTGGGCCAGGAGCGGCAGGTGCTCACAGATCTGGATTCCCTCGGTCCGGGTGGCGATCGGGTTGAACGATCCGCGAAATTCCTTCTTTGCATCGGGCTTCATGTCGAAGCTGTCGATCTGCGACAAGCCCCCGGAGAGGAAGATATAGATGACGGAGCGCGCCCTGGGGGCGGCGGCCGGCCCACCCTCTGCTGCAGCCTGCAGGGCCTTGAGCTGGCCGAGGCCGAGTCCCATGACGCCCAGGGCACCTGCCCGCACAGCTGCACGTCTGGTCATCAGTCCAGGCGGCTCTGCTGGTATCCCTGGTGGTCTTGTGACGCTTTTACTCATCTTGTTACTCCCCTGGTGCTGCAGTGAAGCTGAAGGAACCGGGCTGTGCCTTCAATCCCGCATGGACTTGTTCCGGGTTTCAGGGCACTTTAGGCGCAGGCATTTTCGCATCTGAGTTGCAGCAAGTCCAATGTGGGCTGCAGCCCTCCCGGAATTCGCCACTGAAAACCCAAGGGAGAGCCATGAGTACTATTTTCCAGAAGATCATCGATAAGGAAATTCCGGCTGACATCGTCTACGAGGATGAGCAGGCCCTGGCCTGCAGGGACATCCAGCCACAGGCTCCGACCCATATCCTGGTGATCCCCCGCTAGCCCATCGTCAATGTCTCTGGCATGGAAGAGGCTGACAGGGAGCTCCTGGGGCACCTGCTCTGGGTCGCCGCGGAGGTTGCCCGCCAGGAGGGACTCGAAGATTACAGGCTGGTGACCAACAACGGTGAGGGGGCCGGGCAGTCGGTGTTCCACCTTCATGTGCACCTGCTGGGAGGCCGGGAGCTCGGCTGGCCGCCGGGTTAGTCTGTCGGTGGCGGTGGGGGCTCCTTGTCGGGATTATCGTCCGGCCCAGGATTTTCCTCAGCCGCCTGGACCGCCGGCGGAGCTTCCTTCAGGAACATTCGCTTCAGCAGCAGGAAGCCGATGGCATCGTAGAGGCCGTGGGCCAGCACGGGAGCCAGGAGGTTCCCCGTGTAGTTGACCAGGAAGCCGCAGTAAATCGACAGGAGCGTGGCGATGATGAAGTAGGTGGGAGTGAGGGCGTGGAGGAGCCCGAAGATGACGCCGGTGACAAGGATCGCATTGACCTCCGGGGTCAGGATGCTGTTGACCTCCGGCAGCCAGCCCTCAAAGACAGGCTGGAGCACACCCCGGAAGAGACACTCCTCGCCGATTCCAGCCGACATTCCCAGCACGATGAGCTTCCAGGGTGGCAGCTCGATGATGGCCTTCGACAGGATTTCATGCAGGAGCCTGTAGATCTTCTGGAAGCCGGCGATATTCTGGCCGAATCGTGACAGGGAAAAGGCGAAATAGGCTAACATGGGCACCGTTGCAGCCAGACCGGTAGCGAGCCCCTCGAGGTCAAAACGGATGGGGTTCAGCAGTGGTTGGCCGGCCAGCAGGTAGCCGAGGATGACCGCGACCAGGACCAGGCCGCCCTCGAGGATGACTCCTCCGAGGAATACCGAGCGGGGTTTCATTTGAAGAGAATCAGTCATGCCGGATGAATATAGCACTCCGGGTGGGTTCCGTCAGCCAATAGTGGGGGTGATGGGCTCCGGCCGCCGGGAATATACAGAGCTTGCCGGTCCGCTGGGGGAGTGGATCGCCTCCAGCGGCTGCCACCTGCTCACCGGCGGCGGCAGCGGCGTGATGGCGGCTGTGAGCAGTGCTTTTCATTCGGTGGAGGGCCGGAAGGGCCGGGTGATCGGGGTTCTGCCAGGCGATGTTGCAGGAGGCGAGCCGGTGGCTCCCCCGGGCTATCCGAATGAATGGGTAGAGATCCCGATCCGCACCCATCTTCCGCTCAGCGGTGAGGATGGCCGGGATCCGATGAGCCGTAACCATCTGAATGTTCTCTCCGCCGATGTCATTGTCGCCCTGCCGGGAGATGCGGGCACCCGCTCGGAGGTCCAGCTGGCGCTTGAATACCGACGGCCGCTGATGTGCTGGCTGGGAGAAGATGGCAGCATCCCGGGTATTGAAGAGGCCGGGGCACCCCTGGCGGGGTCTTTTGCGGAGCTGGTGGACTTCCTTCAGCAGCAGATCCGGTTGCCCGGGTCAGCCTGAGGGCTTGCATTTTTTTCAGGGTCGGGTAAATCGGAGCCATGTGCGCGAGCAACTCTCGAAACGGCAGGGACGCCATCCGGCTGCGCGGAGTCCGCCAGAACAACTTGAGCGACATCGATCTCGATATCCCCCTCGGGAAGCTCACGGTTGTCACCGGTGTGAGTGGCTCGGGGAAATCCAGCCTGGCCTTTGACACGCTCTACGCCGAGGGCCAGCGGCGCTACGTGGAAACCTTCTCTGCCTATACGCGTCAATTTCTTGACCGTTTCACGCGTCCGGATGCTGATTCGATCGAGGGGATCCCCCCGGCTGTAGCTATCGACCAGTCCGGGGCGGTGAAGTCCTCCCGCTCAACCGTGGGCACGATGACCGGCATCAATGACTACCTCAAGTTGCTCTATTCACGCTGCTCAAGGGGCTACTGCCCCGAGTGCGGCGAGGAGATTGAGCCCGAGAATACCTCTGAGGTGCTGGAGCACCTCGCCGGCCTTGAGCCCTCAGACTGGCCGGTTCTTATCGTGGCGCCTGTTCCACTCGGTGGTTTTGAATCTGTCGAGGTGATTGTCTCCGCCTTCCAGGGACAGGGTTTTCTGCGTTTTCTCCGCAATGGCGAGGTCCTTCGTGTTACGGAGCTGTGCGCCGGGGATCTCGAAAAAGGCCGCGTCGATATCGTGGTTGACCGCCTGTCGAAGCGGACCGCCTCAAGGCAGCGCCGGGTAGACTCCATCGAGCAGGCCTTCAAGATCGCACACGGCAGAATGAGGCTGGTCACCGCGCGCGGCTCCAGGGATTTCATTCGCGGCCTGCGCTGCTCGGCCTGTGATGTCGCCCTGCCCAATCCCACCCCGGGGCTCTTCTCCTTCAATACCCCCTACGGCGCCTGTGAAGAGTGCCGCGGGTTCGGCAGGATTATCGAGATCGACTGGGGCCGGGTGGTCCCGGACCGCCGGCTGTCGCTTCGCGCCGGTGCCATCAAGCCGTGGAGAGCCAAGGGAAAACGTTCGAGTCGGTGGCGTACGAGGTCCAGGAACGCCTGTGAGGACCACGGAATCGATATCGACACTCCCTGGGAGGAGCTCTCTGAGGAGGAGAGGGACTTCGTTATTGAGGGCGGGGGACGTGGCTGGTCGGGGGCAAAGGGCTATTTTCGCAGCCTCGAACGCAAGAAATACAGGATGCACATCCGGGTCCTCCTGTCACGCTACCGGGGCTTCAACGAATGCCCATCCTGCAAGGGAGGCCGCCTGAGACCGGAAGCCTTCTGTTTCCGGATCGGTGGGGTGACCTTGCCTGAATTCTGGAAGCTCCCGGTGAAGGAGGGCTTCGAGCTCCTGGCCGGGATTGAGGCAGGCGATCTCCAGCGGCCTGAACGACTCGTTGTTGAGGAGATCTCATCTCGCCTGGGCTACCTGCAATCAGTCGGCCTCGGGTACCTGTCGCTCGACAGGCAGTCCCGCACCCTCTCGGGAGGCGAGGTGGAGCGGGTTAACCTGACGGCTGCTCTCGGGGCATCGCTGGTCGATACCCTCTTTGTTCTCGATGAGCCTTCGATCGGCCTGCATGCGCGTGATAACGTCCGCCTGCTCGAGATTCTCCGCCAGGTTCGCGACCGCGGCAACACGGTGGTTGTCGTGGAGCACGATCCGGAAATCATCGCGGCCGCCGACCATGTCATCGATATGGGGCCGGGCTCCGGAAGTGCGGGGGGAGAGGTGGTTGTCGCCGGGGGGATCGCGAAGGTGACGGCCTGCCGGAAGTCACTCACCGGCGCCTATCTGCGTGGAGATTCCCTGGTGGCGGCTCCCCGGAGAAAACGCCGCAAGCCGGCGAAGTCGCGGTGCCTGCGAATCAGGGGCGCCAGGGAGAACAATCTCCAGGGCCTGGACGTTGATATCCCAGTCGACCTTTTTACCGCGGTCAGCGGGGTTTCCGGATCAGGAAAGAGCTCCCTGCTCCACCAGGTGCTCTGGCGCCACTGGCAGAGGGAGCAGGGCCTTGCGGTCGATGGAGAGGTGCTGGTCGACTCGATCAGTGGCCTTGAGCTCATCGATGAGCTCGTGCTGGTTGACCAGTCTCCCATCGGCAAAACACCCCGGGGCAATCCCGCCACCTATACCAAGGTCTTTGACCGGATCCGGAAGCTCTTCGCCTCGACGGATGAGGCCCTTGAGGCGGGTTTTGATGCGGGCGCCTTCAGCTTCAATGTGAAGGGCGGGCGCTGTGAGGAGTGCAAGGGGGCGGGGATGGTACAGGTTGAGATGCAGTTTCTCTCCGATGTCACCCTGGTCTGTGAGGCCTGCGACGGCCGCAGGTTCCGCAGCGAGGTGCTCGGGACCAGGTACCGGGGCCTGAATGTTCACGAGGTCCTCCAGCTTACCATCGATGACGCCGCTGAATTCTTCAGCCACGAGGAGAAGCTCGCGGAGACGCTGCGCTTTCTCGGCTCGCTGGGGCTTGGCTACCTGCAGCTCGGCCAACCCCTCAATACGCTCTCGGGAGGAGAATCGCAGCGTTTGAAGCTGGCCTCGAGGGTTCTGGCCGCAAAACGTGGCGGCCGCCTGCTTTTCCTCCTCGATGAACCCACCACGGGCCTTCACCTCGAAGACATCCGCCGGTTGCTCGAGGTGCTTCACGGGCTGGTTGACCGGGGTCACGGGGTTGTCATGATCGAGCACCAGGTGGATGTGCTTGCCCAGGCAGACCACCTTATAGACCTGGGGCCTGAGGGTGGGGATGGGGGGGGCTGCCTTGTCACCAGTGGCACCCCGGCAGAGGTCGCAGCTGTTGAAGAGTCGATTACAGGGCGCTGGGTCGGGAAGCTGCTCGAAGCTCCAGGCAAGCTTCCCTCTCTGCCTGCCGGCAGCTCCGGGAAGCGGCGGCGTTCTGCCCGGAGAGAAAACGTGATCCGTGTGGTCGGCGCGCGTGAGAACAATCTCAAGAACATCAATGCAGAGATTCCGCGCAACTCTTTCGTCGTCGTTACAGGGCTCAGCGGCTCCGGGAAGTCATCCCTGCTCTATGACATCGTCTTCTCCGAGGGCCAACGCCGCTACCTCGATTGCCTGTCACCCTATGCCCGCCAGTTTGTCGAGGATCTCCATCGCCCCGATATCGACCATCTCGAGGGAATCCCTCCGGCGGTTGCCATCGAGCAACGCACCACCGTCGGTGGCCGGAAGTCGACGGTGGGTACCGTCACCGAGGTCTACCATTTCCTTCGCCTGCTCTATACCAGGGCGGGGGAGCAGATCTGCCCCGAATGCGATGTGGAGGCTGTTCCGCGGTCATTCGATGAGATTCTCGAGAGGGTCCGGGAGCTGGCCTCCGGCGGAGGGGCCCTGCTGGCCCCGGTGATCCGCGGCAAGAAGGGTTTCCATCACACGGTTCTTTCCAGGGCAAGGGCAGAGGGGATCCTGGAGGCTCGAATCGATGGCGGCTGGCTCGAAATTCCCGAGGAAGAGCACCGCCTCGACCGCCACAAGGTCCATGATATTGACCTGGTGCTCAGAAGGTTTTCCGGTGCCGGCTCCAGGAGAGCGGCTGCCGACCTCTCGAGGGCTCTTGCTCGTGCCCTGGAGCTCGGCAGCGGGGTGGTTCGTTTCGTGGATGATGAGGGTGGGGAGACCCTCCTGAGCAGGAACAGGTCCTGTCCATCCTGCAGCCGGGATTTCGACGAGCCTGATCCGAGGAACTTCAGCTTTCATTCACGCCATGGCGCCTGCCCGGAGTGTTCCGGCTATGGGGCCTTCTACAGGCTGGACCCTCTGAAGCTGATCGGGAACTGGGATGCGCCGCTGGATGCAAAGAAGAATGGCCCGCTGGCCTTCCTGGATGAATGGCCTTTCAAGCGCGGCCTGCGCCGGGCCGTTCTCAAGGAGACAGCCGGGCTGGCCGGGCTTCCCGCAGATGGGAGGAACCTGTCAGGCTGGGGCAAGCGGGCCCTGGGGATCCTGCTGGAGGGCCGGGGCGCATCCGGCTTCCCTGGTCTCATCCCCATGGCATCGGAGCTGATTGACCTGCTCGAAAAGGATGACCGCGACAAGTACCTGGAGCAGAAAGGCTCTGAGATGGAATGTCCCTCCTGCAGGGGCACCCGGATCGCCCGGCGCTGGGGGGCCGTGCGGTTTGGCGGCAGGAGCATCGGTGAGATGACGGGGCTCTCGGTCGAAGAGCTCAGTGAGGCCCTCAGCGGGATGGAGATCAGTGAGCGTTCCCGGCCTGTGGTTGAGCCCATCCTGGTTGAGATCGGCTCGCGGCTGGACTTTCTTCGCGAGGTGGGGCTCGACTACCTGGCCCTCAATCGTTCGGCCAACACCCTCTCCGGCGGAGAGGCGCAGCGCATCCGCCTGGCAGCGGCGCTGGGGTCCAACCTCAGGGGAGCCTGCTACATTCTCGATGAGCCGACCATCGGTCTTCACCCCAGGGATAACGAACGCTTGCTGGAGACCCAGGGAGACCTTCGTGACAAGGGCAACAGCGTCTACGTGATTGAGCACGACGACGCGACCATCGAGGCGGCTGACCATGTGATCGACATGGGCCCCGGTCCCGGCCGCCATGGGGGTGAAATCGTTGCCCAGGGGCCGCTTGCGGAGATCATCTCCAACAAGACCTCGGAGACGGCCCGCTATTTCAGGGATCGTGACCAGCGAAGCTTCGAGTTCGCGGCTGATCCGCTGGAGGACTCTTCTTTCCTGGAGGTTCGCGGTGCGACCTTGCACAACCTCAAGGACATCGATGTGCGGATCCCCATGGGGGCCGTGACGGTGGTGACGGGCGTCTCGGGGGCAGGCAAGTCGACCCTGGTGCGTGACCTGCTTGAAAAATCCATCCGCAGGCAGTTCCGCGGCCTGCGGGAACCGCTTGCCGGTGTCCGGGAGGTCAAGGGTGTCGAGCTGATCGATTCCCTGCGCGAGGTGGACCAGCGGCCCATCGGCAGAACGCCGCGCTCCACCCCGGCCACCTATGTTGGCTTCTGGAACAGGATCCGGCAGATCTTCGCAGCGACCCCCGCAGCCAAAACCCGGGGGTGGGAGGCCAGGCGCTTCTCCTTCAATGTCTCCGATGGCCGCTGCGATGCCTGTTCGGGCCAGGGGCGAAAGCGCATGGAGATGAACTTCCTTCCTGACATGACGGTTGATTGCGAGGTCTGCCAGGGGCGCCGCTTCAACCCCGAGACCCTGGAGATTATCTACAAGGGCAAGAGTATCGCCGACGTGCTGGAGTTGACGGTGGAGGAGGCGGTTGAGTTTTTCGATTCCTTCCGCGACCTGACGCGCCCGCTCAGGGCGCTTGATTCCCTGGGGCTTGGGTACCTGACCCTTGGCCAGTCGAGCACCACCCTCTCCGGCGGAGAGGCGCAGCGGGTCAAGCTGGCCGTCGAATTATCCAAGACCACCCGGGGCGCAGGGCTCTATCTCTTTGATGAGCCGACCACGGGGCTCCATATGCGAGACGTGGCCCGGCTGGTGGAGGTCCTCGGAGAGCTGGCGGCCGGCGGGCATGCAGTGGTCGTGATTGAGCACAACCTGGAGGTCATAGCCGGTGCAGACTGGATGATTGACCTTGGGCCGGGTGGGGGAGAGGCAGGTGGCGAGCTCCTTTACCAGGGCCCCGTGGCGGGGCTGATCAATGGCGCACCGGATTCTCCGACGGCATCCTGCCTCGAGAGCTTCATCGGTAACTCCCGGCAATCCTGCACCGTGGCCGGTTGAGGTTATCACCCGCTGCGCCCGGCTTGACTTGGGCCCATCGGGACTTTTATACTTCTATCTGGTCCAAAGGGCCGGATGACGGCCAAAACCCCCGGAAGGAAAACAGCCATGAACACGCCGCGTCTTTCAGATTGCGAGAAACCTGCCCTGGAGGCGGTTTGCGTGCTGTGGTGGATTCCCTAGGGGTCTGGTAGAGACAATTTTACCCTCCCCACCTATCATGAGTCCGGTGGGGAGGTTTTTTTTTGTTCTGAGCCTGCTGGAGAGCGCTGTGCAGTATCGCGATTTCGAGAGCTATGCCGACAAGGGTACGATGGTCCCGGTCTACCGGGAGCTGTCCGCTGATACCCTGACGCCGGTGATCGCCTTCCTGCGCTTGCGGCGTGATGACCGCGCGTCTTTTCTTTTTGAGAGCGTCGAGGGAGGAGAGAGGATCGGCCGCTACTCCTTCCTGGGTGGTGATCCCTTCCTGACCCTGTCGGCGGTGGGTGAAACCACCACCTTGCGCCGGGCTGATGGGCAGGAGGAGAGCCTGCCGGGTGATTTTTTCGAGATCCTGCAGGACACCATCGACACCTGCGTAACGGTTCCGGTTCCCGGGCTGCCGCCGCTGACCGGTGGGGCCGTCGGCTACCTGAGCTACGATACGATCCGCTACATCGAGGAGATACCGGATACCCATACCCGTGAAACGGAGCTGCCCGATGCCCAGCTTCATTTTCACGACACCCTCGTGGCCTTTGACCATGCCAAGCACCGCCTCTTCCTGATTGCCAACGCCCATGTGAAACCGGGACAGTCCGAACAGGAACGCGAAGCCGCCTGGCAGGACGCGCAGCGGCGCCTGGATGAGCTCGAGGCTTCTCTCAGGCGGCCGGTGCCCGGGGAGGATGTCTTTCACCCCCTTGGTGAGCTGCCGGAGAGCTCCATCGCGGAGGGAATGGAATCGAACTGCACCAGGGAATCTTTCGAGGCGGCTGTCCACAAGGCGCGCGAGCACATCTTTGCCGGTGATATTTTCCAGGTGGTCCTGTCGCAGCGTTTCCAGAAGCCTGTGGAGGTCGATCCCTTCGAGATCTACCGTTGCCTGCGCGCCCTGAACCCATCCCCCTACCTTTTCTATCTTGAGTGGAACGATACTGCCCTGCTCGGTTCTTCTCCTGAGATCATGGTGCGCTGCGAGGAAGGCCGGGCGCTGGTGCGGCCCATCGCCGGCACCAGGAGGCGTGGAAAAGACGATGCCGAGGACCTGGCGCTCGAGGAGGAGTTGCTCGCCGATGAGAAAGAGCTCGCTGAGCACCGGATGCTCGTCGACCTCGGTCGAAACGATGTCGGGCGGGTTGCGGAGTTCGGCAGCGTCCGGGTTTCCAAGCTGGAGGAGGTCGAGCGCTACTCCCATGTCATGCACATTGTGAGCGAGGTGGAGGGCGAGGTTCGGGAGGGACTGCGG